>JBEKKI010000001.1:0-179084 GCA_050010795.1 Occallatibacter sp.
ATCGACGGCGGCGAGTCGGCTGACCGCGGCGGCGGCGGCGGCACGCAGATTCAGCCTTCACAGGACGCCATCGCTGAGTTCCAGATGATGACCTCCAACTATCCTCCCGACTACGGCATCTCTTCCGGCGCTACCATCAGCATGTCGCTGAAGAGCGGCACGAGGAGCTTCCACGGCGCGGCATGGGAGTTTAATCGCGCCACCGCCTACAACGCCAACGCCTTCTTCAACAAGTACAACGGCGCCAACAATCCCAGGCCGGCAACGCATTACAACATCTACGGCTTCAATGTAGGCGGCCCGATCTACATTCCGGGTGTCTATAACACCAACAAGAACAAGGGCTTCTTCTTCTTCAACCAGGAGTGGCGCAAGACGTCCGCCGTGGCTAGCAGCAACAACCAAACGATCGACCCATTGGATATTCCCAGTTCCGCCAACATTAAGACCGTCGGCGGGGTAACCGGTCTTCCGTATGTGCTCCCCACGTACGCTGCTGCTCAGAAGATTACCGGCCTGGTAGTTCCAAACGTCCCGCTCACCTCGGACTACTACCTCAACAAGTTAAAGCCACTGGGTCTGGTTCCTGGGCAGCCATTCCCGAGCGGCGTGATTCCTCAGTCGCTGTTCGATCCCAACGGGGTTATTTACCTCACTTCGGGCATTCTTCCCAAGGCGAACGTTGGAAGCACGGACTATAACGTGGCCAGCGTACCGCTTCCGCAAAGTGTGGAAGACACCGTCGTGCGCGGCGATTACAACTTCAACGACAAGTGGGCGCTCCTAGTTCACTACATCGGCGACCATCAGAATCAGAACTACGGCCAGCCTGAACTGGGCTGGTGCGGATGCAATTACAACACCCTCACCAGCATTCTCGCCTCGCCGGCCCATAGCGCTACCGCCAAGTTGACCGGCGCCATCAGGCCCAACCTGCTGCTGGAAGTCAGCATGAACTATGACGGCAACGGCGCAGACATCGTGCCTAGCAAGAACACCTTCCTGCCGACTACCTGGACCGTTCAACCGGTTGTAACGGCTTATACCATCGGCCGGAAGATCTGGCCCGGCATGAACTTCGGCAGCACCCTGGGAAAATCGGAAGACACTGCGACCGAGCCCTATCATAATGCGGCCCAGGACTATTCTCCCAAGGTGGACGTCTCCTACAGCACAGGCAAGCATCAGTTCAAGTTTGGTTTCAGCTACAACCGCTACACGAAGAACCAGATGCTCTACGGCGATGCTCAGGGCAGCTACAACTGGGGCCAGTTGTCGGGCGACACCCTCATGGATGTGCTTCTGGGCTTGCCCGGCAGCTACTCCCAGACTCAGTCCGCGCCGATTCGCCACTACGCCAACCAGACTCCTTCGGTCTATGCCATGGACAACTGGCACATTACGCCTCGCTTGAGCGTGCAGTTGGGCCTCCGCTATGACGCCCTGCCGCATGCCTGGGAGCGCCAGAACCTCCTCGGCAACTTCAATCAGAGCACTTACCAGACAGGCGCGGGCTCTGCTCCGATCTGGAACGCAGACGGCACCATCAACTCGGCCAGCCCGACTCTGTATACCTACCAAGGGATACCCGCGTACATCAACGGCACCAACCTTGCCGGCGTAAATGGCTACCCGGTGGGCGTTGTCACCAACGACTACAAGACACTTCAACCTCGCATCGGGTTCTCCGAAGATCTCACCGGAAATGGCAGGACCGTTCTCCGCGGCGGCTTTGGAACCTTCTTCGAGCGCTTGCAGGGCAACGACATCTTCGGCGTGGCCACCAGCGCGCCCTTCGATCCTTCGCTCAACATCAGCAACCCCTACTTCAGCCAGCCTGGGAAGAACTGGAGCACCGGCAATGTGATCGCGCCTACGTCTCTGATCTTTGCGGGCGGCGGCGATAGCCTTGCCCAGACTTTCAGAGCTCCCGCCGTGGCCATGTTCAGCCTGGGCGTGCAGCGCGAGATCACACCCTCGGTCATCTGGATTGGCCAGTACGTTGGCAACATCCAATGGCATCAGAACATTGTCAACAACGCGCTCAACAGCTTGCCAACCAACATTGGCCTGGTGAATATTGCCTCCGGAGCGCAGCCAGGCCCGTGCACAATTCCTTCGGCAACGTGCGTTGACGCCCGCCAGGTATCTGGTGACGGAAACGGTAAATACGGTTCGGACGCTGCGACAGCTTTCAACAACCTCGGCAGTCAGAACGCCTACCGTTCCTATCCGGGCTACGCGGGCATCTCACAGGATGAAAACGTCGCCACCGGCACCTATAACGGCCTCCAGACGGCTGTTCGCATCCAGAACCGCTGGGGCCTGAGCAGCGAGCTCGATTACACCTACTCGCATCAAATCGACATCCAGTCTCAGGATCGCAACAACGTCGATAACCCCTGGTATATCAAGTATGACAAGGGTTCGGGATCGTACGATCGCCGTCAAATGTTCAACGCCAACTACGTCTACAACCTGCCCATCTTCAACCACAGCCAGGGACTGGTAAAGTCCATCGCCGGCGGATGGCAGATTGCGGGAACATTGACCAAGGTGACCGGCATACCTCAACAGGTCAACTTGAACTCCAGCGTTGATCCAGTCGGCTTGGGCGGCGGCTACACTAACCATCCGAATATGACCCCCGGCGGCAAGCTGCACTACCCCAAGACGGTGTCTGCTTGGTTCGACACAAGCCGGATCGATAACAATATCAAGCCTGTCTGGGCGGGCGGAACTAACCTGGGCTTCGGTAACTGGAACAAGGACGCCCTGGTATTGCCCGGCCGCTTCAACCTCACGACGTCTCTCTACAAAACCTTCCAGATCTACGAGAGCGCCAGCTTCCAAATTAAGTTCGAGTCGTTTAACACGCTGAACCACACTGAGTTCAACAGCGTGAACACGACGTCAGGCGCGCTTAATGGCACGCAGGATCCACGCAACCTGCAACTGGCCGGCAAGTTCACCTTCTAACTTCAACCTTTCAACCGGGCGCGGCGGGCTTAGCCTGCCGCGCCTTTTTCTTTGGTGCAAACTGCTTGGCGGGCCGGAGAGAGACAATGGAAAGTGGAGGGGATGCGACCGGGTGAGGCGGGCCATTCAAATAGGGACGATCGTGGTGTTGGCGGCGGCGATGCACGGACAAAGGTCTGCCCCGCCGGATGGGCCGCGGGAGAAGGCGCTGCTGCTGGAGCGGCAGGGCAAGGATGTGGAGGCCGAGGAGGCTTGGCGCGCGATCCTGAAGGCTCGTCCTTCCAATCCGGAACCCTATGCACATCTTGGACTCCTCGAAGCGCGGCAAGCGCACTACAAAGAAGCCGCGGCCGACTATCGGAAGGCTTTGGCGATCGGCCCCAGCATTCCAGCTCTGCATCTGAATCTGGGACTTACGCTTTTCAAGGGCGGCGACCTGAAGGGCGCGATTCAAGAGTTCGAGCCTCTGCTGAAACAGACACCCGAATCCTCGCCGGACAATCTGCGCCTGACTATCCTGGTCGGCATGGCGCACTACGGACTGGCCGAGTATTCCAAGGCGGCGCCGTATCTGAAGAGCGCCTCGGAGCGCGACCCGAATAACCTGTCGCTGCTGCTGGCTCTGGCGCACAGCTATCTCTGGTCGGAGCAGTTCAACTACGTGATGGACGTATACCACCGGATTCTCGCGTTGAACGCCGAATCCGCCGAAGCGGACATGCTTGCCGGCGAAGCTCTCGATGAGATGAAGGACGGCGATGGCGCAATCAAGATGTTCCGGGCTGCAGCCGCAGCGAACCCAAAGGAACCGGATGTCCATTTCGGACTCGGATACCTGTTCTGGACGCACAAGAAGTATCCGGAAGCGCTCGTTGAGTTCCAGGCCGAACTGGACTTGAACCCTAACCACGCCCAGGCCATGGCCTATCTGGGCGATTGTGATTTGGTGTTGACCCACCCGATGCTCGCGCAGCCGCTGCTGGAGAAGGCCATTCAGGTGAACCCAGGGATTGAATTGGCGCATCTTGACCTGGGAGTCATCGATGCCGATGCCGGGCGTCAGGATGATGCTCTGCGGGAGCTGGCCGCTGCCGAAAAACTCGCGCCCAACGACGTGAATGTGCACTGGCGCCTCGGGCGGCTCTACCGGGCGATGGGTAAGAGAGAGGAGGCCGAAGCTGAGTTTGGCAAGGCCAGGAACATTACCCAGGCCGCCGATGACTCCCTCATCAACAAGATGAACCCGCACAGCAGCGAAACGCAGATCCCTCCGCCATCTCCGGCCGGCAAGTGACCTGGCACATACCTGCGGCCGCGCTGGTGAAGTTCATTCGCTCGTATGCGGGTGGATGAACTTCTTAAGGGCAATCGTATATAGAGAGCCATGACAACTAAACGAATTCATGACCGATGCTATGGAGTTCGATCGCCATGGCTCTCCTTGTTGCGAATTGGCCGTCTCTGAGGCCGATGGATCGGCCGTATGTCAGCTTCTCACCGCTCAACATCCGCTTATGTCGAGGATCCAGGAGCAAAACGCTATGCGAGCGCATAGGAAGCGATATGGGTTTTCACAAAGCGTACAACGCCATGTCGGAGCCTTATGGTTCTTCATGTTCTCCTGTTTCGTTCAGCAAGAACATCTCTCAAATCACTGCCAGTCATTCCACGCTCAAGTGCCTCATACTTCTTGTATGCCGAAAATCCTCCGATCGATGGTCGTTACAGCGGTATTCGGAGCGCTGGCCGCAACCGGAGAAACGCAGGGAGCGCACGATTGGCAGAACGCCGTAGAGCATGCGGCGCGATTGGCTCCCGAAGCGAGGATCGTTGTACTCGATGTCGCGACCAGTAGGCTGTTGGCCTCGCACCGGCTGAGCGAAGCGGCGCGCACACTGGCAGCCCCGGGCTCGACACTCAAGCCGCTGGTGCTCTATGGACTTTTGTCTGCGGGGCATTGGAACCCTGAGCGGCGGGTGGCTTGTGATGGCCTGCTTGTAGTGGCCGGCCACCGGCTGGCATGCTCACACCCAAAGGCGCCGCCATTCAATGCCCGCGAGGCTCTGGCGTGGTCGTGCAACAGCTACTTTGCCGAGATGGCGCGCACGCTGGAACCAGGCGAACTGGAACGGCTGCTGCGGCCTACCGGCATGCTGGACACGACGGGTCTTGTGCACGCGGAGGCAACCGCAGAGTTTCGCGCGCCGCGCAATGTCGACGATGCGCAGCTGGCCTTATTAGGTGTGGAGGGTGTGCGCGTGACGCCACTTGAGCTGGCCGCGGCCTATCGCTGGCTGGTGTTGGAGTTTGCCAGTCATCCTGACTCTGGAGCAACAGACGTTGTGCGAGCGGGACTCGAAGACTCGGCCCGCTTCGGCATGGCGAGCGAGGCGAGCCAGGGCGGCGTGCGTGTGACGGGAAAGACGGGCACGGCAGAGGGTGTGGACACAAGCAGGACTCACGGATGGTTCGCCGGCATGGCGCCGGCGGAAAAGCCGCAAGCAGTAGTGGTTGTGTATGTGCCCTCTGGCCGCGGAGCGGATGCGGCGCGTGTGGCAGGCGAGTTGCTGAAACATGCGCCAGCGGAGAGACCATGAGCACAAGTTCGTCCGTGGGCGTGGCGTTGAGCTTGCTGGCCGGAGTTGGGCTCGCATTGGGAGGCATGCGCGTTGCACCGCCAGGAGCAAATGCAGCCAGCGCCGCGCCGCAGTGGCGAACGGCACTGAGGGTGGGCATGTGGACACTTTGGCACGACCGGGAGGTTGTGTTGGCGCCGGCCCAGCCGGCGGGAACAGTCACGTTGCGAAGTTGCGCGCAATGCGCAACCCTCACGCTGGCTGACTTGGCGGATGTTCGCGCCGAAGGCGATGCTGTGATGTTCACCGCAGACGGCAGAAAAAGACACGCGGATCACCTTTGGCTCGTCGGCGCAGTAAAGCTCACGGCTCACGGTGAGAGCGTCGCGCTCGAGAATCCTGTGACGATATCCGCGAAGGCGGGGGTTCTGATCATTGTAGTAACGCTGCCCGTGGAGAGTTATGTGGAGCGAGTGGTGGCAAGCGAGAGCGGTCCCGCGGACAGCCTGGAGTCGCTGAAGGCTCTGGCGATTGTGGCGCGGACGTTTGCACTCAACGAGAATCACGGCCACGCGGATTATGACCTGTGCGATTCAACGCACTGCCAGCTCCTGCACTGGAGCGGCAACGGCACGCGCCGCGCAGCCGCCCACGCCGCCACACTGGCCACAGCCGGCGAGACGCTCTGGTATCGCGGGCAGCGGGCGGTGGCCTATTTCAGCAAGGATTGCGGCGGGCACACGGCATCGCCGGAAGAGATTTGGCCCGGGGCAAAAGCAGTTCCCTATCTCCCCTCGCGTCCCGATTCTTATTGCGCAGGAGGAGCCGGCAGCGAGTGGGCGTCGGAGGCCTCACGCGCCGAGTTGACGGCTGCTCTGGTTGCGGGCGGTGTTGCCCCGCCGGGCTGGCGACAACTGACGGTCTCGCGAAGAAGCGAGTCGGGCCGAGCGATTACGCTGCGACTGGACGGGACTGAGGTTCCAGCCGAAGCGTTCCGGCTGGCGGCAGGCAAGGCCCTGGGATGGAATCGCATCCCCAGCACGTGGTTTGAAGTGAGCCAGCAGGGCGATCGCTTTCTGTTTCACGGGCGGGGATGGGGCCACGGCGTGGGGCTTTGCCAGAAGGGCGCGGCAGCAATGGCCTCAGAGGGGCGAACGGAGCAGGAGATCCTGGAACAGTATTTTCCTGGCGCGCAACCTGCCGATGAGGCCACGGGGCAGGCATGGAGAAGCTTCGCTGGCAACGGCTTCACGCTGGAGTCGCTCGATGGAGCCGATGCGGCGTATCTGCCGGAAATGGAGCACGCGCGGGCTGAGGCGTCTGGCCGCTCAGGGTTGAATGCAACCAGGCCTTTCACGGTGCGCGCATTTCCATCCACGCCGGCATTTCGCGAGGCGACGCTGGCCGAGGGTTGGGTGGCGGCCTTTGCGGAAGGCGATTGGATCGGCACACAGCCCTTGCGCACTTTGGCGGCGCGGCACCTCCTGGTCGATACCATGCGCCACGAGTTTCTGCATGCGCTGGTGGAGCGTAAGGCTTCGCCGAAGGCTCCGCTCTGGCTGCGTGAGGGATTGGTCGAAGCATGGAGCGAAACCAGCCCGGCAAAGACGCCCTCAGCCAGGCCCAAGCTCACAATCGACGAAATCGACGCCGCTCTCGAGCACGCCACAAGCGAAGCCGAGTCAGAAGCCGCTCATCGCGCCGCTACGTGGTACGCCGCACAGCTCCTCGCGCATTACGGCCACGCTCAGGTGCTGGAATGGTTGCATTCAGATGTTCCCACCAGCGTCATTCCCGTTCTCCGGCAGCGGTAGCTTGACGGAATCCTCGCCGAGCGGACCGGAACCAACAGGAGCCGGCACGAGCGAATCGTCGGCAGGATGGGCCGCTTCGGAACGAGTGCGGAATAACAGCACAACGACCCAACCTGACAACGCAACCCAGCTGCCACACAAAAGAACAGCAGATAGAACTGTCCTCAACAACAAGAGATCGCCCTGCGCCGAATCCGCCGACCCTGTGGAGGCCGACATCAGCACAGTTGGAATCGCCGCTCCGGCGATCACCGCCGCAAGCACGCCGAGCCACCAGCGCCAGTCGGTGAAAACTCTGAGGACTCTCCGCCACGGCAAACGCGGCCCCCATTGCGCCGAGGCTGCAGCGAATGGGATCAAGGCGCCGGGGACGAAAACCCAACAAAGCGCCACGAGATAATCCGGGCAATGATACACACTCAAAAGAATCGCGAATGCCAGGCCCGGCAGCGCCCATGCCGCCATCATAAGAAGGCCCCAGAGCAGCCATACACGCTTCTCGCCGCGCCCGATCATGCCGCGCCAAAGCGCCGCCTGCAAGAACAGCAAGGAAACGAGCATAACAATTGCGGATGACCATTCGTACCAGATGCTTGTTCTGATGCTTTCCGGCAGATGGTTCATCAGGGGCGTCAGCAGAAAACCGATCAACGTCCAGACAGCGATTCCCGCAATCCATCTGCGTCCTTCGTAAAACCGGTGGAGAAGATCCTCGTCGAGCGCATCTTTGGCAGGCTCAGATTGGCGCGCAAGCAGCACCGCCGCCCACGCCAGCAGCAGAATCCAACATGCCGCGGCCAGCAGATACACTCCGGCCACTTTCAGGATCACCGCCCATACCTGGTGCGCCGGCGTTCCGTGTGGCTCGCCGTGGAAGAAATAGCTGGGTAGCAGTACGCCTACCAGCGCTGCAATCACCGCCGCGAGCCACCACCGCCAGTTGAGCAGCATGCGCAGCAGTTTTCGCCACGGCAGCCGCCATCCCCACTGCGCCGAAGCCAGCGCATGCGGAATCACCTTGGCCGGCACCACAATCCAGCGCCCCACCCACACCAGGATGCTGAGCCACGTTGCAATGTGCTGGTAGGTGAAGACGGTGGCTCGCGCGTGCGCCGAGACTCGCGAATTCAGATAACCTGCCCAAAGGGGAATCTGATCGCCGCACCAGTCCAGGATGACCCACGCAATCCAGACCACCGCGATCGAAACCAGAAGCGTGAGTGCGCCCGACGCGAACCGCACTCGGCGCTCTTTTATTTGAAGAAAGCCGCGCATGGTCCCCGCCTCGAGCACGAGCATCGCGGCCAGCATCACCAGCGGCAGCAGCAACGTCAGCCCCACCTGCCATGCGTGCTTTTCGGGTACGCGCGTCCACCCCACTCCTGCCAGCACGATCAGCAGTGTCCCCCAGAATTGGGCTGCAACCCATCCCAGGCTCGTGCGCAGGCGGCGCAGCAAATCGTTCCAAGTGCTCATGGCTGCAACATCGCTCACGGTTGCACCTCCATCGTAGCGGGATCGGTGGTGGTCTCAATCCCTGGCTGGTACATGGGCCCGGCATCGGCCGGGCTGATCTGGAATTTGCCGGGATTGTCGGCCTTCAACAGGTAAACGTACTCGCGACGGCCGGAAAAGTCGGTGTTGAAGAATGCCGCCCGATCATCGTGGAATTCCTTGCGCGTGAACCGGTCGGCCCACCAATCCGGCTTGTTGTTGATCTTGTAGAGCCCGCTCTCTGGCAGGAATTCCGTCCCTGCCGGAATCGGATCCTCGGCCAGCAGATACTTCCAACTTGTCCCGCTCAGCGCCAGCCGAACCGCCACAATATCGCCCACGTGCACCGGGCCTTTCAATGGAACCAGGTCGTAGGTAATCGGGTCGGCCGGCTTGTCCTGCCGTTTCTCGAGCAGGTAGTAATCGCGCGTGATGTTGAGCGCAAGCTGGCCCTGCTGGAAGTTCTTGCGGTCGGCGGAGTACCAATTGCTTTCGGCCGACCAGTACGTGATGCCGTTGCCGCTTTTGCGAATGGTCACTTGCCCGCCGTTCCCCGCCTGCGCCGCGGGAATCTTGATTTGCCAGGGCACGGCAAACGCATCCTCGGGACCGAAATGCCTCTTGCCCACGCTTGTGCCGTTCACCAGCACCTCCACGTCGGACGTGTTGGCGAGTTCGCCGCTCAACGCCAGGTAATCGGTCAGTCCCTGGATCACCATCGATGTCTGCTTGGTCGAGTACCAGTAGTCGCCATCGCGATGTTCGGCGAGCCAGCGCGCCGCTTTCGGCATCAGTCCGCTCGAGCGATCCTCCACCAGCAGTAACTTGAGCGCGAAGGCTGTCGTCTCCGGTGAGGTATTGTCCCAGAAGTCGAGCAAACCGTCGTACGTGCCCACCCAGTACGCATCGACGTCCGTTGCGTGCGCCTTCTTCCCGAGCAGATCTGCCGCCTGCTTGGCGCGGCCATCATTGGCCGCCGCCAGCGCCAGCCCGGCCAGCGCCAGCCCCTCGTCGCTCAGCTTGCCCCGGTCCGACCAGGTTTTTTCCACGGCATCCTTCGGGGCCGTGCCGGTTGTGGCCAGCGCATAGACGGCGTACGCCCGCAGGTCGGGAATCATGTCGGGATGCGCTGCCAGCGTTGCAGCCAGCCAATTCCTGGCCTTATTAGCGCGGTCGCCGTCCACTTTGTAGCCGGCACTTTGCGCCTGTCCGAGCCCGCTCACCACATACGCGGTCATGAAGACCATGCTTTGGTCGTCGGGCCACCAGCCCCAGCCGCCGTCGTCGTGCTGGAAGCTGTAGAGCCGCTCAAGCCCCGCCTCCGTCATGTCGTCCAGCGTCTTGCGATCGATGGGCGACTTCAGATGCAGCTTGTCAACGGCTTGCGCGACAATCACATCGGGCAGGAAGCTCGACATCGTCTGTTCGGTGCAGCCCCACGGGTAGCTCGTCAGGTAATCGAGCGCGTCAAACACGGTGCCCGCCACCGACGGCGCAATGGAGATCGTCAATCCCCGCGAGTTCACATCCGTTCCCGGCGGATAGTTGTACGGCCACTTATTCTGCCCCGTCCCGGAAAAGACAATGCCCACGCCGGCAGCCCTTTGCTTCACGCCGTACGCCAGAATCGGCAGCGTCATTTCGAGTGCGTCCGACTCCTCGTTGGTCAGCGCCTTGGCCGTGAACGTTGCGTTGCCCGTCGCGCGCGCCTTCACCCGCCAATCCACGTAGCTCTCGCCCTTGGCGGGAATGTTCACCTTCTGTGTTTGCCCGCTCACGACGTCCACCCCGCTCACGTCGAGCGCGAAGGTCACGTCCTTCAATGTCTCCAGGTAGTTGTGCGCAATCACGCGCAGCACAGTCTCGTCGCCCTGGCGGAAGAAGCGCGGCGCGGCCAGGCGCACAATCAGGTTCTTGCGCACCAGAACGCGCGTCACCGCGCCGCCGGCTTTGCCGTCGTCCGTCATGGCGCGGACTGTGGTGCGCCACGTGGTCAACGCATCAGGGAAGTTGAATTCGATGCGCGCGTGCCCATCCGCTCCCGTACGCACATCGGGATTCCAATAGGCCGTGTCGGGAAACGCCTTGCGCACCTTCGGCACCACAAGGTCCGATCCCGGTTTCACCTGCGCCATGCGCGGATGGTAGAGCCCGGCCAATCCGGCCAGCATCGGGCTCTTGGTTCCCGCTTCTCCTTCGAAATAAAACTCGAACGAAGTTTGCGGCTCCAGATACACGTCGCGCTTGGGATAGAACGAAGTCACGATGTCGCCCGTCGTATCCGGCCGCACCGAGTAGAGCGCCTCATCCACCACGCCGAAACTCAGGTCGGCCTGCACCGGTTTGCCACCAGAATCGACGGCTTTCACGTCGAAGCTGGCCTTGTCCCCGGGCTCGTATTGGTTCTTGGCCGGCGTCGCGGTAATCGTCAGCGTTCGTTCTGTCAGCGGAACCTTCAAACTCTTTTGCGCGGTCATCAGTTGGTCGTCGTGAACGATGATCGCGGAGACAACCAGGTTCGGCTGCGCTTGTTGCGTGATCGGCACATCGAACGCAGTGCTGGTCCCTTTGATATGGATTACCTGCTGCGATTGCACGCTGTTGCCTTCGGTCGTCACCACCGCCCATGATTCTTCCAGGCCGGTGATGAGCAGCAAGTGCGCGGTGTCGCCCACCTGGTAGCTCTTCTTGTCGGCCACAATCTGCGCCTGCGCGTTTTCCTGGTAGTACGCGCCCGGGCCGTTCCAGATCCACACCCAGGTCTTACCCTCGACCGTCCGGTTCTCGGGTGTCTGTGCGCTGGCCGTAATCTCAAAATCTCCGCTCCCGCCCACGGGCAGATCCACCAGCACAGTTCCATCGGCGCCGGTCGCGGCATCCTTGCTCGCCACCTCCGTTTGCGAGCGCTGGTGATTCGTCGCATCCCACCGCAGCACGGCGGCGATGTGCACCGGTGTCTGGATCGGCTTCGAGTCGTAATCCTGCGCAGTGACTTTCACGCGCGCCGGCTTGCCGTTCTCGACCACGTAGCTCACCGGTTCCACGCTCACGCGGAACGATCCATAAGTCGCCAGCACCGTGGAGTGGCCGCTGACCTCGCGGTTGGCTGCGTCGGTTACACGCGCCTCAATGCGATAGTCCATGTCGTTGTGCTTGTCATCGACAGCCGTAGGCAGCGTCACCGTCAGGCGGCCATTCGCGTCCAGCACGCCTTGGTGCTCCTGCTGCTCGGTCTCGCCATACGAGTAATCCTCTTCATCGACAGCGGCCTCTCCGCCTTCCGCGTTCTCGTCGTCCTCGTTGTCGTCCCACCAATGCTCTGAGGTGTGCACGACATACGTCACCTTGGCTCCTGCAACCGGCTCGCCAAAGAAATACCTCGCCTCAATCGTGGCCTGAATCGTGTTGCCCTGAAGCACGCGCGGCGCAGTGGGCTTCACCGTTACCTGGTACTCCGGCTTCTTGTAGTCTTCGACGTAAAAGCTGCCGCTGCCGCCCTCGTCCTCGGATTCGTCAGAACTGGCTTTCCCGCTGAAATCGATGCTGTAATAACCCAGCGCCGCATCCGAGGCAAGGTCGAAGTCCGCCGCCACCGTTCCGTGCGCCGAAACCGGCAGTTCCTTGTTGAATACCACCTTGTTGTCGGGTCCCGACACGCGCAGCGTGAGCGTGCGTTCATCGGGTAGCACCAGGTTGTCGTTCCGTTCCTTGCGCACGATGGCTTTGATGTGCACGGTGTGGCCGGGCCGGTAAACCGGCCGGTCCGTATAGATGAAGTCGCGCTCCTGCTGCTGGTTATGCGCGCCGAATCCGTAGCCCCACGGCGTCACCAACGCGGCGTCGGCTCCATGGCGCGCCATGATCCACACATTCTCCGGCTGCGCTCCCTGCGCTCCGCCGCGCACCGTCATCGTGAGCGATGCCAAGCCGTCGCTGCCCGTCTTGCCGGACGACTGCAGCTTTTGATCGCCCCACAGCACCACGTCCGCTTGGTCAACAGGCGCGCCGGTCTTGCGGTCGGCCACGTAGATGAAGGCCTTTCCGCCCACCGTCCGCTCCACTACCGCAATCCGGGTCACAATGGCCACCGTGTACGCCTTGTACGTTCCATCCGTGGCCTCAATCAGGTACACGCCCGCGTCCAGTCCGTCGATAGGCAACTGCTGCGTCTCACTCACCAGTGCCGGCGGCACCACGAGCTTCCAGCGCGCCACCAGTTGGCTTTCGTTCAGCAGGGGAATCCTCGCGAACTGCGATGCCCCCACTACCTGGCTGCGTTTGCCCAGCTTGCCCTGTCCCTCACGAAAGCTGTCTCGCGCCTCGTCGGTAAACTGGCCGCGGAAAAAGCTCCGGATCAGCCACCAGAGATGCGCTTTGTAATCGTGAATCCGCTCGAGCCACGTGCGCTGATCGATCTGTTCCGTCGGCGAGTAGTTCTTCACACCGAAGCTGTGCGGATCGTTGAGTCCACCGAAAAACTTCTCCGCATCGCGCACCTTGTACACGCGAAACTCCAACTCCGGCACGTTGCGCGCGAAAAGCTGGATCTTGACGCTATCGCCCGGCGCAAATGTGCGTGTCGTCGATAGCGAAAACGAGCGCGGCGCATCGTTGCTGGTGGCATGCGCTGCGGGCACGGCCGAAAGCAGCGCAAACAGAGCGGTATAGAGCGTCGATTTCCCGAAGATCGAATTCCGGTAAATCATGGGGTTCCTCGCAGAATGTTCCAGCGGTAGACGCCGAGAAAGTTGGGATTGCCGGCCAGCGGCCGCCATTGCGGCTGGGGGTGGTCGAGAAGCTCGGAGAGAAGAACGCGGCGGATTTCACCGGGTTGGCCGGGGCCCCCACGGACAGGTCTTCGTCCGTGGGGTGACTGACCGTGATCCGGTCCGGTGTCGTAGACAACCTCGGCTGCGGCGCCGCTGCGCGTCACAATCATCGAGTGCCACGGCGATGACTGGCCGAACTGCCGGTAAAAGAGCAGGTCGCCGGGCAGCGCCGCGCGCACATCGCGGCTCACGAGGTACGCGTTGCGCTCCACCAGCGTTTTGGCGTCGGCGAACTGCGCAAATGCGCCGTCGCTCAGATCGTTCGGCGCAAATGCGCCCGGCTTTACGCGGAAAAGCGCCGTGCCCAGTGGCGAATACGGGTAACTCCACGCGCGAATTTCGCCCGGCGGAGTTTGGACTTCGATACCGCTGATCACAAACCACCCTGCATCGTGCCGCCTGAGTGTCTCGCGATAGGAGTAGCGGAGCAGGCTGGCGCAGTCGGTGATCTCCGCGGGAACTTCCGCTTTGGGGCGAATGGTCTGATATTCCGCAATGAGCGTAAACCAGCGCCGGAAGGTCGCCTGATCGGCAGGATCGGAGAGGCGCAGAAAGTCGGGCGTGCCGTCCTTGAAGGTGTCAGTCCAGGCCAGCGACGTCTGGCTCAGGGTAGGGCTGGCCGGCCTGGCCGCCGAGCGTGCATGGAAGCGGAATTCCGGCATACGGCCGTCGGCAACGCCTGCCAGCCGCGGCAAAACAAACATGGCAGCCAGCACAACCACCGCGCAGAGAACGACCCAGAGCCTCCGGTGGATCAGTGCCGTCGGTGCGGTAATGAGACTTCTGGCGTGATCGTTCACTGCAATGTACAAAAGAGGGTCGAACTCATCCTAGCGCGAATCGGCGCATACGCACAGGAAGTTATGGTAAATGAGAATGTTTTCGCATTCCGGACGGGTGACCGGCATTCCATCAGTACTTTGGGCAACAGCTCGGTTCCGACAGCGACACCGCTTCCATTGAGGATTGTCCCACTGCGGGCACTCTGGCGAGTGTCGGGCAAACATGCTTATAGTTGTGGTAGCAACTTCGGTTGTCGGCATACGGATATTATTTGACTTCAGCAGATTTTCAGCATTTCGTGATCGAGCCGATGGCTCGGAAAATCGTGCATTGATTTAAAAGGATTTACAGTGAATCTGCCCAACTCCATCACCATGACGCGGATCGTCATGATCCCACTCTTCCTCTGGATCCTGTCGCCGCATTTCCCGTGGCGGGGTTCGAGCGGAACGCAGGAGATTCTCGCGTCGATTCTCTTTGTGCTGGCTTCCATCACCGATGGGCTGGATGGCTATCTCGCGCGCAAGCGCGGCCAGATCACCACCATCGGCATGCTGCTTGACCCGCTGGCCGACAAGATTATGGTCACCGCGGCCTTCGTGGCCCTGCTGGCTTACAACCCGCAGGTCGTCAAAGTTTGGATTGTGGTGATAATCATCGGCCGGGAGTTTCTCATCTCCGGCCTGCGCTCCATTGCTTCGTCTGAAGGGTTCACCATCACGGCCAGCGAGCTGGGCAAGTTGAAGACCGTCGTGCAGATCGTCTCTGTCGTTTCAGCCGTCCTTGCTCACCGTTGGGATCACTGGGAGATCGGAGTCATCTCCATCCCGGTGAATTGGTACGCCATCGCCGCGATCTACTTTGCCGCGTTGGTCTCGACGATTTCGGCGGTCGATTATTTCATCGGCTTCTGGAAGCAGATCGACCACGCCTCAAAGGACCGGCGCAAGGCCTCGGTCCTCTCGCGCGGGAAAAGCGTGCGCATCTCATAAAGACAGGGAATAGGGAATAGGGAATAGAAAACAACCCCGGGCTGTCGCTTATTGATGACGATGAATCGTCAGCGATGAAAGCCTTGAAAGCGAGACGCGATCTCCCGTTATAAAGTCTTTCTATTCCCTCCTGGCTAATCCTTATTCCCTATTCCCTATTCCCTAATCTCAACTTCCTGCCTTACTGCCCAATCTGGTACCGCACCTCGGCCAGCGCCGACTGATACGCGTAGCGCGCATTGGTGTTGGCGATTTTGGCCTGCGTCTGGTTGAGCTGCGCCTCGCTGATCTCCACGATGCCGCTCAACCCGATCTTGTATCGCGCCGAGGCCAGGTCGAGCGCGAAGTTGGCCTGATCGAGAAGCTGCTGGGTCACCGCGATGCGCTGGTAGGCCGTCTGCGCATTCAGCACCGCCGTGCGCACGTCGCGAGCGATCGCGTCGCGCAGATTGCGCACATCCTCTTGTGCCGCCTGGGCGCGAAGCTTCGCTTCCTTCGATTCGGCGTTAAAGAGGAATCCGTTAAACACCGGAATGTTGATATTGGCGCCCGCCGCCCCGTACCACGAGGAGAGGATCTGGTCTGAGCGTACCGGCGTGCCGCCCACGGCACCCATGGCAGAGACCGCAGGCAACCACAGGTCGCGCTCGGCGGTCGAGTAGTGGCGGGCGGCGAGGAGTTTGTCGTTGAGAGACGCCAGGTCAGGACGCGCGGTGAATGCGCTATTCACCAGTGCTTCGGCATCATCGGGCGCGGGCGTCGGATCGCCGCTGGTCTCGTCGACCAGCGAGTACTGCTGATTCTGTTCCGAGCCGAGCACGTCGTTCAACACGGCCGTGGCGGCCTGCGCGTTGTTCTGGGCGTCTAGCAGCAGCAGCTTGGCCTGCGAAAGCTGCACATCGGCAAAGCTCAGGTCGAGTTCGGAGCGAATCTTCGCCTTGGTGAGTGCGCCCACCTGGTCCACAGTGGCTTGCCGCTCCGTAACGGTTTCCTCCGCCACCTTGAGCACGGCTTGCGCGGTCAGCGCCCGGTAGAACGCCTGATCCACGGTCAACGTGATGTCCAATTCCGTGGCGCGCTCGCTTTCAAGCTGGGCCTTGGCGTTCGATTGCGCGCTGAGCACCAGGTTGTGCGTGCGCCCGAAGTCGGTGATCAGCTGGGTCACGGTCAGCCCGCCTGCCGCCCGGTTGTAGACAATCGGATTGTTCAGGAATCCGGCCGTAATGCGCGTGCCGTCGTGCGCGTCCGCGGCCGTTAGGTTCGCGGCCGCCATCGGCATTTCCACCGATCGCACTTCGCGCGTTACTTGCGCCTGCGCCAGCGCCAGCAGCCGCGCCACGCTGACGTTGGGGTTGTTGCGGATCGCGATTTGCTCGGCGTCGGCAACTGTCAGCCGCATGGGCGGCTGCGGGGCCGGCGCAGCGGGCGAGGCGCTCTGCTGTGCGACGGCGGTGATGCACGCGGCCGCCAGCAGGACCAGCGCAACCGGTCTCTCAATGACGCAACTCATGCGTGTTCTCCTTCCGTCTGCTCGGCCCGTTTGCGATGCACGATGAGGTAGGCGGCCGGCACGATGAAGATGGTGAGAATCACCGATACGCTGAGTCCGCCGATGACAGCGCGGGCCAACGGAGCGTAGAACTCGCTGCCTTCCTCGAGCGTGAACGCCATGGGCAGCATTCCCAGGATCGTGGCCAGAGACGTCATCAGGATGGGGCGCAGCCTGAGCCGGCAGGCCATGGAGACGGCTTCGTCGATGGGCATTCCCTGGCCGCGCAGGATGCGGGTGACGTCGACGATCAGAATCGAATTTGACACCACGATTCCGGTCATCATAATCACGCCCATCAGCGACATCACGTTCAGTGTTGTATTGGTGAGGAGAAGCGTGAGGATGACGCCCATAACGCCCGGCGGAATGGCCAGCAGGATAATGAACGGATCTTTGAACGAAGCGAACTGTGCCATCAGGATCAGGTAGACCAGGATGACCGACAAGATGAGTCCGAGGCCGAAACTGGTGAACGACTTTCTCATGCCGTTTACCGATCCGCGCAGCGTGACGCGGAGATTCTCAGGTATTTTGGTGTTGGCGATGATGCGGTCGACCCCTTTGGCCAGACCGCCCAGATTCTCACTCAAGGGCGAGACGTATACGTCGATGACGCGCTCAATCTGGTAGTGGTCCACTTCGGTGGGCGTGTTGATCGGATGGATATCCGTCACCGCGCCCAGATTGGTTACCGCTTTTCCATCGGGAGAATGTAGTGGAATCTCCTTGAGGTCGGTGAGGGATTTGATGTCGGCCGGGGGAAACTGAACGGTCTCAAGATAGTTGTTGCCGGTCCTGGGGTCGACGTAATAGCTCGGGGCGATCATGCCGTTCGAATCAAGAGCGGTGATCACGTTGTCCACGATCTCGTTCGAATTCAGTCCGAGACGCCCCGCCATCTCGCGGTTCACGTCGACCTCAAGGCCGGGATAATCAAGATCCTGCGGAATGAGAACATCACTCACGCCCTTCAACTTGCGTATCTGCGCGGCAAGATTGCTGGCGGTGGCGTAGGCCTCGTTCATGTCGCTTCCCTCAACCTGGACGTCGATGGGCGCGGGAAGACCGAGATTCACCACCGCATCCACCAGGCTGCCGCTTTGGAAGTAGGCGGAAAGCTCCGGCAAATCGCTGTGCAGCTTCGCGCGCACCAGATCCATGTAAGCGAAACTGCTCTTGCTGTGCCCCTTGCTCAGAGCCACGTTGACAAAAGCGGTGTTTTCGCCGGAATTGGTGGTGTAGATCGACTCGAATCCCGACGTGATGCCGATGTTCGACACAATCATGCGCAGGTCCCTGGGTGGAATCACAGAGCGAACGTCCTGCTCGACTCTTGCGATGTACTGGTTGGTGACTTCAAGCCGCGAGCCGCTGGGCGCTTTCACATTGATCACAAACTGTCCGGCATCGGTGCGTGGAAAGAAGGATGTCCCCAGCAGGGGAAAGAGACACAGGCTGAGCAGGAACGCTCCTGTGACGCCTGCCACAGTCGCCGCCGGCCGCAGCAGGCTCTTGCGCACAGCGATGTCGTAGCGCATCAGTGTCCTGTCATAGTGGCGATTGAACCAGAGCACAAATCTCTGGAATCGGTTGTTGCCTTTGTGATGCCCCGCCTCGTGATGGAGGTTGCGGATGAAGCGCGCGCAAAAAAGCGGAACCACGGTCATGGCCACGGCATAAGACGCGAACAGCGACAGCACCACTGAGAGTGCCATGGCCGTGAATAGAAACCGGCTGACACCATAGAGAAAGACAACGGGAAAGAAAACAATGGATGTCGTGAAGGTCGCTGCCATCACGGGGAGCGCCATCTCGCGCCCGCCCTTTTCGGCGGCCTCGTCCGGTGGCTCGCCCATTTCAAGATGACGGAAGATGTTTTCAAGGACGACGACGGAGTTGTCGATGAGGCGCGAAAAGGCCAGGGCAAGGCCCCCCAGCACCATGGCGTTGATGGTCGCCCCCATGGAGTTGAGGATGATAAATGCCGCCAAAGCCGAGAGCGGAATTGACAGCAGGACGGCCACCGTGGCGCGCATGTTGCCCAGGAAGATGAGAATCATGACCGCGGTGAGAATGACGCCGATGCCGCCTTCGCTGCCCAGGTTGGCAATGGCTGTCTTGACGAAGACGGACTGGTCGAAGATCACCGTGGCCACCAGCGACTTGGGAACGTCGAAAAGGTTTTTGAGGTCCGCGCGAATGCCGTTGACCACTGCGATCGTGTTGCTGCCGCCGCTCTGCTTGAGAATGGGAAGATAAACCGAGGGCTGGCCGTCAACGCGAACCATGTTGGTCTGGATCGCGGAGTCGTCTTTGGCATAGCCAACGTCGGAGATCAGAAGCTGCCCATTGCCGACAGATCTCAAGGGAAGCCTGTCGATATCGTTCACAGTCGGCATCTGCGAGTCGGCATAGATGTTGTAATCCTCAGGCCCGATTCGCACGTCGCCGGAGGGCAGGATCTGGTTGGCCTCATTCACGGTCCGCACCACGTCCATGGGGCTCAGTTCGTGTGCCTCCAGCTTTACTGGATCCACATAAACCTGAATCTGCCGGTATTTGCCGCCGAAAGGCGGAGGAACCGACGCTCCGGGGACGTTGGCAATCTGCTCGCGCACCGCGTACTGACCCAGATCGTGCAGTTGCGTTTCGTTCAGCCCCTTGCCTTTCAGGGTGACGTAGCAAACGGGCAGGCTTGAGGCGTCGAACCTCAGCACGACAGGTGGCAGCGTGCCTGGCGGCAGGCGCCGCAGCTGTGCCATGGCCAGGTTGGCAATCGAGGTGACGGCGGCGTCTGGATCGGTGCCGGGTTGGAAATAGACCTTGATCAGGCTCACGCCGGTCATCGATCGCGATTCCATGTGGTCGATGCCGCTGCCCAGCGTAAAGAAGCGCTCAAATGGATCGGTGATGTGGGTCTCAATCTGCTCTGGAGGCATTCCGCTGTAAAACGTCGCCACCACAACGACGGGGATTCTGATCTCGGGAAAAAGATCGACAGGCATGCGCGCCACGGTGACCGTGCCGACCACGGCGATGAACAGGCACGCCATGAGGATGAAGAACGGATAGCGGAGGGCGAATCGCGACATGCCTAGTCCTCCCCGCTTCCGCCGTTCGGGTTGTACTGGGGCAGCTCCACCGTCTGCGGGTGCACTGCCTCGCCGGAAGTGAACGAAGCAAGATTTGCCGCCACCACGCGGTCGCTGTCCGTGAGCCCTGACAGAACTTCCACCCTGCTGGGACTTTCGAGGCCCAGTATCACCTCGCGTCTTTCGATGCGGCCCTGGTTATCTACAACCAGCACCGCGGGCCGCCCGCCACTGCGATCGACGGCCTGGATGGGCACGGTCAGCGCGGTACCGCTGCGCTGAAGATCCAGAGACACATCGGCATACATGCCGGGGTCGAGCATGTTGCCGGTGTTGTTGAGATCGATTTCCACCTGCAGCGTGCGCGTCGCCAGATCGAGTTCACCCGTTGCGCGCACCACTTTGCCCGTGAGTTGCTGGCCCGTGGATTCAATGCGAATCTGTGCTGGGGTGCCGATGCGCACATAGCCTGCGAGCGTGTCGGGAACGGGAACACGAAGACGCAGGATGTCGGTCTGCGCCAGCTTGACCACGGGCTGCGCGCCCGCGCTCGATGTTCCTGCCTGAACCAACGCGCCGGTGTCGGAATAGCGCCATGTGACAACGCCGGCATAAGGCGCGGTGATGTGCGCATAGTTGGCCAGCGAAGCGTAGTGCTCATGATTGGCCTTGGCCGCGCCCAGCTCCTCCTGCATCGCCGAGAAATCGGCCTTTGCCACATCCACCTGTGCCTCGGATGCGGAGTCTTTTGCCTGCGCGTCATCCAGTTCCTGCTGCGCGATCAGGCCGGGACGAGCGGCAGCCGCCTGTTTCAGGCGCTGATACGCCGCATGCAAGGCGGAATGATCGGCCTCGGCGCGCGCAACTGCGCTTTTCGCGCGCAGAATATCCTGCTGGCTTCGCTGCACCGTGGACTGCGCTTCATCGACCTGCGCCACCAGTTCGGGAATCTCCAGGTCCGCAAGCACTTGGCCCTTGCGCACCCGGTCGCCAATATCGACATAGATGTTCCGGATATAACCTGACACCTTGGCGTGAAGCTCCACCTCCTGGTAAGGCAGCAACTCGCCTGCAACCTCAAGCCGGTTTGAGAGCGCGGCCCGCTGCGGCATCACCACCGGCGCAACGGGAAGAATATCGGCTTGGACGGAGGACGGGGACTTATGGCAGCCGATGCCTACCGCAGCAAACAAAAGCAGAAAAGTAAACGGCGGCCACTTGAAAAATGACGGCAGAGACATCGCGGACATCCTCGCTGGCCACCAGGCCATAGGCGGAAATGTTACCTGGGGGAAATCTACATGCGATCAAAAGCAAGGCTCGGGAAATGTCAGCAAGCAGGGGGAGGACGGAAGAAATTATTAGGAGAGAAAAAAGCAGATGTGTAGAGTGGAAGCCGGTTGCGAACGATCTCGCCTCCCACCGGCAAACGCGCTGCCGCCAGCGAGATGACGGCGGCAGCCGGAAGAATGGCAAACGTGAGACGCGGATGTGCGGGATCGGGCGCGGGAACTCCGTGTTCCACTACCTCGGGCGTGGCCATGGGCAGAGCTTTCGCCTCGCGGACACTGCTGCCGAACCCGGCGAACGGCCCGTACCACGCCGTTTTGGCCTCAATTGAAAAGAGAAATGCCAAGAGGCAGAGGCCGAAGGCGAGGGGAGCGCGCCGGTAGGGCAGGGAAGCGGCGAACGATCCTGACATGGGGGCAGTTTATCATGCGGGACGCGGCGAAGATTCGCCGTTCAGCCGCGCTCAAGCCGCGTGCGATCGCAGTTGCGGCGCGGCAATCGGTGCGCGGCCGAGCCATCCAGACCGGCGGGGCCAACGGGCTAATGGCCAGGATCGAACTACTGCTTCAGGACGCCGGCTTCGATCTCGATCGTCACCTGGGGCGGAGACATCAGCGTGTTATGAATCAGGCAATGGTGCACCGAGCGCATCATCGCTTCAGTCTGCTCGGCAGTGAGCGGCACAGGGCTCGTCACCTGCACGCGAAAGTTGCCAAGCCGCGCCGGCTGCAACAGCTTGTCGGCATTTACGGTCACTTCCACTCCGCGTTGAGCCAGATTGCGGGTCCTCAAATATTGCGCGGCATAAAAAGCAGCACACGAGCCGAGCGACGCCAGCATCAGCTCCGGTGGAGTCATGCCGCAATCCGCGCCACCGTTGTCCTTCGGCTGATCGCAAGTAAGAGTGTGCGACCGCGCGTGAATGTCGAACTGCACACCTTCGACATGTGACACTGTTACTTCCATGGGACCCTCGCTTCCTACTTAAAGAAAGCCATCGATAAGGAGATTTGTTACAGGATAGGGGGTCTTTTTTCGGCAGGATGTGATGGCGGTCGCACGTCAGAGCCCTTTGCGGGAAACGGAGGCCGGTGCGCGTAAGCGGCGCCAGGAGAGCTAGTCCGCGGCAGCGAACGTCTCGGCGGACAAGACCTCCAGCATGGCGCGTATGGACCCGATGACTAAGTCCGGCTCGTCGAGATGAATCCAGTGCTCGCTCTTTCGCGCGATCAACTGGTTAGTCCGGTCGCCGATGCGGCTCAGATCGTCGTCAGAGAGAGGAGCGCTGTTGCCCGGTGAGAGCACAGTAATCGGAATTGAACGGATCGGCTCCGCCGCATGCATCTCTGTCACCGTGGCGGGAATTGATTGAATGTGGTGGCGCAATCCTGCGTAGAATCCGGGCCGCGACCAGTGTGCGGCAACCGCCGGCCAAACCGCGCGCGGCATTTTGCCCACCTCGGTCTTGATGCGGTCGAGCACGTGGCGGCTGTTGGGGCCCGCGGCGCTGGCGATCTGGTCAGAAACGTGGGCGGCCCGGCAGAACAACAGCGACGCCATCAATCGCGCCAGCCCGCATCCGGCCACAGGCACCGCGTAGCGGATCAGCCTGCGGCCCAGGTCGACCTGCGATTGCTTCGACGGATCGAGTGGCGGCCATTCTTCGCAGCGCATGGGATCGACGAGCACCACTCCGGCAACCTCGCCGGGATAGAGCAGTGCAAAGCGTCTCATCACGAGTCCGCCGAACGAATGGCCGACGAGAACGAAAGGCGGCTTGAGCCCTGCGCCGTGCAGCATCTGGTGCAGCTCGGCGGCAATGTTGGCGGGAGTGCGTGCCGTTCGGCAGCGGCTGCTCCAGCCCAATCCGCAGCGGTCATACGATACGGCGCGCGCATTTTCGGCGATCGTTTCCTGGATCGTCCGCCAGTTCAAATGCGTGGCGCCTATACCCGCTTCAAAGACGACCGTCGGCTCGCCGTCGCCGCCGCCCAGCTCGAATAAATAAAGCCGGGCGCCGTTGCCGATCGGCACCCAGCGTCCCGACGCATAAACGCGCCGATCGTGCCAGCTTCCGATGATCTGATACAGCACGCCCGTGGCAACGAACGCAGCGGCGAACACGGAGATCCAAAGGGCGGCGTGCATAAAGCTCCTAGAAGCGGGTCAGCTGGCTGGGGCTGAAGTCGGCTTGGGTCAGGTGGGCCTTCACCGTTCCCCGATCAATGATAAGCAGTGCGGAGCCTTCCTGGCCACGAATCTTTGCTTCAATCTGGTGCGCCGACCACACGCCCTGTTCGTGGCGAATGCCGAACGCAGTGAACTCCTTCACCGCGCCAGATCCTTTCATAGTCTTCTCTGAATAAACCGGAAATACAATGCTGGGGTCGATCCAGGTCTTCACTTGCGCGTAGTGCGTTCTGTCGGCGGGGCCGGGTGTGCTCCTGACAACGTCGCAATCGCGCGCACCAATCTTCTGCATGCCCTCGGTAGCCTGGCCCGGCCAGAAATTCTGCTGCTCGAGAAAGTCTTCGTAGCTGAAATCGGGGCCAAGCGGCCCTTCGCTCCATTTTTCAAATGGCAGAAGCGTCGCGGATTTGTCGCCGGGGTGGGCGATCCAGATCGCGTGCTGTCCGTTGGGGCGCATTTCAAAAAGCGCGTGCGTCACGAGGCGGCCGCCCAGAGGAGCGTTTTCGCCGGCCTTTGGCGCTACGCCCATCTGCAGGGTTTCGCGCAGCACGCCGGGAAACCAGTGGGCCTTGATGGTGACGGGATAACTGAGGCGCACGCCGCTCGGCTGCACCCACACCAGGTGCCCCACGGCGCGAAAGTCGGAGCTTTCGATTTGATTGCGCTGCGCCGCGATGAGATCGTTGACATTCGCGCTCTGCGCGCATAGCGCGGAAGCGAGCGCCGCCAGCCATGCTATTCGCAGAGCCATCATGCCTTGATCTCTCCGTTTGCGATTCTTCCGTCGCGGATGTGAATGTGGCGCGGGGCGCTCCTGGCGATCTCCGCTTCGTGCGTCACGATCACCAGCGTCATGCCGCGCCGCTCGCGGATGCCGCGCAGAATCTCCATGATGTGCGCCGAGTTGGCGGTGTCGAGGTTTCCCGTAGGTTCGTCGGCCAGCAGGATGGCCGGATCGTTGGCCAGGGCGCGCGCAATGGCCACTCGTTGACGCTCGCCGGCTGAAAGCTCGTTGGGATAATGCGATATGCGATGCTTCAGGCCCATCTCCTCAAGCAGCGCCGCGGCGTGCTCAGCGCGGTGATTGGCACGGCCATTCACGGCCAGCATCGCCACCTGCACGTTGTCAATGGCCCGCAGCGTTGGAAGCAGGTGGAACGCCTGAAACACGAATCCCACCTGGCGCGATCGATACGTATCCAGATCGACTTCTTTTCCCAACCTGGTTCCGCGAAACAAAACATCGCCGGTGGTGGGCGAATCGAGCCCGCCCAGAAGATGGAGCAGCGTGGATTTGCCGCTGCCGCTGGGGCCGCTGATGGCCACGTACTCGCCGGCCTCAATCGACACGTCAATCCCGCGCAGAGCCTCGACCCGGCCGTCGTCGTAGGTTTTCATCAGGGCGCGCGTTTCCAGGATGGGGCTATTCATAGCGAAGCGCCTCCACCGGCGAAAGATGCGCGCCTCGCCATGCGGGATAGGCCCCGGCCACCAGGCCTGAAACAACCGCGATCGCGAGCGACTCCACAAGATGCAGCGGCGTGATGGACGCTGACACGATGCTTGCGGTCTGGGGCAGAGCGGAAAGCAGGCGCAGCCCGCTCCAACCCGCGACAATCCCGAGAATGCCGCCGGCCAGGCCAAGAACCGCCGCTTCGGTCAATATGAGCAGAATCACGTGGCGGCGCGTCCATCCCACCGCACGCAGAATGCCGATCTCCCGCGTCCGCTCGAAAACCGACATGGCCATGGTATTGGCGATGCCCAGAATCCCGATGAGCAGCGCGATCGACGACGTGCCCCACGCCACCGAATGGGCCAGCCCGACAAGCTGATTGTTCTCCGCGCGGTCGGCGGCAGGGTCGGCGTGCACTCCCGGAACCGCCGCTTCAATCTCCGCTTCGGCGCGCCGCACGTAGTTGTCGTACGACTCTCCGGCCGGCACGGGCTTGAGCCGCACATGGAACGCCGTCACCTTTTCCTGCATGCTCGAAATCATCTGCATCTGGTCGAGCGCCATGATCACGGCGCCTTCCTCGAGAGCCGATCCGCCGTGATAGATGCCCACTACGGTAAAAGACGATCCCTGGATGGAAAGATTGTCTCCCGGCTGTTTTTTCAGATCGTTGGCGAGGTTCTTGCCCAGGATGACTTCAGGCACGCCGTCGCGAAAACGGCGGCCGGAGAGGAACGTGAGCGAGTTCAGCTCATAGGAGTTGGCACGCCATCCGTACACCAGGGCGTTGATGTCCGGAGTCAGGTTGATGAGGTTGAAGATCATGGGCGCGGCGGCGGCCACGTCGGGAACAGCGCTGATCCTGGAGCCGAGGGACTCATTGAGCGAAGTGTTGATGAAGTTCGTCTCGACCACGGCAATATCGGTCCCGGCGCTGGTGTAGAGACGCATCCACTCGTGCTCAAAAGCTCGCGAGAACCCGACGAGTGCGACGAAAGCGCCGATCCCCATTGTGATTCCAACCAGCGTCAACAGTGTTCTAAGGCGGCGGCGCCAAAGATTCTTCCAGGCGAACCCCGTGAACGAGAGTTGCGAAGCCATGCGGTAGATAGCTTTCTGACGCGCAGAGGTTCCAGGAGGGGCCGTGAGGGTAAGTCTATCGGTCGGCGCCCGTTCTGTCCAATCAGGAATGGCTCATGACGGGGATTGGGTGCTCACAGAAGTTACCCCTTGCCGAGCGCCGCAATCATGCTTCGCTCGCCGCATTGCAACGCAACACGGCCCCGAGCGAACCCTCTCCGTCAGCGGTGAGCGCGCTCGCCGGGCGCATCCGGCCCGGGCTGCATCGGCGCGGCATGGCTCCGGGCACACAGATCCCGTCGCCGGGCGGTCCCGCCGTCAGGTCTTTCAGCGAGCGAATCGAGGGGTCTACCTTGGCTGCGCCGCGCTATCGGCCACCGCCGCCTTTGCGCGCCGAGTAGCAGGCCCGGCAATACACCGGGCGATCGCCACGCGGCTCGAACGGTACGGTCGTTGGCTGGCCACAACCCGAACAAATCACAGGTGTTCCCTGTGAAGGAGCCGAACGGTAGCCGGAATCACCCTGCGCGCTTTTCTTTGCCTGGCGGCAGGGCTTGCAACGCTTTGGGATCGAGTATCCGCGTTCCTGAAAAAACTGCTGATCGGCAGAGCTGAAGGTAAATTCCTGCCCACAGTCACTGCATGTAATTTGCATGTCTCCGGCCATATTTCTCCTTGTGCAGGATTGTACAGCCCCTTTGCCGAAAATCACATAAGGATTCCGTTGATTTTCTTGCGCATGGCGCAAAATTCCACCCTCCGGCCCGGCAAGCCGGCGATCGCCCCCCACGAGATAGTCCCGCCCGGGGAACACCCTGGCTGAGCGCCCGGCCGCGTTGCGCCCGCAATACAATGAAGAACGCGTCCAATCCGGAGGCGGATTTTGAGCGCATCCGCCGCATTCTGGACGGCGAAAAGCATCTCTTTCACGAGCTTATCCGCCCCTGCGAGCGGCCCATTTATGTCCTCCTGCTCTCCATTTTGCGCATCAAAACCAAGGCCGAAGACGCGGCGCAGGAGGCGGCGGTCAAGACCCACTAGCGCCGGCGCCCACGGCGGCCAATCGGACCGCCGAAAAACTCCCTTGACAAGTTCCGCCCCCTCCCCGGTATAAAATTCCAGCTACGGCGCCGATTCCCCTGTAACCTTTTTCGGCGGCCGCACTCCAAGGTTGCGTACTGCCAGTTCTGCGGGGTGGAAAAGTCAACCATCCTGCCTTCCCCAATCCGCGGAAAACCTCCGCGCCATCCCCGAACGCAAAACCAGAGTAGGTGTATGTCGAAGCCACGATTCTGAAGTCGACGCGACCAGCCGGGGCCCCCAACGACAGGTCTTCGTCGTTGCGGTGGTACCAGCAGGGAGCGGCGACCTTGAAGTCAGCCAAACAGGACACGGTAACTCTGGTTTTGCCGGAAACGAGGTCAAAATCGTTATGAAGAACCAGTTCAATGCACTGCTTCTCACCGCTGCGCTTGCCGGCCTGGCCGGCGGAAGCGCTATCGCGGCCCGCGCGGCCACCTCAACCTCACCCCAACCGAACCAGGTGAAGGCGGCCAAGGCCGGCCTTCGCTACATGGGCTTTGACCAGGACACTTCCAAGCACTCCTGTAAGGGCAAGAACGATTGCAAGGGACAGGGCGGCTGCAAGTCGAGCGACAACGGTTGCAAGGGCAAGAACAGCTGCAAGGGCAAGGGCGGCTGCGCCACCGACGGCTCCAAGATGCCGGACTTCGTCTAAAAACAGTTGTCAGTCGTCAGTGATCAGTGGTCAGCGCCCGGCTCACACTTTTCAGTGGAGTTCTTGTGCGCCGTCGACTCTTCGCTGACGACTGATTGCTGCCCGCCCAGAACTGACCTCTGACCACTGACCCCTGACCCCTGACCACTGTCTTTCTATGCCCGGCAATCGCTTCAATTCGTATCAGAACCACGGCGTCGGAATCGGCCTGCGCATTCCGCACTACCAGCACATCTTTTCGCGGAAGCCCATCGTCGACTGGTTCGAGATCATCTCGGAAAACTACATGATCGACGCCGGCCGCCCGCTGGCCACGCTCGATCGAATTCTCGAGCAATACAGAGTTGTGCAGCACGGCGTGTCGATGTACTTCGGCTCCGTGACCGCGCCCGACCCCGAGCACCTCAAGCGCCTGAAGCAGCTGACCCGGCGCACCAAAACGCCGTGGCTCAGCGACCATCTCTGCTGGGGCTCGGTCGACGGTACCTATACGCATGATCTGCTTCCGCTGCCCTATACCTGGGAGGCCGTCCATCGCACCGTCGAGCGCGTCCGCATGGTGCAGGACTACCTGGAGATTCCCGTCGCCGTCGAAAACGTCAGTTCTTACGCAGCATTCACCGGCTCTGAGATGACGGAGTGGGAGTTCCTTACTGAGGTCGTGGAGCGCGCCGACTGCGGCATTCTTCTCGACGTCAACAACATCTACGTCTCGGCCATGAACCACGAGTTCAATCCGCTGGACTACGTGAACGCCGTGCCCGCCGATCGCGTCGCGCAGATTCACATCGCCGGACATTCAAAGTACGAAAAGTACATTCTCGACACCCACGATCATCCGGTCATCGATCCCGTGTGGCAGCTCTACGCGCGCGCTGTCGAGCGCTGCGGGCCCACCCCCACGCTGCTCGAGTGGGACGACCGCATCCCCAGCTTCGACGAAGTCCACACCGAGGCGAAAAAGGCCGAGCGCTTCCTCCATCGCGAGGAGCCTGAGCTTGTAGGAGCTGCAAAGTGACCACGCATTCGGGTGCCCCATCCTATCCGCGTCCGCAGCGGCGGATGCGGATAGGGTGGGAAACCGAGAAACTCAACTTCGGAATCGAGGCGAGGCTATGAATCTAGCCGCACTCCAGCGCGAGATGGCCGCCGCGGTGATGCAGCCGCTGACGCCCGACGAGGGCATGCGCCCCACCGCGCCCGACGGCCGTCCCATGACTGACGTCGCTGCGTCGTTCATCGCGCCCAACAGCCGCCTCACCGCATTCGAGCGCCTCGAAATTTATAACCGCCAGTACTGGTTTCGTGTGCTGGGCGCGCTCGCCGAAGATTTTCCCGCCCTGCGCGCCGTAATTGGCAGCCGGCGCTTTGAGGCGCTGTCGATCGCTTATCTCACTGAGCATCCCAGCCGCTCGTTCAGTCTGCGCAACCTCGGATCGAAGCTGCCGGCATGGCTCGCCGATCACGCCGCGCAGGCCGGCCGCCGCCATCGTCTCGCAGTGGACGTCGCGCGCATCGAGTGGGCATTTGTTGAAGCGTTCGATGCCGCCGAACTGGCGCCGCTGACGCTTGACCAGATCGCTGCGCTCGATGGGGAGTCGCACCTCGCTTTGCAGCCGCATCTGCAATTGATCGCCTTAAGCTACCCCGCGGACGAACTCGTGCTCGAGCTGCACGCCCATGAGAAGCGTCAGACCAGTGAAGCGGGCGTTTCGCACGAAGAGGACTCGGGCGCGGCCGTTGCCATACCTCGCCTGCCGCTTCGGCCCACATGGATTGCGGCGCATCGCCTCGATCTTTCCGTCTACTATCGGCGCATCGCGCGCGAGGAGTTTCAAACTTTGTCGGCGCTGCGCTCGGGAACGACGCTGGCATCGGCAATCGAGGCTGGATTTTCAGGCTCGCACATCCCCGAGCGCCGCCGCGCCGAGCACGTGCAGCAGTGGTTCGCAAGCTGGGCCGAATTAGGCTGGATTTGCGCAGCGTAAGAAAACTGTCCCCCGCATTTTGATCGCATCGCCGTGCCGCAAGCTGTGGCCGCGTTTCCAAATCGACTCGCACCACGAAGGAGCACCATGTCCGCTCTCGTACGATTCACTGCCGCCGCTTACGGCGGCGCGCGCATGTTTCTCAACAAGCTCCAGAGCCCGCTGCTGCTCGCCATCCGGCTCTACTGGGGCTGGCAGTTTGCGCAGGACGGCTGGGGCAAGTTCACGCATCTCGAGCGCGTCACGGATTTCTTCACCTCGCTGAACCTTCCCGACCCGCATGCGACAGCGCTCTTTGTCTCACTTGTGGAACTAATCGGAGGTGTTCTCTTCATCGCCGGAGTGGCGTCGCGCCTGGTCTCGCTCATTCTCTTCGTCAACATGACCATGGCCTACCTCAGCGTTCCCGACGACCGCATCAACTTCTCGCACATCCTGTCCAACCCCAGCGACTTTTACAACGCCACTCCTTACACCTACTGGTTTGCCGCGCTGCTCATCCTCATTCTGGGTCCCGGCCTGTTCGCTGTTGACACTCTGATTGCCATGCGCACGTCTCCTCCTGCGCGGGCGGTTCATTCTGCGGTATCATCGGTCAGAGCAATCTTCAAATAGGGTTTCAAGTTAGGTTCGGGTCCCATGCGGATCGTCTACCTGCTCACGTCGCTTGGCGTGGGCGGGGCAGAAAAGCAGGCGCTGGCTGTTGCAGAGCGCATGGCCAATCGCGGTCATGCCGTGGCCGTGATGACGCTCCTACCGCACCTCAAGGAAGAGTGGCCCACTTCGCTTCTTGTCCTGCATCTTGACGTGCGCAAGTCGCCCGCCAGCGTTTTCGCGGGGCTCCGCCGCGCGCGCGTCTTTCTTCGCGAGTTCCGGCCCGACATCGTCCACAGCCACTGCTTTCATGCGAACATCTTCGCGCGCCTTCTGCGCCTCACCGGCCAGCGCTTTGCCGTGCTTGCCACTGTGCACAACGTGAACGAGGGCCGCTGGTGGCGCATGCTCGCCTACCGTCTCACGGATTTTCTCAGCCGCCGCACCGTCGCGGTCAGCGCCGCGGCAGCATGGCGCTTTGTGTCTCTCGGGGCCATTCCCAGGCGGAAATGCTCGGTGATCCCTAACGGATTCGACGTCGCGGAATTCATTCCCCACCGAGAGCGCCGCGACCAGTTGCGAGCCCAGTTGCGAACCCAGACGCGATCGAAGATGCGCGCGGAGACGGGCGCGCCAACGGCGGCGGACGATGACAACTTCGTCTGGCTCGCCATTGGCCGCGTTGCTCCCGCAAAGGACTATCCGAATCTTCTGCAGGCCTTCGCCATCGTGGCTAATCAGGATCGCGGCTCCAGGCTTTTGATCGCGGGCGATGGACGCCGAGAGGATTCCGCGGAACTAGAGGCGGACTTCCGCAAACTGGGGATTCAAGACGCGGCACGCTGGCTCGGACCGTGCCGCGATATCGCCGCACTGCTCGATGCGGCCGACGGATTCGTGCTGTCTTCTGCGTGGGAGGGCATGCCGCTCGTGGTCGGCGAAGCAATGGCCATGGAAAAGCCCATCGTCGCCACGGACGTGGGCGGCGTCCGCGAGCTGGTCGGAGATGCGGGCCTTGTGGTCCCGTCAAAGAACTCCTCGGCGTTGGCCGAAGCGATGATCGCAACCATGCAGCAGAGCAGGGAAGAGCGCGCGGCGCGCGGCCGCTCCTCGCGCGTGCGCATCGTATCTCACTTCAGCATCGACGCCTCCGCAGACGCCTGGGAGGCGCTCTACCGCTCGCTGGCAGCAAGCAGCGAGCAGGGAACAGGGAATAGGGAATAGGGAGCAGGGAATAGGGAATAGCCTTCAGCCGTCAGCTCTCAGCTTTCAGCTCGTGGCTCTCAGCTCTCAGCCCGCGGCTTAAAACGATGAGCGGTAATTGTTTTCGCTATTCCTTATTCCCTAATCCCTACTCCCTGCTTTCTCGTTCCCTTGTCCCCCCGGCCCGCGACCGTATGTCCCCCACGCGGCCATCAGAATTGGAAAGCTGCCTGGAAGAAGATGCGCCGCGCCGCCGACGGAGTCGAAAAGATTCCGTTTTGAAGGCTGATCGACTTGCCGAAGCTGGGCGAGGTCACGCTGCCCACCGGCGTTGCATAGTTGATGTCGTTGAACAGGTTCAGTGCCTGGGCACTGAAGGTCAACGAATACTTGCGGCCGGTATTCGACATACCGCCCATCATGCCGCGTCCGCCGCCGCCCCCGCCCCCGAAGGGACCGCCAAAGCCTCCGAAACCGCCGCCGCCGCGGCCACCGCCTCCGCCCGGACCACCGCCTCCGCCCGGGCCACCGCCTGGGCCTCCTCCGGGAGGAGGCGGTGCGCCGGCCGACTCCACCTTGGGGCCGACCCCGAATGAGCGGCCCACGCGCAGGTTCACGGCCACCGCCGCAGGCCCATTGCCAACATTCAGCGGGATGATCGTCTCGCCCGGACCCGGCTCGGTGTCGAAGCATCCGTAGGAGTTTTCGATGTACCGCGTCTGGCCCGTTGTGCACGAAGAAGAAGCCGCAACGGCCGGCCGGTCGAGGTTGATGAAGTTGTCTCCCGTCAGGTCAAACGGCGTTACCAGGTTGAAGGGCCGTCCCGATTGCGCCACCAAAAACGGATTCAACGTGATGCCCCACTTGGCGGTGTAGTTGCCCATCAGGAAGAGCATGTTGCGCGACACAAAGCTCGCGCGCCCATAATCCTGCGTCAGGTTCCACGAGTTCGATGCCGTTCCCGTGTCGGCGTTCGCCCATGACATCGTGTAGAAGCCCATCACGCTGAAGGTGGGCTTGAGCCGCGCGTTCACGTTGACGATCAACTGGTTCTGCTTGAACACCGCCTCGGTGAAGTACTGGTCCACGAGGCCCGTGATGCCCTGGCTCGCCAACGCTCGCGGGCCGGTGGTGCTGTTATAAAAGCAGCTTCCAGGGCAGGTTCCCGGCGCCGGCAGGTAGGCGTTCGCGTCGCGCGTCACCAGTTGGTGCACGCCGAACGAATGCAGGTAAGTCAGCGCGATGGTCGTGGTCTTCGTCGCCTGCCGTTCCAGGCTGGCTCCGAACTGCTCCGTCGTCGGCGCTTTGTAGTTCGACGCGACCACGTTGATCGCGCTGGTTTTGGTCCCGCCCGTCCCGCACGACGCCAGGCTGAAGTTGGGGTCGGTGTAAAGGCTCGTGCTGGTAAAGCAGGTGGGGTTCGAGATCACGTTCTGCGTCTGGCCCGTTCCTCCGAGGTTGAACCGCTCCGTCTGCAGCAGGTTGCCGGTTCCGAAACGGTCGTAGAAGAAACCCACGCCGCCGCGCAGGATCGTCTTGGACACGGCGCCTTTCTTGTGCCCGTCCAGCGCATACGCAAAGGCCACGCGCGGCCCCCAATCGCTGTGGTCGGCGGTATGATTCTGCGTCTCCCACCGCAGGCCGCCCGAAAGGGTCAGGTTCTTGTTCACCTTCCAGTCATCCTGGAAAAACAGCGCGGCGTCGAACACGTTGGCCAGTATACCCGCGGGGCCGGTGGTGTAAGTGAGCTTATTAGGCAGGCAGCCCTGAGCGAGCGCCGGGTCGCTGGCCTGCGCCGCCTGACAATCGGTGGCAAACTGCGAGGTCCCGATCTCGCTCAGATGATTCAACGTAAAGGCATATGCATCCACCGTGGGAAAGGTGAACTGCCCGTTGAAGTTTGCATTGGTTGAGTTCGCGTCGCGGTTATCGCGCGCCCACAATCCGAACTTGATGGCTTGCGTGCCCACCGTCATGGTGGTGATGTTCTGCAATTCCAGGTGGTCCGAATGGTCCCTCGAGGATTGCTTGCTTGACCCGCCATCCGTCAACACCTGCGGCACGCCAAACGTCGGCGCCGCGCTCACCGGCGTCGCGTTGGTCATGGCGCGCCGGCACTGAAAGTGGGTTTCGTTTACCACGTGGTCGTTGACGATCTCGGAGTCCGTCAGTTGAAAAGTGTTCTCGTCGGCGTACGAGCTGCTGGCCGTCGAGGGCAGCGAAGAGGCGCCGCCTAATACTCCACTCTGGTTGCTGCGCTCGTATTGGTAGCGCAGCGTGAGCGTGTTCTTGGTGCCCAGTTGCAAATCGATCCGCGGCGAGACTTCGAGACGGGTTTGCGGTGTGAACAGCGCCCCCGAGACCGGAGTATTGCTCACCACGTACGAATTGGCCGACGAATTGAAAACCACCGGGTTCCTGATGTCGTAGACGCTCGCGTCCTGGTAGGTGCGGCCTTCCACGCTGAGAAAATACGATGCCCATTTCGACATGGCGCCGCTCACCGTGCCGTTGTACTGGATCTTGTAGTTCGCGGGGATGGCGCTGGTAAACGGATTCTCGGTATTGAATGCGTCGTCGTTGCCCATCAGGAAGCCCCGCCCGTGCAGGGTATCCGTTCCCGGCTTGGTCAGGATCTCGATGCGTCCGTAGCCGATCCTGTCGAATTCGGCGGAGAACGGATTCTGGTTGATGCGAATCTCGCGGATGGCCGACTTGGGCGGCAGCGTGCCGCCGGTGAATCCGTCAATGTAAATCTGCCCGCCGTTCGGTCCCGCCGATGGGCCGGCGAGCGCGGAGAGCTCATTCGACAGCTCGTCGGGATCGTCCGATAGCGCATCGAGGTCGCTGCCTTTCAGCACCATGGAGTTGGCGTTCGATCCCGCCTCGGTGCTCACCGTCGGCCCGCCCTCGTCCGTCACCACTACCTGCTGCTCTGTGGCCTCAATGGCCATCTTGATGTCGACGCTTTTGATTTGTCCGGTGCTCAGCGCAATGGGCGCCGACACGAAAGGCGCGAAGCCCTCGAAGTCCGCCTCGATCACGTAGCTTCCCGCCGCCAGCCCGCGCACCTGGTAGCCGCCGGCGGCGTCGGCGGTGGTGCTGGCCACCTTTTTGCCGTCCGCGGTTGAAACCGTGATCTCCGTGCCGGGAATCAGAGCACCGGTGGGGTCGCTGATGTGCCCGTGCAGCGTGCCTGTTGCCGCCGCAGCTCCGGGAGCCGGCGCGGCCTGTGCTGCGATTGGCGGCGCGTCCTGTGCAGGCGCGGGCGCCGCGGAGCCGGATGGCGCCGCCTGAGGCGCGGACGGTGCTTGAGGCGCAGCGGTGTTGGTTGTCGATTGATCCGGGGCCGGCTGCTGCGCCGGAGCGGCCTGAGGCGCTTGTGCCGAAGGCGCTGGAGCATTGGTCGTCGTGTTGGTTGTCGATTGGTCCTGGGCCGTAGGCGCGCCCGCTGGCGCTGGCTGCGCGTGCGCCGCCGCGGTGCCGGGCGCCAAAACCAGGGCCATCAGAAAAACAATGAATAAGTACGGTCTTGAGTGCAAAATTTCCTCGCTTATGAATGAATGAAAACTGCGGGCCTCAGTCCACGCCCGCCTCGGATGCGCCCGAGCTCAGGCTCCAGCTGGAGAGCAGGTCCTGCGCCTCCGGGGCCTCGAGCAGCGGTTCGACTCCGGCGAGCAGCTTGATGGCGTTCGTGCCGGTGGTATCTTCCGTGGCCACGATCATCACTGCCTCGCCCTTTTGCAAACTGGCCAGCTTGATCTCCGGGGCACGCTCCAGCAGGGTTTCTAGATCCATTCTTCCCGCGCCGCCGCCGTTCTGGCTGAAGGCTCGCGGTGCGCCTCCCTGTCCGGCGGCCTGTCCGCCTCCCTGACCGCCCGCTGCGCCGTTGGCTGCATTTCTGCCGTTCGCGCCCTGATTTCCCTTGAGGCGCGCAGCGACCAGCGCGGCAATGTTCGAATCCAGCCTCCGCAACTGCGCGTCGGCGCTGATGCGGACCGTCACCGGCTTCTTGGTTGCCAGGTTCTTGACCGTCAGCGTCGAGCCTGCGGCGTCAACCGAAAGAACCGTCCCGGCCACGCTCAGAAAGCTGCCCGAGACCACGCCGTCGGCCGCAATCGACGTGCCATCGGCGCTTTTTGCTCCGCGGGCCCACAACTGGTCGCCCGTCTGAATGGCGCCGATCGGCGCTGGCTGGGCGTCGTCGAATCGCACCGATCCGGGAGCGTACCGCTTGAGCACCGTCGTCTTGGTGGTGTTCACCGTGACGTCTTTGGTCTGGAGCCCCTGCCGCGTGCCGACCACGATCGTGCCCGCCGCGGCATCGATGCTCTTCACCAGGCCGTGTACTCCCTGGTTCCACTGCTCCGTCTCGGTCTGCAGCTTCTTTTGGACATCGGCCTTCTTAATCGCGATGACGCGCAGCGCCTGCGGCGTGGGGCCGGTTGCACTGGGATCGATGTTCACCAGCACGCGGTCGCCCGTGGCGAAGCTCGAAAAATCGAGAGCTACAGCCTTGCTCAAATCCGTCTGCCCCGGCTCGACGCGCTTCAATTGCGCGCTCGCCGGAACCTCCACCTGACGCGCGTCGCCGGCGTCGGTCATCACGGTCAGCGTGTCGCCGTTGATGGCCGTTACCGTGCCCAGGTAGCGCGTCGCCGGTGTCTGCGCCAGCGCCGTGTGCATCGCGGCCGTGACCGGCACCGCCAGCGCCAGCACCGCGGCCAGGCGGAAACCGTTTTCAAATCGCATAACTTCTTGCTCCAGAAAGCCTGGGGGCCGGCGAGCGCGTGAAAACACCCGCCCCTTTGCGTAGACGAATCACACCGCTAAAAGGTTGAAGCCGCGTCTCAAAAGCAGGGAACGGTAAAACAGTGACCAAGGGAACAAGGGAACGAGAATGCAGGGAATAGGGAACAGGGAATAGCCAATAGCCAGTAGCCAGGGAGTAGAAAGACAGGGAACAGGGAATAGGAATCCTGCATCCGCGGGCCGCTGCAGCATCATCCTATTCCCTATTGCCTATTCCCTATTCCCTATTCCCTATTCCCTGTCCCATCCTCCCAGCAGTCGCCGCACCAGCACCATCGCGCCCAGGTGATAGGCATTGTGATCGGCCACGAGCAGCGCCTCGCGCAAAAGCGTCTGCCCATCGCCGTGAGGAATCTTTGCGTAGAGATCGGTGCGCGGATTCCCAACCAGTTCGCACATCGCCTTCAGGTCGCGGCGAAAGGCGCGCACGCTCTTCTCCCATGCTTTCGCGTCGGGCGGCGCGGCTGTCCGAGGCCAGTAGCCGCTGGGCCATTCAGGCGATTGGTGCGCCGCGTCGCGCGAGAACTCCAGGATGTCCCACTGCGCGATGCGCAGGTGTTCGAGGATTTCCCACGGCGAGTGCTCCGCGCCTTTGGGCCGCTTACCGCGCAGTGCGGGCGGCAGGTTACGGATCGCACTCTCGAAGTCCGCGTGCGCATGGCCGCCGCGGAGCAGTTCAAGCAAATGTTGGCGCAGCGCCGCGTCGTGCTGCGCCGAACTCTTCCTGGCTGGCATCTGGATTCTCCTTGCCGAGGTGGAATGAAGAACGGATTGTTTCACTTGAGTGGATTCGGCCGCGCTCGCGCCCGATGCAACAGTTTTGTGTTGCAGAGCGTGTTTGTGTTGCGAATCGCGCCGATCCGTGTTTCGTTTTTCCCTGACCCCTGACCCCTGACCCCTATTCCCTATTCCCTACTCCCTGCCTTTCAGCACCGCCCTCTGCACCGCGAAGATCTCCTTCATCCCCGCCTCCGCCAGATCAATCAACCCATTCAACTGCGCGCGCGAAAAACTTCCCCTTTCCGCCGTGGCCTGCGTCTCGACGAGGCCCCCATCGGCGGTCATCACCACGTTCATGTCCACCTCGGCCTGCGAGTCTTCCTCATAACAAAGATCGAGCAGCGGCGCGCCGCCCACGATCCCCACCGAAGTCGCGGCCACCAGCTGCTTCAGCGGCGAAGTCTTGAGCGTCCCCGCCTTGACCAGCGCCTGGAGCGCCAGCGCCAGGGCCACCGCCGCGCCGGTGATGGCCGCCGTGCGCGTGCCGCCGTCGGCCTGGATCACGTCGCAATCGAGAATCACCGTGCGCTCGCCCAGCGCCTGCATGTCCACCACCGCGCGCAGGCTGCGGCCGACGAGCCGCTGAATCTCGTGCGTGCGCCCGCCGATCTTGCCGCGCTCGCTCTCGCGCGGCGTGCGCGTCACCGTCGAGCGGGGAAGCATCGCGTACTCGGCCGTCACCCATCCGCGCCCCGAGTTGCGCAGCCATCCGGGAACGCCCTGTTCGACGGTGGCGTTGGTGAGGACGCGCGTGTTGCCCAGCGTCACCAGGACCGAGCCCTCTGCGGTCTGCACAAAGCCGGGCGTGAGCGTGAGCGGCCGAAGCTGGGCTGGGCTTCTGCCGCCGGGACGAACGGAGAGATCGAATGCGGGCATGAGGGAATTCTAAGGGAGAGAGGCGGTGGCTGGGCGGGACGCGAGCGCCGGTTCCGCAATGGGAATCCACGCACCTGAAGTGCCGGAAGAGGAAAAACCACGTAAGAAGCTGATACAAAACATCTTATCTGTTCCATGCGGACGCGCGCCGTTCCGTTTTGGAACCACCCTTTCCATCGAATGTGCATGCCGTCGCTCTCCTCGGAGCCTTCATCCCTCCCCTTATCACCGACTTACCCTTGGCCTCCCTCTTTGGCACGCCACGTGTATGAAAACAGGACAAAGCTCACGAGCCATCTCAGATTCGGGAACCAGGGCGGATGGGGCAGGAAATGCGGATGGGGCAGGAAACAGGGAGCGAGGGAATAGGGAATAGGGAATAGGGAATAGGGACGCGACCACCGGTTCGCCGCGGAATGGCACGAACTGAGGGCTGAAAGCTGACCCCTAACCCCTGACCCCTGATCTCTGATCGCTGACCCCTGACCGCTGACCTCATGAAAGGAATATGCATATGCAGCAGGCCGGGCAGTTGACATCCACCAGCAGAACCGGGCGCAAGCAGGTCAACGGAACGCGCCGCCCCGAGCCCTCGAGGCCGAAGGCCGGCAGAGCCGAGCGCAGGCGCGTTGAGACCGTCGTCGAGACCCTGGCCACGTTGCGCGGGCACGGCGAGACGCTCGCAGAGGCGGCGCACGATGCGCGCAACATGGTCACGGCGCTGGGCCTCTATTGCGATCTCCTCGAAGAGCCGGGCGTTCTCACCACTCCTTTCATGCACTACGGCCACGAACTGCGCCTGGTGGCCGCGGCCAGCCGCCGCCTGGTGGAACGGATTGTCATGATCGATGCGCAGAGTTTCGATGAACAGATTCCCGGCGCACGGGGCTCCGGCGCGCGGAGTTTCGATGACCGGACTGCCGGGGCCCGGGCCTTCGCCGCACAGACTGCCGGTGCGCCCGGTATCGATCGAAAAGGTATCGTTTCGTTCCTCGCGCCCGCTGCCTCTGCCATGACACTGGAACCGGAGGAAGCGGATCGCTCTCAAAAGCCCGCCGCAACAGCCGGCCGCGCACGAGAGATTGGCTCATCCACCGGCGCAAACATCAACCCGAACCGCCGCTGGGACCTGATGCCCGCGTTGCCCATTTCGAACCTGGCCGCGGAGCTTCTGGCCAACCGTAACCTGCTCGCGGCTCTTGCCGGTCCCGCCGTCGCGCTCACTGTCGATACCGAGGCAGGCGCGCGGCCCGTGCGTCTCACCGGCGAGGACCTGACGCGCGTCCTGGTGAATCTTGTGAAGAACGCGACCGAGGCCATGCCGCGCGGCGGGCGCATAGCCATCGGTCTCCGCGAGCAACCTGCGGGCCACGGCGCCGCGGATTGCCTCGAGCTCAGCGTCGAGGACAACGGTCCGGGAATCTCCTGCGGCGCGTGCGAAACCATCTTCAACTCCGGCTACTCCACGCACTTGGCCGGCGACGGCGCGAACGGCGACTGGGCCCTCAACCACCGCGGGCTGGGCCTCACCATCTCGCGCTCCATTATCGAGGCTGCCGGTGGACGCATCACCGCACGCAACCGCGCCCAGGGCGGAGCGTGCTTCACCGTCGAGCTGCCGCTGCGCAGGACGGGCTATTAGATCACATCTGAGAACTGACCACTGACCACTGTTCACTGTCCATCTGGTTTTTTCAAATACGCGAAAGGCGCATACAATGCTGGAAACAGTCATCGACACACGCGAGATGGAATTCATTCCACAACTTTCATCGCCGGCGGTCCGCCTGCACCTGCTGGTGGTGGACGCGGACGCCGCCGTGCGCTCGGCCTGCGCGGAGATCGCCGCGAGTTTGGGATATGCGGTAGACAGCACGGGCGACCTCAGCCAGGCGCGCAGCCTCTTGCGCGGCCACACCGCCGACATTCTGCTGGTCAACCTGCCATCGGGATCGAATGAGGGTTTGGAGCTGGTCTCCGAAGTCAAGCTGCTTTATCCCGACACCTCGGTGATCGCCATGACTGCGACCGGATCGGTGAACGCGGCCGTCGAGGCCATGCGCTGCGGCGCCTCGGACTACCTCACCAAGCCCTTCGCCATGGACGAGCTCTCGACGGTGCTCGATCGTGCCGCGCAGTCGCACTTGACCGATACCGCGACGCGCCAGTTGCGCGAGCGCCTGCGCCTGTCGGAAGGTTTGGGGTCGATGATCGGCCGCTCGCCGGAGATGGAGAAGATCTACCGCATCCTCTCCAAAGTCGCGCAAAGCACGCACCCCGTGCTGATCCTGGGCGAAAGCGGCACGGGCAAGGAGCTCGTAGCGCGCACCATTCACGCCTACGGTCCCAACGCGCCCAAGCCTTTCCTGCCCGTCGACTGCGGCTCGCTGGTGCCTACTCTAATCGAAAGCGAACTCTTCGGCTACGTCAAGGGAGCCTTCACTGGGGCCAACCGCACGAAGGACGGTCTGCTGGTCTCGGCCGAAGGCGGCACCGTTTTTCTCGATGAGATCGGCGAGCTCTCGCTCGATCTCCAGGCCAAGCTCCTGCGCGCTCTGCAGGAGAAAGAGGTCCGCCCCGTCGGAGCCAACCATCGCGTGCCCATCAAGGCGCGCATCGTGGCCGCCACCAATCGCGACCTCGCCGCCATGGTTGAGAAGGGCACCTTCCGCAAGGATCTCTTCTACCGTCTCAACGTGGTCAACCTGCGCCTGCCGTCCCTGCGCGACCGCCGCGAGGACATCCCGCTTCTGGCCGCACACTTTCTCGACCGCATCAGCCACGAGCACAACCGCAAGTTCACGCTCTCCGACGAGGCCCTGCGCGCCATGATGCGCCACGACTGGCCGGGCAACGTCCGCGAGCTTGAAAACTCGCTGGAGCGGGCCACGGCGCTCTCCTCGGGGCCGGTCCTTCACCTGGGCGATCTGCCCACGCAACTGCAGCAGCAGGGCCTCCAGCAGAATCTCGACGCCCGCCGCGCCGCCGCGGGCGACGCGGCCGGCGCCGCCGCTGCTCCGGGCGTCAAGCCGCTCGCCGAGCTCGAACGGGAGGCGATCCTGGGCGCTATCCGCACCCTGAACGGCGACAAGCTGCAGGCCGCCAAGCTGCTCGGCATCGGCAAGACCACGCTCTACCGCAAGCTGAAGGAGTACGGCATCGCCGACCCGATGCAGGATAACGGGGAATAGGGACCAGGGAATCGGGATCAGCCAGCAGCCAATAGCCAGTAGCCAATAGCCAAAAGTTACCAACTACAAGCTCCTGCTGCTGCTCACTGTTGAGCGGAAGCTAGAAGCTGATCTCTGATCTCTGTTCTTTGATCTCTTGCCCTTTCCCACTGACAACTGTTCGCTATCCACTGACCACTGACCACTGTTCACTGAAAAAGGGGGACCCCAAATGAGCATTCTCATGGTGACCGGAATTGAAGGCGCAACCAACTGTGCCGCCCAGGTAAGCGCGCAACTGGGCATGGAAGTCGAAGTCGCTTCGGGCCGCCGCGATGCGCTCGCCCGCCTGCGCAAGCGCGAGTATCTTGCGGTCGTGATCGATGAGACCCTGGCGGAATGCGACCCGGCGGCGGCTGACCGCATCTGCGACCAAGCCGGCCTGGCCATTCCCCTGCAGATCAACTTTGCCGTATCCGGAGCGGCCCGGCTCATCCGCGAGATTCGTGCCGCCCTGCACCGCCGCGAGCGCGAACAGCAGCTGGCGCGCCGCGCCGCTGCGGCCGCCATGGAAGCCGAGCTCAAGTCGACTATCGCGGGTTTGCTGCTCCACTCCGAGCTCGCGCTCTCGGGCAGCGAAGTTCCGCCTCCCGTGGCCGACCGCCTGCGCGTGGTCGCCGATCTAGCCGTCAGCCTGCGCCGGCAGCTTAGCATTCCGCTCGCCGCCCGCGCCGCCGGTGCGGCCCGCTCCGGCATCGCCGCCTGAGCGCGCGCCACGTATCGCCATCGGCTGCGCCTGCGCATCTGTGTTCCTGAATCCTTCGCCGGTGAGGCTCCCGTGAACCAACGGTTGCTTCATTGGCTCTCTTTTCTCCGCTCCCACGGTCTGCGCGATCGGCGCCGTCGATGTCAGCTGCGAGTAGCGCGCAGGCGACACCGGCCCTCCTCGTCCGCTACCCTAGAGAAGGAACATTTCGAGAGAGCCTCGTTTTGAAAGGGCACGGCTTCAGCCGTGCCGCTACCGCATCAAAAGGAGAGCGGGCTTTAGCCCCTGAGGGATCGGAGCGGCCCGCTGAACTGCTTCTCGAGGTTCTACCTTCGAGGGCCCCCATGACCACCATCCTTCAGGAAGATTTCATCGCGAGCGTCGCTGCCGCGCTGCAGTACATCAGCTACTACCATCCGCTGGACTACATTCAGAGCCTCGCCAAAGCCTATGAGCGCGAGCAATCGCCGGCCGCGCGCGACGCCATCGCCCAAATCCTCATCAACAGCCGCATGTGCGCCGAGGGCCACCGCCCCATCTGCCAGGACACGGGCATCGTCAACGCTTTCGTCAAGCTGGGCATGGACGTGCGCTTCGAGCCCGGCCCCGGCGAAGAACCCCTCGATCTGCAACAAATGGTCGATGCCGCCGTGCGCCGCGCCTATCTCGATCCCGATAACAAACTCCGCGCCTCGGTGCTCGCCGATCCCGCGGGCGCGCGCAAAAACACGATGGACAACACGCCCGCCTGCGTCTTCGTCGAACTGGTCCGCGGAAACACGATCGAAGTCACGGTCGCGGCCAAGGGCGGAGGTTCCGAAGCCAAATCGAAGTTCATCATGCTCAACCCGTCGGACTCGGTGGTCGAGTGGGTGCTCAAGACCGTGCCCACCATGGGCGCCGGGTGGTGCCCGCCGGGCCTTCTCGGCATCGGCATCGGCGGCACCGCCGAAAAAGCCATGCTTCTCGCCAAGCAGTCGCTCATGGACCCCATCGACATGCCCGACCTCCTCGCCCGCGGTCCCCGAACCACCGCCGAAAAACTTCGCGTCGAAATCTACGACAAAGTGAACCGCCTCGGCATCGGCGCGCAGGGTCTCGGCGGCCTGACGACTGTTCTCGATGTGAAGGTGCTTGACGCCCCTTCGCACGCGGCGAATTTGCCGGTTGCGATGATTCCCCAGTGCGCCGCCGATCGCCACGCGCACATCGTGCTCTCGGGTTCCGGCCCTGTCTTTCTCGATCCGCCCTCGCTCGACGCATGGCCCAAGCTCACCTACGACGTGTCAGGAGCGAGACGAGTCAATCTCGACACCGTGACGCGCGAAGAGGCCGCCACCTGGAAGCCCGGCGAAATGCTTCTGCTCTCCGGAAAACTGCTCACAGGCCGCGACGCCGCGCACAAGCGCATGAGCGAGATGCTCAATCGCGGTGAAAAGCTGCCCGTCGACTTCCGCAATCGCTTGATCTACTACGTCGGCCCCGTGGACCCGGTGCGTGACGAAGTCGTCGGCCCCGCCGGCCCCACCACCGCTACGCGCATGGACAAGTTCACGCGCCAGATGCTCTCTGAAACCGGCCTGCTGGGCATGGTGGGCAAGGCCGAGCGCGGGCCTGAAGCCATCGATGCCATCCGCGAGTTCGGCGCCGTGTACCTGATGGCCGTTGGAGGCGCGGCCTACCTCGTCTCAAAGGCCATTCGCAGCTCGCGCCTCGTCGCCTTCAGCGATCTCGGAATGGAAGCGATCTACGAGTTCGATGTGAAAGATATGCCCGTCACCGTGGCCGTCGATTCCAAGGGCACAAGCGTGCACCAGACCGGCCCCGCCGAGTGGCAGCAGCGTATCGCAGGCATCCCGATTCTGCAGTAAAGCACGGAATGAGGCGGGCTGGACAAGGAGGGCGGCACATCTCCCGGTTTTTCCGGCTGAATCGCGGCTCTTCGGGCGCAAAGGCTTATTAGGCCTAGCCCTCTACCTAAGGATCGATACGATTGCAGGGCTCTGGGTAGAAAAAGGAGATTCCGGATGAAAAGGCCCTGTATCTATACGGTGGGCCATTCGACACGAACGATCGATGAGTTTGTGGAGCTATTACGCGCGCATGGCGTCAAGGAAATTGTCGACATCAGATCAATACCAAGGTCGCGCCATAACCCCCAGTTCAACGCCGATGTGCTTGAGCATTCTCTCGAAGAGAACCACATAAGCTATAGACACATCAAAGAACTTGGCGGTCTCCGTCATGCAAGAAAGGATTCGCTCAATCTCGGCTGGCGAAATGTTTCATTCAGGGGTTTCGCGGATTACATGGCAACTCCGGAGTTTTCAGAGGGATTGGAAACGCTCATTGAAGTCGCATGTGCCAAAAAAACGGCCATTATGTGTGCTGAGGCGGTGCCGTGGCGCTGCCATCGGTCCCTTATTGGGGACGCGTTGACGAAAAGAGGATGGATGGTGCGGGATATTATGAGCCGTACCGTTGCCGCAAGACACCTACTTACGCCGTTTCTAAAGACAAGGAAAGGGCAGCTCACATATCCTGAAGAACCTTTACAAAAGCGCATGAATTCGCATGGCTAGGGGGCGGATCCCGTACGACATGGGTCCGCTGTCTCGATAGTGATAGGTGCCCGGAGCCGGCTAGTGGCCAGCGAATTTCCTGCGCGCATCATCCAGGCACTCAGACGGCAGCAACATTACGCCAATTGCAACCACGCTTCGGCAACCGGCGCGGCCTTACGCAGAGACAGCTTGGCAGGTGCAGCCGCTTTTCAGCTATAGTTATCGCGCTTGATCGCGCGCAAATTTCCGTGGCCGAACCCCACGGGCCGAGGTCTGAACCCGAATGGCTTTGAGAACACTGTGTCTATTCTTCGGATTGCTTTGGGTGGGAACTGGAATTGGACCAGCCCAGGTGACGGTTCCCGATACTCCTGCCGCCCACACTCTTCAAGCCTGGCTGGACGCCTTCAACAGCAGCGATCGCGCCAAGGTCGAAGCATATGTCAAGACCCTGGATCCCACCCAGTCGGTCGACGGAATATTGTCGTTCCGCAGCCAGACCGGTGGATTTGATCTGCAATCGATCGAGAGCAGCGAGCCGCTGCATATTCGTTTCCTGGTGAAAGGCAGAAGCGACGGCATCACGGCACTGGGCAGCCTTATCCTGAATGACTCTCAGCCGCCGAAGGTTGCGAACTTGTCCGTGCGCGCCTTACCCCCGGGAGTCAAGCCAGAGAACGTGGTCGTCGATTCCGATTTGCGAAAGCGGGTGATCGACGGAGTGAACGCCGATCTTGACAAGTACTACATCGACGCGGCAGCCGCCGGGAAAATGCGAGACTCTTTGCTGGCAAACGAGAAAGCCGGCGATTACGACAAGATTACTGACGGCGACTTATTTGCCGCGCAACTCACCACAGACCTTCAGGCGGTCAGCCACGACAGGCACCTGCGCGTCAACTTTCTCCCCTTCAAAGCCCCGCCGCCGCATGATCCAACGCCGGAAGATGAGGCGCGTTTTCACCAGCAGATGGAACACGACAACTGCCTGTTCCGCAAGGTCGAAATCCTGCCCAACAACATTGGCTACATAAAGTTCGATGGCTTCATGGATGCTTCGTTCTGTGGCCCAACCGTGGCTGCGGCAATGGGCTTTATCGCGCATACCGACGCGGTGATCTTTGATATACGCCAGAACGGCGGCGGCCAACCGGACATGGTGACGCTGATTGCGAGTTACCTCTTCGACAAGCCGACGCATTTGATTGACATCTACGATCGCAGCAAGGAATCAACAAGGCAGAACTGGACGCTGTCGTATCTGCCAGGGCCGAGGCTCGTAAAACAGCCGGTATTTGTCTTGACTTCGAAGAGCACGTTCTCCGGAGCGGAGGAGTTCGCCTTCGATTTGAAAAACCAGAAGCGAGCCGCGATCGTCGGTGAAACGACGGGGGGCGGAGCCCATCCTGTGAGCGGGCATCCGGTCGCCGATTACTTTATGGTCGGTGTGCCTTTTGCGGAGTCGCTCGATCCGGTGACCAAAACAAACTGGGAAGGGACCGGCGTGGAACCGGATGTAAAGGTGTCGGCGGACGACGCTCTGGATACCGCGGAGAAGTTGGCTCTCGACAAAATTCAGGCGCAAAAAACCGCCAAATAGCGGGCTAACCCGAGACAGCATTCAGTGATTGGTGTGATATCGAGGCAGCTATTAGCAGGGGCAAGAACCACCCAGCTCCGCTAACTCGCTGACTTGCTGGCTCGCTAACTTGCTGTCTTGGTCAGATACCCCATCCCCCGCAGCACTCCCCGCATGAACGCGAAGCTTTCGATCACGCCCGGTAGCGGATCGTCGGGGTGAATCTCGTACTCGAGATCGACGAATCCCTTGTAGTCAATCTCGATCAGCGCCTGAAAGATTTCGCGAAAGGGCAGAATGCCTTCGCCCACCGGAACCTGGCTCTCCTTGCTGGCAAAACTCGTCAGGTCCTTGGCGTGCACGTCGTAGAGTCGCGGGCCGACTGCGTGAATGGTCTCGACGAGGTTCGCGCCCGCGCGCGCCGCGTGCCCCAGGTCGATGCAGCAGCCGATGCGCTGGTCCATGCCCTTGATCGCCTCGAGCACGTCGAGCGGAGCAGGGAAGAGCTTGTCCTCGGGTCCGTGATTGTGGATCGCGAGGCAGATGTCGTACTCCTTCACGAACGGCTCAATGCGCGGCAGCGTATCCGGCGTGGGGTCGCCTGCCACAATCACCTTGATGCCCGCCCGCTTGCAGTACTCGAATTTCGCGCGGATGTCGGCGTCGGGATCGTTGCGGAAATAAATTGCGCCCGCCGCATGCAGCTTGATGCCGTTCGCAGCATAGTCAGCCAGAGCCTCCGCCTCAAGCGCCGGATCCATCGGCAGATGATCCTTCACGTCCTTGCAGTTCAAATCGGCGACGTTGATCTGCTTCATGAAGCCGATCAGTTGCGCACGCGTGAAGTTGCGAAACGTGTAGCTCGCCAGTCCCAGCCGCACTGGCGAGGGCTTCCCCGTCTCCGGCAGCGACTCCGCTCGCGCCGTCGCGCCGCCAACCAGCCCCGGAACCACACCCGCCGCCGTGCATGCCGCCGCAACCGCACCCGTTTGCAGGAACTCCCGCCGGGATCGCGTCGTTTTCATGACAGAAACCTTTCTATCTGTTCTCAGGCTTGTTTCAGTGCCAGTGCTTTCGGCGGCTTCGCTCACAGCGAACAGTTGACTGCCCGCCGACCCCTGTTTCCCTATTCCCTATTCCCTAGTCCCTAATCCCTAATCCCCGGTCCCTGCTCTACTGCTTTCCCCACCTGTACACCAACCCGCCCGTAAATCCCCGGCTGGCTTGAACCGTCGATCCAAAGCCAGTGAAAAAATACTCGGGTGCCAGCTTCAACGCGACGCTCGGGCTCACATTCAGCTCGCCGATGACGCTTACGCTCGCGGCAAATGTATTGGCATCGGGATAGAGTCCGAGAAGATGCGGCGCAATGCCGTTAGTGTCGCCGGAAAAGTTGCCGTGCGCCCAACCGGCCAGCGCGCGCCCGGCAATGGAGAACTTCGGCTGCATATAGAAGCGGTAGACAGGCCCGCCGATCACGTCGTACTGGCTGATCGCAGGCCGCGTGAACTGTCCCTGGCTATACGTGTTGTTTCCCACGAAAGCCGTGCCGAAGTACCCGCGTCCGTCGAGCGTAAAGCCCAGCCGCTCCGTCGAGAAGCGTGTCAGCCCGGTCTCCCACGCATAGTAGGTGAGGTGCTGCAGCGCGGGGCCCGGCTGGGCTCGCAGGTAGCCCATGTCCAAGTAGGTTTCCCAGCGATGGTCGTAGGCGTCGTGGATGGCCGTGGCGCGGCGCTGCGCGCGGCGCAGACGGATGCGCTCCTGCACGCTGATCTGCCCCTGCGCCTCGCCGCTCGGCTGCTGGCTGCCGCTTGAAGGCGTATTCTGGGCCAGCTCCTGGCCCAATCCCTGGCTTGGATCGTACAAGAAATCTGATGAAGAGCTGCTCGAGCTTTGGGCCAGAACGGCTGGAATTGCCGGCAATCCGAACACCAGCAAAAGAGCAAAAGGGCGAAATGAGAACATCGGGCTTGGCTTTCCTCCACGGGGTCACGAAAGCATATCGGCTCAATCGGTCCGGCAAGTCCGTCGCGGCGGCATCCTGCCCGGAAATCGTCATGACCGGGTGGTCTCGATCGAGTGCTTCCCCCTCTGGTATTAAATCACCTTGGGGTGCCCGTCTCGCTCCCTGAGAGTGCCCCGCGACTCCACCCCGGAACCTGAAAGGCGATGCGTGCAGGTTAGACGCGCCGCGCGGCCAACCAGCACCTGCCTCTACCGCATCACCCACCGCGAGTAGCGCCGGCGTCCTCGACGGCGTCCCCGGCAAGCCTGCTCTTGACTTGCTGGGGTGGCTCGCCGGCTGTCGTGCGAGAGCCTGCCCTGAACGAAGTCGAAGGGTCCACGCCCGCACCCGCTCCGCTCTGCGATGATAAACAGTGGAGGCTTTTGAAAAAGATGGGCCGCATTTTTCTCGGAATCATTCTTTGCTTGGTCCTGGTCCCGGCAATCGTGCTGGCGTGGTTTCGCTGGGGCCATCCGCCGGTGGCCGTCGCCGATCCGCCGTTTCCAATGGAGCGGCAGGTCGTCGAGATTCCGCTCAGTGCGCGCATCGATCGCGAGATGCCCGCCAATCCGCCCATCCAGGCCGACGAGGCCAATCTCGACGCCGGCGCGCAAATCTATCACGACCAGTGCTCCGCCTGCCACGGCTTCTATGGCAAGCCTTCGTCGTTTGCCGCGCACATGTTCCCCAGCGCTCCGCAACTCTGGCAAAAACATTCCAACAGCAGCGTGGTCGGCGTCAGCGACGATCCGCCCGGCGAAACGTACTGGAAGGTGGCCAACGGCATTCGTCTTTCCGGCATGCCCGCGTTCCGCGACATTCTCTCCGACACCGAGATCTGGCAGGTAGCGCTGCTTCTCGCCAATGCTGACAAACCTCTGCCGCCCGCAGCCGTCACGATCGTGCGCGGCGAGCAGCCAGCGCCGCCGTCCGCGGCAGCACCGGCGACAAGCAAAGCGACTGATCACTGACCACTAACCACTGACCTATGAGCTTCATCGATCTACTTCGCAAAGGCTTCGGCTACGTTCTTCTGAGCATGGGCGTCTCTCGTCCCGCGCCCAAGCCGAAGCCCGAGGCAAAACCCGCTCCCAAACCCGGCAGCGGCGCACCAGGTGGCAGCGGTGACCACGGGAATTGATGCGCAGCAAATGCGGCGCCGCGCCGGCCAGTGGGCTTTTAGCGTGGATATGGTGCACGTTAGCGAATAGGGAGCAGGTCGCCACTGGATAGCGAGGCAGTTTCTTTCCTTTTTGCCTCTAGCTCTGCGACGGCCTGGACGACGTGCCTTTCCAGTTCATGCAAGGCGGGGTCTTCGCGCCGGAATTCCAAGATCATCTCGATGTCCAGGAGTGTATTGCGAAGGATGTCGATTGCGCTGAGGGTGGAGGGGTTGGTCATTGGAAATAGTCTCCGCTACAGTTGAGATGCGGGATTTAGGCCGCTAGGTTTGTTTACCCTTATGGTGCGATCAATTCAGCAATTGACCAAATCCAATCCGTGATCCCTGCCGCTCTCTTGTCTCTTCCGGTTTACCGTAGACCTCTACCGCTACATTGCGATCTATATGACCCCACTACCCCGCGCCGCGCATTCCCTCTTTGGACCCCGAGTCCTCGTACAATAAAGATGGAAGCTTCCCCACGCGGCCGATGGCGGACAACGAAGACAACCAAAACCCGCAAAACGGCGCCCAGAGCGGGCCCCAGATCGGCTCCCCCAACGGCAGCTCCAACGGAGCCGTGCAGCCCGCGCGCCGCCGCGACGACGACGTGGTCGGCAAAGTCTACGACGCGCGCCTCATGCGCCGTCTCGGCCACTTTGTGCGCCCCTACTGGCTGCAGGCCGGCATCGCCTCGCTCGCCGTCTCGCTCAAATCTCTCTGTGACGTTGCCGGCCCCATCCTTATCATGGTCGCCGTCGATCGCTACCTCGCTCCCCAGGCAAGCGATCAGGATCCCTCCAATTTCGTAGCTCACTGGGTCGCCAGCTCCAGCCCGCTCGCTCGCATTCTCCCCGCCGACCCCTACCACGGCATTACGCGCCTCGCCGTCATCTACCTCGCCCTGCTGGTCTCGGCCTTCCTCTTCCAGTTCGTCCAGGTTTACCTGATGCAGTGGACGGGCCAGAAGATCATGTTCGATCTGCGCCGCGACATCTTCCGCCACATGCAGCGCATGCACGTCGGCTTCTTCGACGTTCATCCTGTTGGCCGCCTCGTCACGCGCATCACTTCCGACGTCGACGCCATCAACGACATGTTCACCGAAGGAGTGCTGGCCATCATCAACGACGCGTTCATGCTCACCATCATGGCCGTCGTCATGCTCAGCATCAGTTGGTGGCTGGCGCTGCTTGCCTTTTCCGTTCTGCCCATCATCCTCATCGTTACGCGCATCTTCCGCGACCACGTGCGCGAGAGCTATCGCCGCGTCCGCACCGCCATTGCCCGCATCAACAGCTTCACGCAGGAACACATCTCGGGCATGACCGTGGTGCAGCTCTTCAACCGCGAAGACCGCGCCTACAAGGACTTCGAAGACGTCAACCGGCAGCACATGGTCGCCTTCATTGACACCATCCTCGCGTACGCGCTCTATTACCCCGCGGTCGACTTTCTCTCGTCGGTCGCCATCGCCCTCGTCGTCTGGCGCGGCGGCTTCGGCGTGCTTCACCTGCCGCCCACCGTCACCATCGGCGTGCTCATCATGTTTACGCAGTTTTCGCTGCGCTTCTGGCGTCCTATTCAGGACCTCAGCGACAAATACAACATCCTCCAGGCCGCCATGGCCGCCTGCGAGCGCATCTTCAAGCTCATGGACGCCGAGCCTGAGATCGTCAGCCCCGCGCATCCCATCCAGGGCGACGGATCGAATCGAATTGAATTCGATCACGTCTGGTTCACCTACCAGAAATTGACCGACGAGCAGAAAGCTCTCGTCGCACGCGCCGAACAGTCCGCCTCAGACGGAGCGGAACTGGCCGGCCTCGACGGCATCGAGTGGATCCTGAAAGACGTCTCCTTCTCGATCGAGCCCGGCCAGACCGTCGCCATCGTCGGCCACACCGGCGCAGGCAAAACCACGCTCACCAGCCTCATGATGCGCTTCTACGAGGTCACCGCCGGGCGCATTTTATTGGACGGAGTCGACCTGCGCGATCACGATCTCCTGTCGCTCCGTTGCCACTTCGCCGTCGTCCTGCAGGATCCGTTCCTCTTCTCCGGCACCATCGGCGAAAACATCCGCCTCGGCAACGAAGCCATCACCGACGCGGCCATGCGCCGCGCCGCGCGCGACGTGAATGTCCTGGATTTTATTGACACCCTGCCCCACGGCTTCGACGAACCGGTCCGCGAGCGCGGCAGCTCGCTTTCCACAGGCCAGAAGCAGCTCGTCAACTTCGCCCGCGCGCTGGCCTACAATCCCCGCATCCTCATCCTCGACGAAGCTACCTCCAGCGTCGACACCGACACCGAGCTGCGCATCCGCGGCGCGCTCGAGCGCATGGTCGCGGGCCGCACCAGCGTTCTGATCGCGCACCGTCTTTCGACAGTTCAAAGGGCCGACACCATCCTTGTCATGCACAAAGGCCAGCTCCGCGAAATGGGCTCGCACCAGGAGCTGCTCGCGCATCGCGGCCTCTACTGGAAGCTCTACCAGTTGCAGTACAAGGATCAGGAAGCCGGTCTTTTCGCGCCGCCCGCGCCGGCGATTTGAGAGGGCAGGGAATTGAGGCTGCTGATCGCCTCCCCTATTGCTTTCCCCCGCGTCCTTTCCTATGCTCAATGCATGGAATTACTCACCCATGACGAGCTTGTGCGTCTGACCCCGCCCGAGCGCCTTGCGTTGATCTCGCAGCTTTGGGACAGTTTGGAAGATGACCACCTTCCTCTGACCGCGGCGCAGTAGGCGGAGCTTGACAGGCGACTCGCGACGCTCGATCAGGACAGACGCGAGGGCATCACGTGGGCGGCTTTGAAGTCCGAGTTAGAGCAGATCTAAGTCACTGCGATTGCGACGAAACCGAGAAATAGTCCCACTGCTGTTTTCCCTTCTTCGAGCGACCGGCATCGAAGTAGAGATCCGTTGTCATCGAGGGTGACGCGAACGGATAGAAGTGCGTTTTCGTATATCCAACGTAGCGGTCTCCAGTCTTCATACCCGTACAATGCCAAGCATAGGCCGAGGCGTAGTAGGTTATTCCTTCCGCGCTCTTGGCGGACAGAATACATTCATCCCCGCTCAGAGTCACCGATTGGATGGTGAAAGTTGTTGTTGGCGGCGTTTGATCTTTCGCCGCGATGCAAGGAAGGGTTGAGATCAGCAACAGCCACGCTACACTCAGAGAATAAGTGCCGATCCTCATGAAGCGCTCCTTTCCCAATGAAGAGCTGCGTCAAATCCCAGCACATTATAGGCCAAGGGCGCCATCCTATAAGGCTCAGCATGAAAAGATGGGGTATGACGAAGCGGGCGGTTCTAAGTCCGGTTGGCAAGCCCAGGCACCAATCCTCTGTCCCGCCCCGCCGTGTTTCCCTCCCAACAAATGCGCCACAACTTTGAAAGAGATTTGGCCGCCGTCCTGGGTCAGTTCTAGCTTTTCACTTTTGATCTCAACTCTCGAATGCGGGCATCCTTAACGTTCAACTTGCCCTGAAACTTCTCTTTCTGCGCTCTGTTCTCTGCCTTTAAGGCTTCGATCCTAGCTACCAGCTTTTGCTCTCGCAGCGACAAATTCTTGGCACCCTTTTCACGACCCATGCTTTCCTCCTCTCTTTATCTAGCGTCAAAATCTACGACAAATTATACACTAAATTTCCGAATAGATGAGCATGACGCATCGTTTTCCAGCAACAATCGAACTGGCTAGTTTCAAAAATCGTAAGTCGCGCGGCTTGCCTCGGAGCCAATAACGCGGACCCTCCCTTATCGCAAATATCAGTCTCAATCCCCTTTGCCGCCCCGACCGTGCTTCTCTCTCGACAAAATGTCTCATTTTGCAGATAGTTGAAAAGGCCAACGCGCGGTTTGCGCGGGTCTCCGGGATATGATGAAAATGAGATTCTTCCGCACATCCGCCCGATTTTGTGCGGGATTCGCACACCATGCAGAACCCAATGAAAGTTAACGCGACCCCCCAAGTCGAGCTCTTTGACACCAGCCTGCGCGACGGCCTGCAGCAGCCGGACCTCGAAATCTCCGTTCCCAACGCCGTGTTGCTCCTCCAGCGCATGGCCGCCTTCGGCGTGCGCTACGCGGAGATCGGATTTGCCGGCGCCAACCAGTTCGTCGGCGATCTGACCCATGCCGTGGAGTCCGTCGACACCGGCGCCATGCGCCTCGCGCTTTTCGGCCGTTCGCGCGGCCGCGGCGCCAAGGTTGAGGAATGGCCAGACGTCCAATTCATCCTCCGCCACAAGCGCCGCATCCCCGCCGCGGTCATCGTCGTCAAATCGCGCTTGCTCGACGTGGAGCGCTCGCTCGAAACCACTCCAGACGAAAACCTGCTCATGACGCGCGAGACCATCGACTGCCTGCAGTCGCACCTCTTAGAAGTTCTCGTCGACTTCGAGCACGCGCTCGATGCCAGTTGCGGCCGCCGTGAAAACGGCCAACCCTGCGACGCCGACTTCGCCCGGCGCAGCCTCGACTACTTCCGCCAGTTGACCGAGCAGTGCGTCCGCCAGAAGGTCAGCCGCATCGTCATCTGCGACACCAACGGCGGCGCCAGCCCCGAAGAAGTTGCCGCCGTCATGTCCGGCCTCATCCGCGACTTTCCCGCCGCGCGCTTCGGCTTCCACGGCCACACCGATCGCGGCCTGGGCATCGCCAACACCCGCGCAGCCATCCTCGCCGGCGCCGATCACATCCAGGGCACGCTCATCGGAACCGGCGAGCGCTGCGGCAACGTCAACCTCACCACAGTCATCGGCGCGATGCAGCTCCGCGGCGAAGCCGAGTTCGTTCCGCCCGAGTCACTCGCGGGCCTCACCTTGCTCGCGCATTCCGCCTACGCAGCCTTCGGCCTTGAGCCGCCGCACGGCGCGCCCATTGTCGGTCCCGGCGCGTTCGGCACTTGGGCCGGCATGCACGGCTCAAGCGAGCGCAAAAATCCCGGCGCGTATCTTTGGACGGATCCCGCCCTCGTCGGCGCCAGTCCGGTCATCGGCGTCAACGCACAGTCGGGCCGTGCCAACATCATGCTGCTCTCGCAGGACCTTGGCGTGCCGCTCAACTCCGCTCAGGCGCAGGCGCTCATGGATGCGAACCAGGCCATGGTCGAAGGCGGCGGCTACACCGCAAGCGAAGTTTCGTTCCGCCTGGCCTGCATGCGCACACTGGGAACTCTGCGCAACTGGTTCACGGTCAAGAGTTGGCGTGTTCACGACGAATCCGACGAAGTCGGCGGCCGCTACGTGCAGGCGCACATGGTTCTCACCATCGGCGAATCCAAAGTTGCCGTCTCGCGCGCCGAAGGCGCCGGCCCGGTGGACGCGCTCACCAAGGCCATGCGCCACGAACTCGACAAGCACTATCCCGCACTCGCCGAGATGAAGCTCGGCACCTTCACCGTCGCCGCACTCGACGTCCGCGCCCACGACTCGGCCGCGCACGTCCGCGTCACCGTCAGCTTCAACGCCGACGGCCACGAACCGTGGGTCACCGCCGGCGTCAGCAGCGACTTGAACGAGGCCGCGCTCATGGCCATCGTCGACGGCTTCCATTACTGGCTCTTCATCCAACCCGGCGAGGCCGGCGCGCAGATTGGTGAGCAATCGCGCGAGGCGGCGCGGCAGCCCGTTACTGGCGTCACCCGCTGACCAGCTCTATATCTCCTTCCATAATCATCCGCAAACCTTTCACTTTGAAGGGAATATCCGCGCGCGTCGATGCGGAAAGGAAAGTCCCGGCCCGGAGCGCGTCGTTGCCCATTTGGATACTCCCCATAATGGGTGATTTTGCTCACAGCGTTCCTGCGCCGACACTCCGACACTAGGGCCATCCAGCAGAAGAACTGGTGTTGTCCGGCAGGAAGCCTTGATCGCGAATGTCGGCCTGTTTTTCGCCCGATCTGTTGTGATCGCCCCGGAATACCCGGAGGGAGGACTGCCGTGTCCAATGCACTTCTTCAAGCACCGCTCGATCAATCAATCGCCGGTCCGGCTTCGCGCTACGTCAACGAAACCCGCGAAGCAATGCTGGCCTACGAAACCGAAGAGCTCGCAGCACTGCGCTTTTCCATCATTCTCACCGCGCGTTGGGAGGCGTCGGAAAAAGAAGTCCCCGAACGCCGCGCTGAGCTGCGCGACGACCTCAAGCTTCTTCGCAAGCACTACGACGACAAAATCGACGAGCTTGCCATGACCTTCGGCGTTCAGCAGGCGATGGCGACGAAAGAGGAAGTGGAGCGGTGCGTGATTGTGCCGCGCGAAACAAAGATCGTCGCCGAGCCTGCCTGCACATCAAAACGCGGCAGTTACACCCAGGAAGATCTGGGGCTCTAGTGCCGCGCCGGCCTGCAGTGGCGAATGAACGCGCTCTGCAGCCCCTGACGGATTAACGGCGTTCGATCGCCACATATTGCTGTAATAAATCGACTGGCGTTCGACGAAAATGCGCCACCTGCAATCGCGGCGTGGCGCATTTTCTTTCTAGCACTCTCAAAAGGCTGAGGCGCGGCGTTCGGCGATGGGCGACGCGACTCCCGCATGGCTCCTGAAACCGCAGAGTGAACTATGATTACGCCGGGGGTCCTGCCATGCCGCGCTTTGAAGTGCCGGCACGAAACCGGCTCCGCATCCTCGCGGTCCTCGTTCTGGCTTCCTCGGCGTCGCTTGCCGCAACTGCTACCGCACCCCTTTCCGCCAGTCAGGCAAGCAATCTGGAGGCGGCGCGAAATTACGTTCTCGCTTACACTCACAACCTGCCAAACTTCATCTGCACCCAGATTACGAATCGCACCATCTCGGTAGTCGGCGGGGACAGCGCAGGGCCGCCCGCCCATAAGCTCGCAGGACCGGCCACCGGAGTTAACTCGCGAGGTCTCTCTCAGTCCGCTCTCGTTTCCGAGGATTCGATCGAGGAGAAGCTCACCTACATCAACTGGGAAGAGCATTACGAAGTGGTTGCCATCAACGGCAGAAAGGCAACCAGGGCCACCCACCAGGCGGTGCCGGGCGCGATTTCCGGGGGCGAATTCGGCACTTTGCTCCTCGATATCTTCGCGCCGGAAGCGCACACGGTTTTTACCTGGGAACGAATGGCCCGCCTGCGCGGCCGCAAAGTGCAAATCCTCGCCTTTCAGGTTCCGAAGGAAGCCGGAATGATCGTCTCGCACAAAAATCCGGATGTGCAGGTTGTAGCCTCTTACAGCGGAGAGGTCTTCGTGGATGCCGAAACCGGAGAGGTCTTGCGGATGACCAGCCATGTCATCGGCCTTCCCGATGACTTTCCCGTCAAGCTGGTCGAGCGGTCGGTGGACTACATGCCCGTCTCCATCGAAGGCAGAACCTACAACCTGCCGTCCCACTCCGAACTTCAAATGCGTGACAGCGAGCGCCTGTACGTGAACAAGATCAACTTCAAGGACTATCACAAGTTCGCAGTCGAATCGACCATCCGCATGGGCAGTTTCGCTGAATCGCCCGAGCCCGCGGCGCAGACGGGAAGCGGCGATGTGGCAGCCAAATCGGGCACCGCGGCAGACACAGCCGAATCGGCTCAGCCGGAACCGCCGCCGGCGAAGGAAGCTTCTGAGGTGGGGTCTCCTGGCCAGCCGCAACCGCTGCCGCCGGTCTCCGTTGAGAATTCCGCCGCGCAAGGCGTTCCGCCGCAGCCCGCGCCAGGCTCCGCGCCGGCTGCCGTGCCGCCGCTGGCCTCACTCAGCGCGCCAGTCCCGTCGCCGGGCAACGTACCCGATTCGCCCTACCGCTTGCAGGTTGGCGTGGACCTGGTGACGGTGCCCGTTGTCGTCCGCGATCAGAATGGACAGGCCGTCGGAAATCTGACCCGCGACGACTTCGAAATCTTCGATAAAGGCAAGCGCCAACAGATTTCGGCCTTCACCATCGAATCCCAGCCGGCGCAGGCCGGCGTCGCATTCTCGAACTCGCCCGCGGCAGCGGCCCCGCAGACCGCCCCTGCAGCTGGTTCTCTGCCCAACTTCGTCGTCTATCTCTTCGACGACATTCATCTCAAGTTCGCCGATCTGGCCGGGGTGCGCGACGCTGCCGCGCGCCAGGTTGACGCACTCAAACCTGCCGACTTGGCCGCGATCCTCACCACTTCGGGAATCGTCAGCAGTCCGTTTACCACCGATCGCGCCCTGCTCAAGGAAACGTTGCTCAAACTTCGCGCAGGACCGCAGGGAGGATCCTCACCCGTACCGTCGTGTCCCCATCTGAGCTATTACGCGGCTGACCAGATGCTCATGCTGAGCCCCGAACTAGTTGGAAACCCCCCGCTTCAGTTGGCCTACGATGAAATCCTCGATTGTACGCACTCCGCAAATACCGATCCCGACGTGATCATCCAGACGGCTCTGGACGCGGCGCGTATGGTGCAGCACGATGGCGATCTTGAAAGTCGCGGCACGCTGCTGGCCCTCCGCGATGCCGTTCGATGGCTCGCAAGGGTTCCAGGCTCCAGAAACCTCGTCCTGGTTTCCCCCGGGTTTATCGTTTCCAACAGCAACCTCTTCGACGAATCCAATGTGATCGAGGAGGCCATTCGGGACCAGGTAGTGATCAACGCTCTGGATGCCCGCGGGCTCAACGTTGTCGCTCTAGCCGGCGGCACCGCGGCCAGCAGTTCCGTCCCTGCCTCAGCCATCGGTATCAACTCGAGCCTCGCGCGCCAGGAGGCATTGCAGTCTTCGGCAGTGATGGAGGAGATGGCTGCGGGCACCGGCGGCGCTTTCGTCCACAACACCAACGATTTCGACGGCGGATTTACGCGCCTGGCCGCACCTCCCGCTTTTGTCTACCTGCTCGGCTTTAAGCCCGTAAAGCTTGACGGCAGCTTCCACCCGTTGAAAGTCAAACTGACTTCAGAAAAAAAGAAGCTCGATCTGCAGGCGCGCCTGGGGTATGTTGCGGCAAAGCGGTGAAGTCGAAGGAGCGGTGGAGCGCGAAGCCGCTTCTCAAGCCCGCAAGTAGGAACGCGCCTCGTTGGGGCAAAGCGGCCCTGTTGTTCTTCGCACCGGCCGCCTCCGCAGCTACTTCGCCGCCAGCGACGGGCGCGTATCCAGCGACCCGTCAGCGTAGCCCTTGGCCATCTGCTCAATCGGAATCGGCTGGTAGTCGCCCGCATGACCGGCCTGTCCGAACTGCGTCATGCGCTGCGCCACCACCTTCGCCATCGCCTCGCGCGCCGGCTTCAGGTAGTCACGCGGATCGAACTTCTCCGGCGTCTCCCACAGAACCTTGCGGATGGCGCCGGTCATGGCCAGCCGATTGTCGGTATCCACGTTGACCTTGCGCACACCGTTGCGGATGCCGAGCTGAATCTCTTCGACCGGCACGCCCCACGTCGGCTTCAGCTTGCCGCCGTATTGGTTGATGATGTCCTGCAGGTCCTTGGGCACCGACGAGCTGCCGTGCATCACCAGGTGCGTGTGCGGCAGCCGCTTGTGAATCTCGATCAGAATGTCCATCTTCAGCACGCTGCCATCGGGCTTCTTTGAAAACTTGTATGCGCCGTGGCTGGTGCCGATCGCGATCGCCAGCGCATCCACGCCGGTGCGCTCCGCAAACTCCACCGCCTGGTCGGGATCGGTCACATGCTCGAGTCCCGTTCCGCCCGCGCCGTGGCCGTCTTCAATCCCGCCCAGCACGCCAATCTCGCCTTCCACCGTCACGCCGCGTTGGTGCGCAAACTCCACCACGCGCCGCGTCACGTCCACGTTCTGCTCGAAGGTCGACGGCGTCTTGCCATCCTCCAGCAGCGAGCCGTCCATCATCACGCTCGTGTAACCCAGCGCGATGGCGCTCTTGCAGGTCTCAAAGCTGTTGCCGTGGTCCTGGTGCATCGCAATCGGAAGATCCGGATTCAGCTCCGCCGCCGCCTGGATCAGCTTGAACAAGTAAAGATCCTCGGCAAACGCACGCGCTCCGCGGCTCGCTTGCACAATCACCGGCGACTTGGTTTGCCGTGCCGCCATCATGATCGCCTGAATCTGTTCCATGTCATTGACGTTGAACGCGCCGACGCCGTATCCGCCCTTCGCAGCTTCGTCCAGGAGCTGCCGCATTGAAACGAGAGGCATAAAAGTTCTCCTTTATGTTGGGTTCGGCCGCTTGAATGCACTTACAAAAAAGCTCGGCCGCGATAATTGCAGTCACCTTTATGGTAGCAGAGCGGCGGCAAACGCTCGAAGGGGCAGGAATGCGGAACGGCTGTGTAAAATCCGTGCATGAGACCACTCGTCAGTTGGCCATGGACGCAAATCCTACTCTTCCTACTTCTAGTCGCAACCGTCCTTAATTACGTTGCGTTGCGACAGGTCAGGTCAGAGCTGCAGTTCATGGAACTACAACAGAGTTTGAACGGGTTACCGCGTCCATAGAAGGGGGCAACGTCACAGCATAGGGTTTGCCTCAAAGAGAGTCGACGTATCGTTTGAAGTGCACCACTGCGGCGCTCCTTGCTTGATCTCGCGTCGAAAACTTTTCGGGCGTGAAGAAATATTTGACCTCTGTCGCAGGACCAACTTCAGTAGCGATTTCACACTCCACGGTGAAACCGCTCTCGTCGGCTAATTTGTTGATTCTGGGTTCAAAAAGGCGGTGCCCTCTGTAGGTAATCGTCATACTCTATCCCCTTATATATTTGCCCGCTGGTCGGACAAAGAAATCTTTGCCACTTACTCTACCCTGGGTCAGGTTTTATCGCCGCTTTCCCAATTCCGGCAACCCACCCTGAACAATATGCCTTCCGGCCTCGAATCTGGGCTGGCCTTCTGATTCAATCACGGCCTTTGGGCCCTTTCGTCTTCTTGATGTTCTCTTCTCGCTGAAACGTGAAGTCTGCATGGCCCCTGACTTGAACTCTTCGGAGCCCTTGGCCTCTTTTTGGGCAGCTCGTCGACGAAGAAAGTCGTAAGAATCAGTTGCGATTCTTTGGCCCTCCAGACTGAGCCTCTCTCGAGTGCGCACAGTAGGCCGCTCGTTCTTGCCTCGGCGCGGGCCTCGGGGTAGACGTCGAGCCATTCCCAGGTGGACCTCTCAGAATAGACTTTGATTGATCATACGCGCGGTGCTCGGCTCTAAGCAAAAACCTGCTACGTGCCCCCAGAGCCTGTCCTGAGGTTGTCGAAGGATCCCGATTTTGGGACCTGGGATAGCACGACCCCAGCGAGCTCCGGATCGCCGCGCGAATTCAGCTCTGCTTCAGCTCCGCCGTTTCCAAAAAGGTATAACTGCCTGACGGCGAAGGCACTACCTGCGTCAGGCGCCGTGTGTGCACCACCAGCGTGTCCACATACCACAGATTAATCGCCGGCAAATCCCGCGCCAGAATCTGTTGCGCTTACCGTCCCCGCATCGCGCTGCGGCGCGCGGCAGCCTGCCAGCAACAGCAAGGTAGTCAACACCAGCAAGAAAATGGGTGCCCCATTCTTGGCGCGTTCTGTGCGCCAAGGGTGGGAAAGCACAGGCGCTCGGCTACACATAGGTGACTTGTCCCAGCACAACCGCCCGCTTCGCTCCCGTCGACGCAGGCACGTTCCCCGGCAGCCGATGCCACGTTTGCCACGCCAGCAGCGCAAACGCCGCGGCCTCCTTGGCCTCCACGGGCATTCCGAACTTGTCGCTCGTCATCACCTTGCATCCCAGCGGCTCGATCCGCTCGGCCAGCATCGACATCAGCGTCTTGTTCCGCGCGCCGCCGCCCGACACTATGAAGTCAACATGCGGAGAGTTCGCAACCTTCAAGCCGGCTGAGGTTTTGAAGGGTACGGGCTTTAGCCCGTACGCAGGGCCTGTAAAGCTCTTTGGGGCTTTAGCCCCTGAGGAAACCATCTTCGCCGCTACAAATCGCGCGTAGCTTCGTGCGATCGACTCCGCGGTCAACGCCGTCGCAGTCGCCAGCGCATCGTGGTGGCTTTCTGACTGGGCGAGACACCTGTCCAAAAAGTCAGCCGCGTAAGCGCTCCCGAATTGCTCGCGTCCCGCCGACTTGGGCGGTTTGAGCCGGAAGTACTCGTGCTCCAGCGCCGCCTCGATCACCGGCGCGAGCACGCATCCCTTCGCCGCCAGCGCGCCATCGCGATCGAAGCGTTTCTCAAAAAGCTTTTGCGCCAGCCAGTCGATTACCATGTTGCCCGGCCCCGTGTCGAACGCCATCAAGTCGCCGGCATCCGCTCCCGCCGGAATGGCCGTCAGGTTCGCAATTCCGCCGATATTCTGTAGAACCCGCCTCCGCTTGTCCTCCGCGAACAATACATAGTCGAGCAACGGAACCAGCGGGGCTCCCTCGCCGCCGGCAAGCATATCGGCTGGACGAAAATTCGACACAACCGGCACACCAAGCTCGGCTGCAATCGCCTGCGCCTCGCCTGCCTGCCACGTGCACGCAAATTTCCGGCCGCAATACTCTTTTGCACGAGGCTGATGGTAAAGCGTCTGCCCATGACAGCCAACCAGGTCGAGCTTTGCCCTGTGTTTGCGCGCCGTCTCTTTCACTGCCTCCGCATAGGCAAGTCCCAGCCGCCAGTTCAGCCGGGCCAGCTCCGCCGTCGACGTCGACTGCGCATTCATCGCCGCCAGTACCGCCAGCCGCAGCGGGGCAGGGAAGTCGAAGTGCTCATGCGTCACGAGCGACAGCTTCGGCTTCGACTTTCCGGGAACAATTCTCACTACCGCTACATCGATCCCATCGGCCGATGTGCCGCTCATCACTCCGGCCACCGTCATCGCGCTCGCCTTCATACTGCTCCGGCCTCTTCGATAGCCACCGTCTCGCCAAACCGCACAATCCGCGCGCGCAGCGCTTCGAATTGTTTTCTGCCCAGCGCCGGCGCCATCCCCGCTCGAAACACCTTCGCCCGCTTCCGCTCGCTCTCGCGCGCCCGCGCGATCAAAACCCGCCTGAACGCCGCCGACCGCTCGCCTTCAGCGATCAGCGCTTCATACACGCCGAAAATCGGCTCCGCATGATGGCAGATCAAGAGCAATTCCGCGCCCACGCGCACCGCTTCCACTGCCGCCTCGCCCATGGGCATGAACTTTGCCACGCCACCCATCTCAAGATCGTCCGAGACCACGATGCCGCGATATCCAATCCGTTTCCGCAGCACCTCGCCCACCCAAAAGCTCGACACGCTCGCCGGCCGCTTCTTGTCCTTCGTCAGCGGATACGCCGCATGATTCACCATCACCATCGGTAACTCATCGTGCAGCGCGCGATACGGCTCCAGATCCTCGTCCCACAATTTCTTCCACGCCCGGCGAATTTTCGGAGTTTCGACGTGCGAGTCAAGCGTTCCGCCGCCCAACCCCGGAAAGTGCTTCCCGCATCCCGCCACGCCCTGCGCCGCCAGTCCACCGAGAAATGCACGCGCGTACTCGACGACGCCATCCACCGTCGCATCGGCACACCGCGTTCCCAATACGCTTCGCGATTCCTTGAGCCCCAGGTCCAGCACCGGCGCCAGCGGCGAATTGAATCCGAATGCCTTCACGGCTCGCGCAATCAGCTCCCCGTGCTCTCTCGCCAAAAAACCATAGGTGCCCCAGGTCCCTCGCTTTTGGGGACCTGGGATCGCACCATTCCCACGCTCGGTGCCCCATCCTTGGCGCGTCTTTGTTTTTGCGCCAAGGGTGGGATCGCACGGGCCTTCGCTCTCATTCAACCTCATCGCCTGCGCCACCGCCTCCACCGGCGGAATTGGCACAAACGCATCGTGCAGCCGGTCCACCGTTCCCCCTTCCACATCGACAAATCGCGCGCAGTGCGGCGTACAGAACTCGGTCGACTCCGCGACGAGCGCCCGCGTCTGCCTCGCGTCGGCAATGTTGCGGCCAAAGAGAATGATCCCCGCAGGCCGCAGCAGCTTGAGCCACGCGCGCTCCAGCCCCGTCAGCTCGGTTCCCTCAAGCCCCACCACGAGCAAACTTCCCGCCGCCTGCCGCAAACTCACCGTCATCCGCGCACGCCTTTCGCTGCCTTGCATTTGTAGCGCCGGTCTCCAGACCGGCTGTCGTGCGGGCGTCCCGCCCGCACCCCGGCACCACTGACGTTCCTAGTCCCTATGTTTCAGATTTCTTTAGCTCGTTCTGCAGCTCCTCCAACAAGTTCAGCGCCGCGAGCGGCGTCAGCGAGTTCACATCCGTCGACTCGATCCTGTCTACAATCTTCTGCGAAAGCGGCGTGAAGATCGTCAACTGCATCGGGTCAACCTCGGTCTCTACCTGCACGCTCTGGCGTTCCTGCTTCTCGTGCTGTTTGAGGACGTGCTTTGCGCGCTCGATCACCGCCGCCGGCAACCCCGCCAGCCGCGCCACCTCGATGCCATAGCTCTTGCTTGCCGCGCCCGGCTCAATATTGTGCAAAAACACGATTCCGCTCGCGCCCTCTTTCACGCCCACGCGCAGATTGCGCACACGCGGCAGTTTCTCCGCGAGCATCGTCAGCTCGTGATAGTGCGTGGCGAACAACGTCCGCGCGCCCACCTCCGCATGCAGAAACTCCACCGTCGCCCACGCCAGGCTCAGCCCGTCGAACGTCGCCGTCCCACGCCCCATCTCGTCCAGCAGGATCAGCGATCGCCGCGTTGCGGTGTTCAGAATCGTGGCCGTCTCCGTCATCTCCACCATGAAGGTCGACCGCCCGCGCGCCACGTTGTCGCTGGCGCCGATGCGCGTATAAATCCGATCCACCAACCCGAACCGCATGCTCTGGGCCGGCACAAAGCTGCCCATCTGCGCCATCAGCACCAGCATCGCCGCCTGCCGCAGATACGTGCTCTTGCCGCCCATGTTGGGCCCGGTCACCAGCAGCAGGCTCGGCCCGCTCGCATCAGAATCGCCGCCGCCTGCATTCAAATACACATCATTTGCGATGAACCTTCCCTCCCGCGTTTCCTCCATCCACTGCTCGATCACCGGATGCCGCGCCGCCACGGCCTCGAGCACCGGCTCCTCCGCTAGCACCGGCCGCGCGTAGCGTCGCGCCGCGGCCAGGTGCGCAAAGCACGCCAGCAGATCCGCCTCGGCCACCGCCGCGGAACTCCTGCGAATCCGTCCCGCGCCGTCGAGCACAAACTTTCTCAGTTCGGAAAAGATTCGCTTCTCGATCTCAATGCACCGGTCGTGCGCCGTCAGAATCTTCCGCTCATACTCCTTCAGCTCCGGCGTCGTGAACCGTTCCGCATTCACCAGCGTCTGCTTGCGCTCGTAGTCGGCGGGCGCCAACGCCATGTTGGCCTTCGTGATCTCGATGTAGTAGCCGAAGACCGAGTTGTAGCGCACCTTCAGCGAGCCGATCCCCGTGCGCTGCCGCTCCCGATCCTCGATGGCCGCAATCGCCTGCCGTCCACTGGTCGAGACCGACCGCAGCTCGTCCAGCTCAGCATCAATTCCCGCCGCAATCGCTCCGCCATCGACGAGCGTCAGCGGCGGCTCCGCGACAATCGTATTCACAATGCGCGCCGTTACATCGTCCAGCGTGTCGAGAAGCGCCGCAATCGCCCGCCACTTCGCCGCCGCCATCGCACTAAGCGCGACTTTGAGCCCCGGCAGCCGCGCCAGACTCGCCGCGAGCGCCCGTACATCGCGCGGCCCGGCCGAGTCCAAAGAAATCCGCGCCAGCAACCGCTCCAGATCGAGAATGCCGGAAAACGCCCGCCGAATATCCTCGCGCTTCAGCAGATCCCCGTGCGCCTCGGCCACAGCCTCGTACCGCGCTTCAATTTCCGCCGCACTGTTCAGCGGCCGCAGAATCGTCGCCCGCAGCAACCGCTTGCCCATCGGCGTCGCGCACGCATCGAGCGTGCGGAACAGCGTCGCGCGGTCATCCTGCCCAGAAAAAAGCGGCTCGATGAGTTCGAGATTTCGCACCGTCACCTGGTCCAGCTCCAGCGCCGTCGAGTGCTCCTCGAATTTCAGACTGTCAATATGCAGCGCTTCGTTCTTTTGCGTCGTGCGCACGTAGTGCAGCACCGCGCCCGCCGCGATCGCGGCCGCGTCGTGCCCGCTCAGTCCGAAGCCCTCAAGCGACCGCACATTCAGCTGCCGCTCCACCAGCGGCACGGCAAACTCCCGCGTCCACACCCAGTCCTCAACCCGCGTCCGCGCCGCAATCCGCTCCAGTTCGGCCGGCCCCTCCGCGCTCGCTGCCAGCAGCAACTCGCTCGGCGCGGCCAGCAACAGCTCATCCACCGCCTGCGCCCGCGCATTCGCGCCGCGAAACTCCATGGTGCGAAACTCGCCCGTCGACACATCCAGCAGCGCCACAGCGCAGACGATCTCCCCGCCCCTCCCAGTTGTCATCCTGAGCGAGTCACGCGCAGCGGGGCGAGTCGAAGGACCTGCTTCTGTTTTTTCTGCGCTCCCGCGCGGTCTTACCTCCCACAGCGCCGCCAGAAAATTGTTCTGTTCCTGCCCCAGCCCCGCGTCCAGCGCCGTTCCCGGCGTCAGCACGCGCGTCACCTCGCGCTTCACCAGCTTTTTGGTGAGCTTCGGATCCTCCATCTGATCGCACAGCGCGATCCGGTATCCTTTGCGCAGCAGCCGTGCCACGTACTGTTCCACCGCGTGATACGGCACGCCGCACATGGGAATGTTGCGTTCCTTGTCCCGCGCCGTCAGCGTCAGTTGCAGCTCGCGGCTGGCCACCGCCGCGTCGTTATAGAACAGTTCGTAGAAATCGCCCATCCTGAAGAACACCAGCGCATCGGGATTCTGCTTCTTCGCCGCCGCCCACTGCCGCATGAAAGGCGTCAGATCACCCGGCTCCTTTGCCGCGCGCGCCTTTTCTGCCGTATCCTTCACCGGCTCTGCCGTCAGCGCAAACTCCAGCTCCGCCTCTGTCCTCACCGCCTCGGCCCTACCACCGCTCTCATCCAAAATCTGTGAGCGCGGAGCGCCCAAAACCTGAGACTGCGGAGCACCGCCTTGTAATTCGTCGCTCATTACGTTGAATCTAAGACTATCGCGCCGCCACGCGGATCAGGTAGACCTGGCTCACCGAATCACGGCCTCGGCTCCTCGCCGCCACTCCCGTCAACCAAGCGAATAGAATGCTCCCAGGAGAAACAATTATGAGCGGCACAAGACGCATCTGTCACTGCGCGATTCTTTTCATCGCCGCGTTCGTCGTTTCCACAGCCTCTCGCGCCCAGTCGCCCTTCGACGGCACCTGGCGCGTCGACCTCGCGCATACCACGTTCAGCCCCAAGCCTCTCAGCTTCTACATCGCAGGCGGCTGGTATCACTGCGAGGAATCCTGCAATCCCCCGATTGTGATTGCGGCCGACGCCATCGATCACCCCGTCTCCGGCCACTCTTACAGCTCCATGAGCGTCACCATCATCGACCCGCACACCATCTACGTCATCGCCAGAAAAGGCGGCAAGGTCATCTTCGAGCAGACGCTCACGGTCTCGGCTGACCGCAAAACTCTCACCGTCAAATCCACCGAATATCCCGTCAACGGCTACCGGACCACGACCTACGAAACGACTTTGAGGCTCAGCGGCATCCCGCCTTTAGGCGCGCACGCAACCTCGGGTAGGTGGATCATCGCCAAACAGAGCGCCTCCGGAAACGATCTCCTCATCACCTACAAAACCACGGGCGACGCGTTCACCATGTCCGATCCCGCCGGCCAAACCTACACCGCCAGGTTCGACGGCCGCGACTACCCGGTCACCGGTGCCTATGGCCGCGACGCCGTCTCGCTCAAAAAGATCAACGCCCGCACCATCGAGGAAACCAGCAAGCGCAACGGCACTGTGACCGATGTCTCCACCATGACCGCCTCCGCCAATGGCAAGTCGATGACCGTCGTCGACAACGACAAGCTCGCCAACCGCACATCCACCATCACCCTCATCAAGCTCGATTAACTCCCCCAGCTCACCCCCGCGCCTCCGCGGCTCTCATCCAAACCCTGAGAGCGCGGAACGCCCCGGCCCCCGGCTCCCACCTTGGGGCCGTCGCCTTGCGTGATCCCAGTCACATAAGAAAGGGACGCCCGCAGTCCAAACTGGCATTCTCGATCCCATATTTACGAGGGCCTTTAGATGAACACCACCGTCCTGCTCCGAAAGCTGATTGCCATTGAACGGATGATAGGAAAGACCGACGCCAACACCCTCCGCGGGCTTGTGTTCGACGCCGAGGACTACCTCCTCGGGATGCAGAAGGAGCAGGCTGACAGCTTTCTCGCCCAAGCCTGGCGTGAGCAGCTCTCAGGCCTTGAAATACTTCGCGACGCCTCCTAGGACGCGTTCGCTTCAAGACAACCTTTTGCAGTGCATCGCATCCCGGCGCACCACAAGCCTCCAGACGCCATCGCCGGCGTCTGAACCGCTCGGCTTCAACCCGCCTCTGGCGCACCTCACCCATCGCCGCCCGGCGCCAGACTTCTCCGAAGACCCTCAACGTGATTTGCATCACAGTATACTGAAGGGGTACACCGTAATGTAAAAGCTGCCATGTACCTTCTTTGGCTACGAGTTGCGGCCATTTTATATGCCGCTGGATGTGTTGCCGTTTTCCCGGCGGTCCTCTACAACTCCATTCGCTGGCGCAAGTCCTGCGTCCACCTCGGCGGCCTCGCATTTTTCTTTCATTTCGTTTCCGTCGTTGAGATGCTGGTCGTTGCCCATCGCTGGATGCCCGTCGGCGTCCGCGAAATCGAATCCCTCCTCGGTTTTGTCGTCGCCGGCCTCTTCTTCCTGGTCTGGTGGCTTTACGACGCCATCTCGCTCGGCATCTTCGCTTTGCCCGCCACCTTCTTCCTGGTCTTCATTCCCGCGCTCGGCCCCAACCGCTATCAATTCCCATCGCAGCGCGTGTGGATGAGTTGGCTGGTCGTGCACATCATCGCTCTGCTCCTCGCCTATGCCGCACTTTGCTTCAGCCTGCTCGCCTCGGTCATGTATCTCGTGCAGGAGCGCCGCATCAAGGCCAAGCCCAAGCCCGGCCAATCGGCGCGCTGGGCGCCCCTCGACTGGCTGCCACCGCTCGACACGCTTGAGCGCCTGGCCCTTGCCACGCTCGAATTCGGATTCCCGTGCATGACCGTCGGTCTGCTCATCGGCTTCGTGCTGGTCCAACAAACCTCGCTCGGAGCCTCCTACTTCCTCGATCCCAACATCCTTGCCTCCTTCGCGATGTGGATCGTCTACGTCACGCTTCTTCTGCTGCGCCGCGGCATGGGCCTGCGCGGCCGCAAAGCTGCCTACGTCTCCGGCGGCGCGCTCGTCGTCATGATGGCCGTCTGGGCAGTCAACTTCTTCAGCCAGGTGCACAGGTTCGGTCCCCAATGACACTCAAGCTCATTGGCGTGAACCACAAAACCGCGCCCATCGCGCTGCGCGAGAAGGTTGCCATCGGCCGCGACGAGCTGGCCGAAACCACGCGCGCCCTGGCCGCCACGCCCGGAGTCACCGAGTGCATGATCGTCTCCACTTGCAATCGCGTGGAGCTCGTCGCCGCCGTCGAAGGCGCCGACGCGTCCATTGCCGGCTTCCTCGCGGGCTACTTCGGCATCGAATCGTCCGTCCTCGCGCCGCACCTCTACGAGTACAACGACAAAGAGGCGGTCAGCCATCTCTTCCGCATGGCCGCCAGCCTCGATTCCATGGTCGTCGGCGAGCCGCAGATTCTCGGCCAGGTCAAGGAAGCCTTCGCCGTGGCGCGCGCCGCCGGCACCGTCTCCGGCCAGCTCGAGTACCTGCTGCAGAGCGCGTTCGCCGCCGCCAAAAAAGCGCGCAGCGAAACCGGCATCGGTTCCAACTCCGTCTCCATCGCGTCCGTCGCCGTCGATCTTGCGCGCAAGATCTTCGGCTCGCTCGAAGGCCGCACCATCTTCCTCGTCGGCGCCGGCAAAATGAGCGAGCTCGCCGCGCGCCACCTCGTGCAGCAGGGCGCCGGCGCCATCATGGTCTCGAATCGCACCGCCGAACGCGCCCGCCGCATGGCCGCCGAGTTTCAGGGCGCCGTTGCGCCTGAAGTCGTCGACTTCGCCCAGCTCTACGAAGCTGCCAGCCGCGCCGACATCGTCATCAGTTCCACCGGCGCGCCGCATCCCATCTTCCGCCCCGAGCACGGCCAGGCCTTCCTCCACAAACGCCGCAACCGTCCCATGTTCTTCATCGATATCGCTGTTCCCCGCGACGTCGATCCGGAGATGAATAAGCTCGACGGCATCTTCGTCTACGACATCGACGACCTGCAGCAGGTGGCTGTCTCGCACATGCAGGAGCGCAGCCGCGAGGCCATTGACGCTGAAGCAATCATCGCTGCGGAGGTCGAACGCTTCCACCAGCGCCGGCGCACGGTCAACGCGGCTCCCGCCATCGTCGCCCTCCAGAAAAAGGCTGAAGAGATTCGCGTCGCCGAAATTCAGCGCATCCACTCCCGCCTCGGCTCGCTCACGTCCGAGCAGCTCGCCGCCGTCGAAGCTCTCACGCGAGGCATCGTCAACAAGTTCCTTCATCCGCCCATGCAGGCGCTCAAGCAGGCCGCGCGCGAGGGCGACTCAGCCCGCCTGGACGCGGTATGCGAGGAGTGGTCGGTCCCGTCCGCCGCACCCACCGAATCCGAACCGCCCCGATCAGACCCCAAATCGGATGTTGAAGAACCAAAACCGCTCTGATCTCCTGTCGCCAATGTTCGATCGACAGAGAACGCTGTTATCCTGAGCGACCTCCCGTGTAGCGCCGGGCTCCTGCCCGGCTGTACTGGCGGCGTCCTCGCCGCCAGCAGGGTGCCAACGAGGATGAGACCCGGAAGGAGCAGAGTCCTTTAGCCCCCGAAATGCGCGCAACAACCTTTGCGTTCTATTGCCCCGGGCAGTATGTAAAATTTCAATTGATGAACCCATCAACCCAAACCACCCCGAGCAACGCCGAGGTCCCCCGATGAAACTGCGCATCGGTAGCCGCGGCTCGCAACTCGCGCTCTGGCAGGCCCACTACATCGGCGAATTGCTCTCTGACAGGGGCCACGAAGTCTCCATCGAAATCATCAAGACCACGGGCGACCGTCTGCAGGAAGTCACCTTCGCCGAGGTCGGTTCCAAGGGCATGTTCACCAAGGAAATTGAGGAGGCGCTCGCTGCGGTCCGCATCGATCTAGCCGTGCATTCTCTCAAGGATTTGCCCACCGAGCTCCCTGAGCCGTTCATGCTTGCTGCAACGCCGCATCGCGTCGATCCGCGCGACGCGTTCGTCTCCGTTCATCACGCATCGCTCCAGGCGCTGCCACACGGTGCGCAGGTGGGCACCAGCAGCCAGCGCCGCCGCGCGCAACTCAAAGCCATGCGCAAAGACGTCGAAGCCGTCGAGTTTCGCGGCAATGTGGATACGCGCCTGCGCAAGCTCTCCGGAGGCCAGGTCGACGCGATTCTCCTGGCCGCCGCCGGCCTTGACCGCCTGGGCAAAACCGACTGGGTGCGCGAGCGCCTCGATCCCCGGGATTTTTGCCCTGCCGCAGGCCAGGGCGCGCTGGGCATTGAAATCCGCAAGGGCGACGTGGAAACCCTCGGCACAGTGGCCTTCCTCGATCACGCAGAGACGCGCTTTGCCGTTACGGCGGAGCGCGCCGCGCTCGCTGCTTTGGGCGGAGGCTGCCAGGTTCCCATCGGCATTCACTGCCGGCCCTCGTTCGAGGAGAACGAATCGGCCAAGCCCTGGTGGGAGATCTTCGGCGTCGTCGCTTCTCCCGATTCCGGCGACGTAGTGCGCGTCCATCTTCATGCGCCGCAGGAGAATACCGATCCCGCGTACCTCGGCCGCAGCGCCGCCGAGATGCTGTTGGCGCAGGGCGCGGGAGCGTTCCTTTCGGCCGGCGGTGAGCCAGCCGGCGGAGCCGCCTGATGATCGCACTTCCGCTTGCGGGCCGCCGCGTGCTCGTCACGCGCGCCGCGCACCAGGCCGGCAAGCTCAGCGAAGGACTTCGCGAACTCGGCGCCGAGCCCGTCGAAATTCCCATGCTCGAAATTCAGCCGCCCGAATCGCTCGATCCGCTCGATCGCGCCATCCGCTCCCTCGGTTCTTACGATTGGCTCATCCTCACCAGCGCCAACACCGTGCGCGCGCTTGAGGGACGCGCACAAGCACTCGGCCTTCAACTTGCCGCCTCCGATCGCCTCCAGGTCGCCGCCGTAGGCGAAGCAACGGCCCAGGCCGCGCGCCGCGCAGGCCTTCCCGTCGCCGTCGTTCCCGAGACCTACGTCGCCGAATCTCTCGTCGTCGAAATCCTTCGCGCCGCGCAGCCCGGAAGCCCAGATGTTTTGAAGGGGCACGATTTCAGCTGTGCCGCGAACTCCGATGTAACGCCGGCCTCCTGGCCGGCTGTCGTGCGGGCGTCCTCGCCCGCACCCCTTCAAATGCCTTCAGAGCCGCACGAAGTGTCAGGGCACGACTTCAGTCGTGCCGAAACAGCCCCAAAAACGACCGGGGCTTTAGCCCCTGAGGGAAGCTCAGATGTTTTGAAGGGGCACGACTTCAGTCGTGCCGTTACCGGGCGCCAGGAATCGGGGGCTTTAGCCCCTGAGGGAAGCTTCGCCGGCAAACGTGTTCTTCTCGCCCGCGCGGCCGTTGCCCGCGACGTCATCCCCGATGCTCTTCGCGCCGCGGGAGCCGCTGTTGACGTCGTCGACGCCTACCGCAACGTCCTGCCCGGCGACGCGCCTGAAATGCTCCGCGAGGCGCTCCAACAGGGAATCGCCGCCGCCACCTTCACCAGCTCATCGAGCGTCACGCATCTTGCTGACGCCGCGCGCCGCGCCGGCATCACCTTTCCCTTCGCGGGCGTCGCCGCCGTCTCCATCGGCCCCATCACCAGCCGCACCCTTCGCTCGCTCGGCTGCGAGCCCGCCGCCGAAGCCGACCCCTCCGATATCCTCGGCCTCCTTGAGGCCGTTGTCCGCGCCCTCCAATAACCGCTCGGCTTACTCACCACAATCCCGGGCCAGGATCTCGCCTTGTCAAGAGCCATCCCTCGGCGTTCACTTTCAGGAAAGCCCGCAAGTCGCTGGTTTCAAACGTAGAATCGCTCACTCATTTGTTTCCCGAACTTTGCAGTCTATTTCCGGCATCCGGCGCATAATTGAACCATGATCGTTTCACTCCATCACGTGCGGATTGCCCCGCCGCGGCGCAAGCGAATTCTGAAGATTGCAAAAGGAGGCAAAAATAAATAAAGGAAAAAATAAAAATTTCTATGGCCAAAATTTGCCACTAACTCATTCGGAATCAATAAAACGACCTCAAAATCGTCGACAAATTTCGTCGATTTTTTGATCGCACCTGGCCCTGACTTCCACTAAACCACGCTCCCGCGAGATCTCTGCCTTTCTGCCAACTCCGCTAGCTTCGCTAGCCCCGCTAACTCCGCCAGGTCTTCTCCTTCGACCGGCACAGCGGCTCCAAATTGCACTCGTTGCACTTCGGCTTGCGCGCGTCGCACACCTTGCGTCCGTGCTGAATCACCTGGTGCGAGAAGCTGATCCACCGCTCGCGCGGCAGCACTTGCATCAGCTCCTGCTCCACCTTCTCCGGCGTGTCGCCTTTCGCGAGTTCGAGGCGCCGAGCGATGCGGAACACGTGCGTGTCGACGACAACGCCCTCGGCCTTGCCGAAGCACACGCCGAGTACCACGTTGGCCGTCTTGCGCGCGACTCCGGGAATGGTGATGAGCTCGGCGAGCGTCTGCGGAACCTGGCCGTTGAAGTCCGCCATGATCTTGCGCGCCGCACCCTGGATCGACTTCGCCTTGTTGCGGAAAAATCCCGTCGTGCGAATCAGCTCTTCAAGCTCCGGCAAACTCGCCTTCGCCATCGCCGCTGGAGAAGGGAAGCGCCGGAACAATTCCGGCGTCACCATGTTCACGCGCACATCCGTGCACTGCGCCGAAAGAATCGTCGCCACCAGCAGCTCCCACGCCGAGCGATGGTCGAGCGCGCACACCGCGTCGGGATACGCCTCGTCGAGGCCCTTGAGGATCGCGTCGACACGTTCCTTCGCAGGCGCTCCGCCTGCAGTGGCCCGACGCGGAGCAGCTTTTGTCGCCGCCTTCTGCTTCGTCGTTACCTTCCGCGCGAGCTTCTTCTTCCGCGCGGACTTCTTCTTCGTTGCGGCTTTCATCACAGCTTCCCCTCAACCCACTGCCCCAGCTTCTCCACCTGCAACCGCAGCCCGATGTAGAACTGCCCGAACGACGCGTACACCGCGCTCACTTCGTCGAACCGCATCTCGTAGATCAGCTTCTTGAAGACGACCGGATCGTCGGCAAAGAGATCCACGCCCCACTCCCAGTCATCCATTCCAATCGAACCGGAGATAATCTGCTTTACCTGGTCGCCGTATCGCCGCCCGATCATGCCGTGCTCGTGCATCATGCGCTGCCGCTCTGCAAAGGGCACCGTGTACCAGTTCACCTGCTCGCCGCGTTTGCGGTCCATGGGATAAAAGCAAAGGTACTTCGACTCTGGAATCGAAGGGAACAGCCGCGGCTTCATCGCTTCCGCGCCGCGCTCGAGGGACGCCGCGATCTCGGCATTCCACTCCGCAGAAAACGTCTCGAATCCCTTCGCCGATGCGGCCTCGTATGTCTTGCGGCTCGACTCGTAGAGCCCCAGCTCGACCACCGAAACATAAGAGCGCCGCAATTCGAGAAAGTCGTAGAGCCGGGTCTGCGCAAGCGTCAGTTCAATCTGGTTCAATTCTTCGAGTGAATCGCGAAAGTGAACCAGCATCAGGTCGCCCTTGTGTCCAAGCTGCGAGTAGAGCGCCGAACGAACGGGCCAATGGTGCGCGCCCTGACCCGTCCGCATGCCTTCATCCACGCTCATGCGCTCCAATTTCCTGAGCGTCTCAACGGCCTCGGCGACAATGTCTTTACGTTCGCCGTCCGCGAAGGACCGCCAGGATTTCCAATCGAAACGGAAGAACTGGTGCAGCACGCTGGAGCCTTCAAGCGTCAACGGAACAGGCGGAAAATCAGTCAAAGGAACCTCCTCTTACATTACCTACTCTAATCCGCGCAATTGGCGCGCGGGGAGTTCCGGAACGCGGCAATGACTCGCTCATTTTAAGGGTTCAAGAATACAAACGTGTGCATAAAGGTTTTGTGCGGACTTTGGGCATTGATGCGGTTTTAACACGCAACTCGCCTATATACTGAAGACGCTCATGAGCGAAAAAGTATTGGCCCTGCTGGTGGAGTTCGTGACCCGTGTGATCAGCGCCGGGGGCTATGCAGGCATTGTTCTCTTGATGAGCATTGAATCGGCGTGCATTCCACTCCCATCTGAAATCATCATGCCGTTCGCCGGCTACCTGGCGTATCTCGGCCGCTTCAACCTCTACTGGGCCGCGACCGCCGGCGCTGCCGGATGCAATCTTGGATCGGCCGTTGCGTACTGGATCGGCGCCAAAGGCGGACGTCCGCTTGTGGAGCGCTACGGACGCTGGGTCCTCGTCAGCCACCATGATCTCGAATGGGTGACAAACTTCTTCACGAAGTACGGCTCGATTACGGTTCTAATCTCGCGCCTGCTGCCGGTGGTGCGCACGTTCATCGCATTCCCGGCGGGCATCGCGAAGATGAACCAGCTTCGTTTTCACATTTACACGTTCGTTGGCTCGTGGCCGTGGTGCTTTGTGCTTGCGTACGTGGGCAGGGAACTGGGCGAACGCTGGCACACCGATCCGCGTTTCGAGCAGGTCTTCCATCGCTTTCATCTGGTCGTGGAACTGGCGGTGGTGGCGCTGTTCGTGTGGTTCCTGTGGGCACATTTGAGCCGGAAGCGAAGCGCCGGCGTGGCGTGAGTTCGTGTCTGTCAAGCGAGGCCCCGGCAAAAAGTTTGATTTCGAAATCTTCAGCAAAGGAAGGATAGGAGAAGCAATGGCAACGAAAAAGAAAGGCGGCGCAAAGAAAGCAGCGCCCGCGCTCGCGGTGCGTCATACCGCCGCATCGAAGATTGAGCCCGCGAAAGGCAAGTTGGGTGTGATGGTGGTTGGCATGGGAGCAGTTGCCACCACGATGATTGCCGGCGTCGAAGCCGTGCGCCGTGGACTGGCCAAGCCGATCGGCTCGCTCACGCAGATGGGCACGATTCGGCTGGGCAAGCGGACCGACAACACCTCGCCGCTGATCAAGGATTTTGTCCCTCTCGCGAATTTGAAAGACATCGTCTTCACGGGTTGGGACATTTTTGAAGACAACGTGTACGAGGCGGCGGCGCATGCGGCCGTGCTCAAGCCGGAAATGCTCAAGCAACTCAAGCCCTACCTCGAAAAGATCAAGCCCATGCCCGCGGTCTTCGATCGCTATTACGTCAAGCGCCTTGACGGCACGCACGTGAAAAAGGGCAAGAACAAGCGCGACCTGGCCGAGCAGCTTAGGGCCGACATTCGCGCCTTCAAAAAGACCGTGGACCGCGTGGTCATGATCTGGTGCGGATCGACGGAGATTTTCCTGGAGCCAAAGCCAGTGCATCGGTCGATTGAGGCGTTCGAGCGGGGGTTGGAGGCAAACGATCCGGCCATCGCGTCCTCTCAAATTTACGCATACGCGGCATTGAAGGAGGGCGTGTCCTTCGCCAACGGCGCACCGAACCTCACGGTCGACGTTCCCGCGATGGTCGAGCTCTCGAAGCAAAATGCGGCGCCGATCTGCGGCAAAGACTTCAAGACCGGCCAGACATTTATGAAAACCGTTCTGGCGCCGGCCTTCAAGGCGCGCATGATCGGTGTGAACGGGTGGTTCTCGACCAACATTCTCGGCAACCGCGACGGCGAAGTGCTCGATGAGCCGCATTCCTTCAAGACCAAGGAGGAGTCGAAGCTGGGTTCGCTCGAATACATCTTCCAGCCCGATCTCTATCCCGATCTCTACAGCGACATCTACCACAAGATTCGCATCAACTACTATCCTCCGCGCGGCGACGAGAAAGAGGCTTGGGATAACATCGACATCTTCGGCTGGCTCGGCTACCCCATGCAGTTGAAGGTGAATTTCCTGTGCCGTGACTCGATCCTTGCCGCACCGATTGCGCTGGACCTCGTGCTGTTCCTCGATCTGGCCAAGCGCACACCGGAACTTCGCTCGCTCGGGATTCAGGAGTGGCTGAGCTTTTACCTGAAGTCGCCGCAGACGGCCAAGGGCCTTTATCCGGAGCACGATCTTTTCATCCAGTCGATGAAGCTCAAGAACACCTTGCGCCACATCATGGGCGCCGACCTGATCACGCACCTGGGGCTGGAGTACTACGACTGAGTCGGCCCGCGTCACCGGTGCGATGCAGCCTCGCCACAATAGATGGGTGCCCCATGTCCCTCCGACGCGGCGGATGGGACATGGGATAGCAAGAGCCCAAGCCTTCGGGTCTCTTCGCGACCGGCGTGTTATGTTTCGAAACACCCGGTTGTTGACCGCAGCCGCCTGCCCCGCAGCGACTTACCCCAAACTGGTCATTCCGCCCCGGCCGCCGATGTCGTAACCTGATCCCAGGATGAAGGATTCAGCTGTTCTGTTGATCGATTGCCCCGATCGCAAGGGGCTTGTGGCGCGTGTGTCGGGCTTGCTCTACGAGCGCGGCGCGAACATTCTCCACGCCGACCAGCACCGTGACCATGAGCTGGGCTTGTTTTTCATGCGCGTGGAGTGGGAGCTGAACGGATTCGATGTCGAGGGTTTCAAGGCCGTTTTTGCCCCTTTGGCGCACGAGCTCGAAATGACGTGGAAGCTGACCGCGAGCACAGAGCGGCCTCGCGTGGCGCTCCTTTGCTCGCAGTACCTGCACTGCATGGCCGACCTGCTGCACCGCTGGCACACCGGCGAGCTGGTCTGCGACATTCCCGTCATCATTTCGAACCATCGCGAAGTGGAGAGGCTGGCCGCCTACTACGGTGTGCCTTTTGAGCACGTGCCAGTGACGGCGGCGACTAAGGGCGAAGCAGAAGCGCGGCAGCTTGAGTTGCTGGCACGGAACCAAGTCGAGCTGGTGATCCTGGCGCGATACATGCAGATTTTGTCTTCGAATTTCGTGGCGCACTATCCCGCCGGGATCATCAACGTGCATCACTCGTTTTTGCCGGCGTTCACCGGGGCCAAGCCCTACCACGCAGCGCACCAACGCGGCGTCAAGCTGATCGGCGCTACGAGCCACTACGTCACCGCGGTCCTCGACGAGGGGCCGATCATCGAGCAGGATGTAGCGCGCATCAGCCACCGAGACCAGGTGGAGGATCTCGTAGCGCGGGGAAGGGACCTGGAGCGAATGGTGCTTTCACGCGCCGTCCGCTGGCACCTGGACCGCCGGATTCTGTGCTACGGAAATAAAACAGTTGTCTTTGACTAAGGCCCGGGTAAAGGGCCCCAAATGCCAGCTATCCCATAAGTCTCACAGGGCTGGGAACTGTGCTCCACCGGGGCAGGACTCCGCTGAAATGGGGCGCCGTCTAGATTCCACGGTCTAAATAACACACGAAAAATCTGATACTTGAAGGGACTTCTTCAAGGAAGCGGAAAAGGGAGACTTGCCAAGAAGCTGGTGCCTGGGTTAATTTACTAACCAGTTAGTTAAACTGGTCGCTATGGCCCCTGCCACCCATCCCGAAGCCCAGGCTGAGCGTGCTGCTGAGACGCGGGCTCGTATTCTTGACGCCGCGCTGAGCGAATTTGCCGCGCACGGGCTGGCTGGCGCTCGGACCGAGCAGATAGCTGCAGCTGCGGGCGTCAACAAGGCGCTCCTCTACTACTACTTCGAGAGCAAGGACAAGTTGTACGCTGCAGCGCTCGAAATGGTCTCGGCACGCGTGCGCGACCGGTCGATGGCTGTCTTTCTGCGCGATGCAACTCCCGGCGAGCGGCTCGTGCGAGCAGCATTGGATCATTTTGACCGGATTTTGACGCAACGCGAATTTCAAAGCCTGATGCAGCAGGAAATGATGCGATTGCACAAGGGAGAGCAGGGCGAACTTCCCATCCTGGTGAAGCGGATTTTCGCGCCTTTGCAGACCATGTTCTTTTCCATGGTGCGCGAAGGCATCGCGTCGGGAGAGCTGATCGAAACCGACTGGATGCAAATCATCCTGTCCGCTTTGGGTTCGAATGTCTTCTATTTCCTGAGTGCTCCCGTGTGGCGGCTGGTGACACCAATCGAGCCCTTCGATCAGGAAGTGCTACGAGCGCGCAGAGTGGCACTGGTGGAGTTTCTGGGCCAGGCGATCTTTCAGGACCGGAAGCACGGCGCGGAAGTTGCGGCACGCGTGCTCGAAGATACGTCGATGCCGGAGTGCGTAGATTTCAAAGGTTTGAGGTGAAAGCGAAGTGAACGCGCGAAATCGAGTTTTCATGCTTCTGGGGCTGCTCACGGTGGCTTCGCTCGTCTGGTACCTGCTGACCACGCGGCACAGCAAGGATCTGCAACTGGTCGGAACGGTGGACGCGAACCAGGTCGAGGTTAGCTCGAAGATCCCGGGACGCATTCAGACCCTGACGGTGGAGGAAGGCGACAGCGTGAAGGCGGGCCAGCTGATCGCGGTGATGGAGAGCGACGACCTGGAGGCGGCGCTGAAGGCTGCGCAGGCAACCGCCGCGAGTGACCGTTGGAAGCTGAGCGGGGCTATGGAAACGGAGCACCAGAATCAGGGTGAGACGCTGAGCGGGACCTTGAGCGCACAGGCCCAGGTGAGGGCGGCGCAGGCGACGCTGGCGCAGGCGCAAGCCAACTTGGATCACCAACGCGCCGACACGACGAGGACGGTGGCTCTGGCTCAGCAGGGAATCATGAGCCAGCAGGCAAAGGATGACGCCGAAACGAGTTTGCAGGCGGCGCAGGCCGCAGTGAATACGGCCAAGGGGAATCTGGCGGCAACGCAAGCGGCGCTGAATCAGGCGCGGGCTCATGAACTGCTCACGCAGGTCTCAGCGCGCACGGTGGACCAGACTCGCGCCGACGCGGCGAATGCGCGCGCGCTGGCGGAGGAAGCGCAAGTGGAGGAGAGCTACGCGCACGTAGTATCACCAATCGATGGGGTGGTTGATGTTTGGGCGGCGCGGCAGGGCGAGGTAGTCACTGCGGGCGCGGCCATCGTCACCATCATGGATCTTACGCAAACGTGGGTGTACGCGCCGCTGCCGGAGACGCAGGCCGATAGCGTGCAACTGGGCGACTCGCTGCGCGTGGTGATGCCGAGCGGGACGACGATCTGGGGCAAGGTGATCGCGAAGTCCGCCGAGGGCGACTTTGCCACGCAGCGCGACGTGAACAGCATGAAGCGCGACATCAAGACGATTCAGTTGAAGCTTCTGATTCCGAATCCCGGCGAAAAATTCGTGCCCGGAATGACGGCGTACGTCTACGTTCCCGCTGCAAAGTTGGTGAAGCAGTGAGCGCGGCTATCAATCATTCGCCGGCCGGCAACGGGAATGGTGTGCCCCGGCCGACCGCCATCGAAGTCGAACACATCTGGAAACGCTACGGCGACTTTGAGGCGGTGAAGGATGTGAGCTTCAGCGTGGCCGAGGGCGAGATCTTTGGCCTGCTGGGACCGAACGGAGCCGGAAAGAGCACGCTGATCCGCATGATGACGACGCTGATTCCGGTGACGGCAGGGAAAGCGATTGTCGGCGGGCACAATGTGGCCGAGGATCCGGACGATGTGCGGCGGATGATCGGTGTGATTCCGCAGGCGCTGACCAGCGACCAGGATCTGACTTTGGAAGAGAACCTGTCGATTTACGCGAAGCTCTATGGCGTGGCTCGCGCGCAACGCGACAAAAGCATCAATGAAGTTCTGGAAGCCGTGGATCTCACGAAATGGCGAGATGCTCAAACCAAGACGCTTTCGGGCGGCATGAGACGGCGGCTTGAGATCGCTCGGGGGTTAGTCCACAATCCACGAATTTTCTTCCTCGACGAGCCGACGACAGGGCTTGATCCGGTGTCGCGCATCGCGGTGTGGGAGATGCTGAACAAGCTAAAAAGCAACCGTAACCTGACCATGCTGCTGACGACGCACTACATGGAAGAGGCGGACAAGCTATGCGACCGCATTGCCATCGTGGACCACGGCAAGCTGGTGGCGCTTGGCACGCCGGTGGAGCTGAAGAACAGCGTGGCCGGCGCGAACGTTGTGGAGGTTCACTTCGATCGCGAGGATGAGAAATGGCAGGGACGTCTCGAAAAGATGGTAGGCGTGACCAGCGTTCAGCCCGAGGGTTCGGGGTTTTATCGCGTGATCACCAAGTCAGGATCGAAGACCACGATGGAGATTGTGGAATTGGCGGCAAGCCTTGGCGAAACGCTCACGTCGCTGACCGTGCAAAACACAACGCTGGACGACGTATTCATTCATTACACGGGCCGGCAACTCCGCGATGAACAGGTAAAGCCGGTATTCCAGTTGCCGCCGCGGCCGGGGGCGCAGCCATGAACAGGATGTTCGCCATCATCGAGCGCGAGATGCGCAAGTTCTTCCGTTCGCCCACGCTGATGATCATGTCGCTGATGATGCCGATTCTGCAGCTGATCATCATTGGCAACGCCTTCGGCGGCAAGATCGTGGGGACGCACGTGGCGGTGGTCGACCATGACCATGGACCGCAGGCAATCAGGGTGCGCGAGGCGTTCGCCGCCATCGCCGCCACGATCAAGACCTTCAGCACGATCGAGTACAACAATGAGGTCCAGGCGCGCGAAGATGTGCGCACGGGCAAGATCGACGCCGCGGTCATCATTCCCGAGCAGTACTCGCGCCGCGTGTATTCCGAGGACGCGCCCAAGCTCGGTTTCGTCGTCGACAACTCCGACCTGTTCACCTCGGCCAGTCTTGAAGCGGAGATGCAGTCGCTGGTCAACGCAGTGAATGCGCCGCAGGTTCAGGACCGGCTGTCGAAGTCGATCGCGCTGGAAATTGTGGAGCTTTACCCGTACGTGAATTATCTGAAGTATCTTCTGCCGATGACCGTGGCACTGGCGATGTATATCTCGGTGATGATCGGCGGCGGCATGCTCTACATCGACGACAAGGCGCGCGGCGTGCACGAGGGCTACCTGGTCACCCCGATTACGAAACTCGAGCTGGTCTTCGGCTTGAACATCGCCGGCGCCATCAAGGCAACGCTGAGTGGATTATCTATAGGTATCATCGGGTCGCTCACCGCAGGCCTGGGCATTGTCTTTCATCCCGTGATCATGATGCAGATGTTGAGCCTCATCGTCGCCGGCTCCATTGCCTTCAATGGCATGATGTTTCTGCTGATGGTGCGTGTCGACGATCCGCTGGTGCCGCGCGCAATGTTCGGCGTGCTCAATATTCTCCTGTTATATCCCTCGGGCGCCATGTATCCCACAGTGTCGTTCCCCAAGTGGATGCAGGCGATGTCCGTTGTCGATCCCTTCACGTACGCGATTCACGGCTTTAAGGCCGTTCTTCTCAAAGACGGTGGCTGGATCGCCATCTGGCCCGACCTTCTGTTCCTGACCACATTCGGCATCGCGACGCTGCTGATTGCGACGCCGCTGTTCAAGAGAACGCTGTAAGTCAGGAATCAGCCATACCGCCGGGCGAGGACCGCTCCCCGCTTTTCACTGTTCCAGGACCTGTTCGTAAAAGCGGACGTATTGCGGGACCACGAGATTCGCGCAAAAACGTTTCTGAGCGGTTTTGCGTGCTGCTTCGCGCATCGCCTGCAGGCGAGACGGATCGTTGAGCAGGCTCAGGGCGCCGACGGCCATGGCGTCCACGTCGCCCACCGGGAAGAGCAGCCCCGTGACGCCGTCATCAATTAGCTCTGGTACGCCGCCGACTCGAGTGGCGATGGAAGGCACTTTGCAGGCCATGGCCTCAAGCGCCGCGAGGCCGAAAGACTCGAGCTCACTAGGCATCAGAAGAAGGTCGGCGAGCGCGAGGATCTCGCTCACGCGCTCCTGCTTGCCGAGAAAGTGAATGCGCGAGTGGATGCCGAGATCGTGGGCCAGCCACTCTGCGGAGGAACGGTCGGGGCCGTCGCCAATGAGGACGAGTTGTGCGGGGCCCTCGCGAGCGACTAGGGCGAAAATCTTCACCACGTCAGTCACTCGCTTCACCGGACGGAAATTGGAGAGGTGCACGAGCATTGGCTCAGCAGACAAGCCGTAATGGGCGCGGCAGCGGGCGCGCGTAGCTTCATCCTTGATCGGGGTATAGACGTCGCAGTTGACGAAGTTGGTGATGGTCTCAATCGGACGGGTGACGCCGAAATCGGCGATGGTCTTCTCGCGCAGGTAGTCCGAAATGCTGGTCACGCCGTCACTTTCCTGAATGGCGTGGCGAGTGATGGGCAAATAGCTGCGATCGAGACCGACAAGCGTGATGTCAGTACCATGGAGCGTCGTGACGAATGGCAGCCGCCGCCCGCGCGTGGCAAGCATCTGGCGGGCAAGAAGCGCCGAGACCGAATGCGGAATCGCGTAATGAACGTGCAGCAGGTCGAGTGAGTAATATTCCGCGACCTCCGCCATGCGCGAGGCAAGCGCCAGATCGTACGGGGGGAACTCGAAGAGCGGATAGCTGGAGACGGGAACCTCGTGGTAGAAAATACCGTCGTCGCGGCCGTTGAGGCGAAATGGCTGTGAATAAGAGATGAAATGGACTTCGTGGCCAAGAACGGATAGCTCGATGCCAAGCTCGGTGGCAACGACGCCCGATCCGCCATATGTGGGATAGCATGTGATCCCGATTCGCATGAAACCTTCTTTGCGAGAATTTTAACCGCTTGGACTTGGACGCGCGGCTGTGAATGGAGGATGCAGAGAATCGGCCAAGCCTGAGGTTATTTGAGGGCGTGGGTCTGCGCTAGCCCGTCGATAGGACTTTGGGTTCGAGTCCCGCAAACGATCCGAGCTTGATCGCAGGCAATTCCTTGAGGCCCAGCAGAGCGGCGCGTTCGACGTCTCGTGAAGCACGCAGGCGGGTACGGACCCGGCCGAGATCGGCGTCGTTGTAGCCGGGGTGAGTGACCAGCTCCCATGTGCCGTCGGGCAGATCGCGGAGGAGCGAACGAAGAGCAGCGGCGTCGAGGGTGCCGGTGCCGGCAACGGCAATGGTCCCGTCGGTCGTGACGAATCCGTTCTCGGCCATGATGCGCCTTGAGACGGGCTCGAGCCAGCGCATAGAGGTGACCTGAGCAAGGCGCCGCCACGGCGCGCCATGCGTGGCGCGGACTGACCATGCAGGTTCAAAGGGATTGCGGACAGCGCGAATACCGCGAGCGCGCGCGGCGCGAAGAACAGGACGGAGGACCGCGCGGAAAACATGCGTGTGCTTGTGCGTGTCGATGTGAGTAAGGCTGAGGCCGCATCGCTGAAGGAAAGCGATCTGCGCGGAGGCCTCAGCCTCGATTTCGGCAGCTCGAATGCGGCCGGTATAAAGTCGCGCGAGAAAAGCGGCGAGCGACGAACGGAAGCGGCCAGTGCGGGCATCGACGAGTGTAGAGATTTGGCTTGGCGGCAGGACCGGTTCGCCATCGACGAACACCAGGTGGCACCCGATGCCGAGCGTCGGGTTGGAGCGAGCGAGTTCGACGGCTTCCTCGGTTGCTCCGGCGCGCGCCATGAGTGATGTGCTGGTAACGACGCCGGCCTGGTGCAGCTCGATAATGGCGCGGTTGACGCCGGACGTGAGGCCAAAATCGTCGGCGTTGACAATAAGACGGCCCACGAAGTGAGTTTATCAACTGCGCAGGCAGCGGAGTGAGCGGCGTTAGCGGACTTGGCCCAGTTGGGTCTCCCGGTACTCTCAAGATTTCACGCTGGTATCATGAGATAAGACCGCACGTCGAGCGGCAGAGTGGGCGGTTAGCTCAGTTGGTTAGAGCGCCTGCCTTACAAGCAGGAGGTCGCAGGTTCGAGCCCTGCACTGCCCACCAGCCTTCGTCCGCACCTGTCGCAGAAGATTCCCGCTGAGAAGCGAAGCCTCTTGCCCCCGCAGCCAAACTGTACGATGAACATGGCCATCCTGCGCGTCCGTGACGCGGCGTGCATCGGCGATGATAGGAAAAGTGCGCAAAGCTCAGCTGGAATTCTGAGGCGAATGGAACCGGACTTGGACAAGTCGGCGATCGTGGTGGGCGGAGGCGTGGCCGGCATGAGCGCGGCGTGCGACCTGGCCGAGGCCGGGCTGCGCGTCAAGCTCATCGAGCGCCGCGGATACCTCGGTGGACGAGCAAGTTCCTACCGGCATCCGGGGGTGGATGAAGTCATCGACAACTGCCAGCACGTGCTCTTTGGCTGCTGCACAAATCTGATTGGCTTCTACGAGCGCATCGGTGTTGCGGATCGCATCCACTGGACGAACACGATGACCATGATTGAGCCGGGAGGCCAGCGAACGCTGCTGGCATCGTCCCGGTGGCTGCCGGCACCGCTGCACGGGCTGCCCAGCCTGATGAAGGCAAAAGCGCTCACGCGCGAAGACAGGAAAGCGCTGGCGCGGGCATTCCGCGCGCTCATGCGGCCCGTGCCTGCGGATTCAAAGGAGACACTGGGCGAGTGGCTCAAGCGCAATGGGCAGACGCCGGGCGCCATCGAACGATTCTGGCGGCTGGTGATCGCGAGCGCGCTAAATGCGGACGTGGACGTGATCGCGCTGCCGTATGCGGCGAAGGTGATCCGCGAATTGTTTTTGAATTCAGCCGCGGCGGGCAGGATGGGCATGAGCACGGTGCCGCTCAGCCAGCTCTATTGCGGAGCAGAACAGTACCTTCGCGAGCACAGCGGCGAGGTTGTCTTGAGCGCCGGCGTGGAGAGCGCGGCGTGGGATGAAGAGACCTCGCATTGGACGTTGGCGACACGTGCGGGCGAACTGGCGGCGGATTTCCTGGTGCTGGCCATTCCGTTTGAAGCAACGGCGAAATTGTTGCCCATGATGCCACCTGCCGATGGGGCCGAGGCGCTCGCCGCGCAGATTGGGAAGCACGAACATGGGCCTATCTGCAGCGTGCACCTCTGGTTCGACCGCGAAATTACCGACCTCGATCACGCGGTGCTGCTCGATCGCGAGATTCACTGGATGTACAACAAAAGCCGGTTGCAGCCGTGGCGGAATTTGAAGGGAAGTTATCTCGAACTGGTGGTGAGTGCTTCGCAAAAATTCGCGGCGATGAGCAGGGAAGAGGCGATTGAGTTGGCGGTCGAAGAGCTAAAGGAATTCTTTCCCGCAGCGGCCAGCGCGAAGCTGGAGAAGGCGGCGTTGGTGAAGGAAGTGCGAGCGACATTCACGGTGCCGCCGGGCATCGATGCGGCGCGGCCGGGTTCGGTTTCGCCCTGGCCGAACTGTGTTCTCGCCGGCGACTGGATTCAGACAGGCTGGCCCTCGACGATGGAGAGCGCTGCGCGCAGTGGCCACATGGCAGCGGAGGCTGTGTGCGCGGCGATAGGCGAGCGGCGGAAGTTTCTGAATGCGGATTTGAAGCCGCGCGGGTTCATGCGATTTGTGAAGAGTTGCGTCTAGCTATCGGCTTTCGGTTGCAAGATAGAATGAACTGGACAAAAGTGAGATGCATGAGGAAGACTGCCTGGTCAGATCTAATAGAACAACTTGAGCAGAAAGGTGTGACCTTCGATACTGGGCTGACCGACGCCGAGATTGCTGAAGCGGAGAGTAACTACGCGGTTAGTTTCCCGGAAGACTTGAGGGGTTTTATCCAGACGGCGATTCCAAATCGATTTCCATTCCCCAACTGGCGTTCGGCTGGCGATCCGTTTATCAAAGAGATGCTCCGGTTGCCCCTGGAAGGGATTCTTTTCGATGTTGAGAATAACGAGTTTTGGCTGCCCGAGTGGGGAACAAAGCCGCGAGGAAAGGAAGAGGCGAAGCTGATCGTTGAAGAGAGAGTTCGCCTCGCTCCGCGATTGGTGCCTATCTACCGACACCGAATGATGCCAGACAGGCCAATTACGGCCGAAAACCCGGTCCTGTCGGTCCACCAAACAGACGTCATCTACTACGGTTTTGACCTCGACGACTACTTCCGCCACGAGTTCGGTCTTGAAGGGCGAAAGGAATGGCCCAACAAAGTTCGAGAAATTGAGTTTTGGGACGTAGAACGTTGGCAAGATTTGCGATGGCGCTAAGAAGAAGCAGCTAGAGGCTAGAAGCTGGCTCTTAGTGCGCCAGCAGATACACACCAATGCACACCAACACCGCCGACGCCCAGCGGCGGCGATCGACATTTTCTTTGAGGAAGATTTTGCCGGCGATCGCATTGGTGACGAGCGTAAGTGACGCCGATGCCGGAGCCACCAAGCTCAGGTTTAGGTGATTCAGCGCAAAGAGCAGCGAGAAAAACGCCACAGCCAGGAAGAAAACTCCGACAAAAAAGAGCGGGCTGGTGATGACGGCGCGGATTGCGCCCTTGAAGCCGGAATGAGCGCGGATTACGTCAAGGTCGCCGATCGACTTCATGGCGGCGGCGGTGAGCACTTCGCCTGTTGTCGATGCGAGGATCACGGCCGCGATCATGGCGGTGGCGATCCAGGCGCTGGGCGCTGGTGCGAGGGGCGCGGCTGGGATTGGCAGCGTCATCGCGGGTCAACCTCCGTGAGTACGGGCTCCGTGGCAACGGGCTCTTCGGAAGACGCCTCGTGTACAAGGACGGCCTGATCGGTGCGGTGCGGCCCTTGTGCAACGAATCCAACTCCCAGCGTGATGAGGATGATGCCGGCCCAGCGTTCGAGCGAAATGGTTTCGTGCAGCCAAAACTTCGACAGCAGCGCAACGATGACGTTGCCCAATGCGGTGGCAGGGAGAACGAAGGTGAGATCGGCCCACGACAACGCCGTCAGATAGCTGGCGAAAAACGCGATCAGCAGCGCGATGCCCGCTGCGATCCACGGCGTGAAGACGGCGGCGACCAGCGCAAGGGGATGCGCGAGCGAGATAGCAGGCACGGCGGTCATGCCGCGCGAGAGGCAGCTATCGCCAAGCGGTGCGCAGAGCGAAACAAAGCCCAGAATCATGTATTGGCGCGGCGAAAGCGAGTGATGGGGCATGGGATCGTTCTGTTGGGTGCCGTCAAAGGTGCTGAGATCGCGCAGCCCTGGAGTTCTCCGGTTCTAACGATGAAAAAGCAACCGCAGATCCTTCGACTTCGATCGCGTCGCGATCTCCGCTGAGGATGACAGCGTATCTCTTTGAAACACGCTCCGGCGGGCAGCTTGGGTTACGCGCCGGCGCCCACAACCGGGGCGGTCGGCGTTGCTTGCTGCCTGCGCGTCTCCTTCACCATCTTGTTCCGCTGTGCACGCAGCTTCAGAAACGACTTGGCCTCGACGTACAGGCGCGGCAAATCGCGATTCATCATCGCCTTCCACACCACGCGGAAAGCTGCCTTGGGACGGAAGTAGTACTCGTCGTAGAAGCGGTGCACCATCTCCATCACGTAATCGGTGGGAAGGCCGGGATATTCGATGTGCGCCATCTGATGGCCGCCATCGTCCTGCATGTCCTTGTTGGTGATGAACCCGTTCTTGGCGGCGTACTCGTAAAACTCCGTGCCGGGATACGCGTGCGCAATCGAGACCTGGATGGTCTCGACGTCGAGCGTTTTGGCGAAGTTGATCGTGTTGCGGATCGACTCTTTGGTCTCGCCGGGCAGGCCGAGAATGAAGTCGCCGTGGATAGTCAGGCCGAGGTCGTGGCAATCCTTGGCGAAGGCGCGCGCCCGCTCCACGGTGGCGCCCTTTTTGATGTTCTTGAGGATCTGCGGATCCCCGGACTCAAAGCCGACGATGAGCAGGCGACAACCCGCTTCCTTCATGGCCTTCAGCGTATCGCGATCGGTCGTGACGCGCGATGTGCAGCTCCAGGTGAGGCCGAGCGGCTTGAGCTTCTCGCAAAGCTCGATGGTGCGCTGCTTCTGGATGTTGAACGTGTCGTCGTCGAAGAAGAACTCCTTCACTTCGGGGAAATTCTCTTTCGCCCACTTCATTTCGGCGGCCACATCATCAGTCGAGCGCTTGCGCCAGGCGTGGCCGCTCAGTGTCTGCGGCCACAGGCAGAATGTGCACTGCGCCGGGCATCCGCGAGTGGAATAAAGCGCGATGAACGGGTGAAGAAGGAACGGCACATTGTAGCGAGTGACGTCCATGTCGCGTTTGTAAACCTTGGTGGCCCAGGGCATCGCGTCAAGATCCTCGACCTGCGGACGGTCGGGATTGTGGATGATTTTGCCGTCTTTCTTGTAGCTGATCCCGAGGATTTCGTTCAGCGGTTTGCCTTGCGCGTACTCGACGGTGGAGAAATCGAACTCGCGGCGGCAAATAAAGTCCAGCGCAGAGCACTCGTTCAGCGCACGGTCGGGATCGGTGGTGACCGGCGGCCCGACGAACGCGATACGGATCGCCGGATTGGCCGCCTTGATGGCTTCGGCAAGACGCTGGTCGCCTTCCCAGCCCACGGTAGAAGTGAAGAGCACCAGGAACTCGTAGTCCTTACAAATCTTGATGGTTTCCTGGGCGGAAACGTGATGGGGCGGCGCATCAAGCAGCCGCGAACCCTCGAGGAGACCTGCGGGATAGGTGAGCCACACCGGGTACCAGTAGGACTCGATCTCGCGCGTGGCCGGCCAGCGCGAACTGGCGCCGCCATCGAAATTCTCAAACGAAGGAGGGTTGAGGAAGAGTGTTTTCAAAGGCATAGACATCTCCTTCATTCTACCATTCAGGTTGATTTCTTAGACGGAATCTCGGGGAAGAAGCAGCATGCTGCTCAAAGAATCCGGCGGCGTCGCGAAAGCGTTAAAGTCTTGCGAAATCAGTGGATTGCCTGCGATTGTGAATGCATGCAGCGCGGGAAGAGGAGGTTGGTTCGCTGGTACACGGCAGAAGTTACCTAGCGTGGAGTTCGTTGAGCCAGTCCTGCATGTGTCCAAGCGCGCGGAGCAACCCGAGCCGCGCCTTGCTCAAATCCAGCCCGGCGTCGAGCGAGTCCATGTATTTCTGGCGCTCGTCGATTCTTGCCTGCTGTTCCGCAGTGGGCGAAAGCTGCGGCGGGGCACCGGGCGCGCTGCCGGCGCCGTTGCCGTTTTCGAGCTGTGCGTCAATGATCTTCAATTCTTCTTCGGCAATCTGCTGCTTGAGCCGCGCAACTTCGGCCTCGGCATCCAGCTCGCGCAGGCTGGCGTCGAGCTGCGTGATCGCAACATCGTTCTGCTGCTGGGCCTGCTCCGCCTCGACTTTGGCCCGGAGCGCATCGGCGGCGGATTCCCTTGATTTGGCGCGGAGCCCCATGTCGAACAGGTGGACGTGAATGGAGAAGCCGCTGCTGAAGTTGTTTGCGGGGAGGACTCCATTCGGGACATTGAAGTACTGGCCGATGCTGTTGAGCAGCGTGGTATTCCGGTTGTAGAGAATTCCAAAGCCGATTTCCGGCAGCAGCCAGAGACGTTCTTTGTCGCCTTCGGCGAGCAGTCCTTTAGCATGTGCCTCGGCCTGAGATGCCTCGAGACCCGGCGTGGAATGTTGCGCCTCGCCGGCGGTAATGGCCGGAATTTCCGGAATGCTTGAGTGCTCGGGAATAATGGAAACCACAGGGAGCCCGGTGAGCACAGAGATCTGTTTGGCGAGCGTGGCGGAGCGGGTTTCAAGGTGCAGGCGGCTCAGCTTGAGCTGCGCCGAAGTAAGCTCCGCCTGCAAAAGACTGTTCAGAGGATCAACACCGGCCTCGGTGCGTTGTTGTTCGATGGCGACGAGCCGTGCTGCTTCCTGCTCCTGCTCATGGACGGCATTGAGCTCGATGTTCATGGTGTCCATTTCGATATAGGCCGTGGAAGCGTCGAGCGCAACCTGCTCTTTCGCTTCCTTGAGCGCAAGTTGCGCGGCGTGAAGTCCGGCGCGCGCAGCTTGGATATAGCGAATCTGCGGCATGCTGAAGACCAGCGATTGCACCTGGCTGTCCCAGATAGTGGGCAGCGAGCCGGTGAAGCCGACTTCACGAAATGCGGGAAGGCCGGAGCCGAAGGTGATTGTGGGAACGAAGGCGTCCTGGCTTTCGGAAAGCTGCGCACTGGCTTTTCGCACGTCGGCCTGGGCGAGAAGGACGGCGGAACTTTTTTGCTGCGCGAGCTCGACCATGGTGGTAAGCGACACCTGCGCGGTTGCTGGGCGAGAGGCCACGGCCAGCGCCAGCGCGGCAAAGAGCATCGCCCATCTTGTGCGCGAATTGTTGGCCATCGAGCCGTGCATAGGCGTCAATATTCCGATTCCTGTGGCGGAGTATATTCGCGTGCCATGGCACTGGCGGCGGCAAACTCACTTTTGGCGCCGGCGGCATCGCCAAGCTGTTGTTTCAGCCGCCCCAGCAGGAAGTGTGCGATGAATGCCGGCGCTTCCTCTGACTTGGACGAACCTGAGAGATAGTTTTCGAGCATTTGCGCGGCCAGCGACGGATCGCGTTTGGCTGCGATGAGCACGCCGGCGCCGTCATAAAGCGCGACGCCCGAATTCTTTTTCTTCGCCGCCGCGGCGATGCAGTTCTGAATGGCCGTGTCCAAATCGGACCAACGCTGGCGGTCTCGATAGAAATCGGCGAGGACAGTCCAGAGATCCGCCGGCGCGGGGCTTACCACAATGGCCTGGCGGTATGCGTTCTCTGCGGTGACGTAGTCTTTCTTGGCCATGGCGATATCGCCCCGCAGTTGCTGTGCCCTGGCCGGGTCAATCTTGTCGAGTTGCGATGCGATCGCCTGCGCCTTGTCGGCGCCGCCGCCGGCAATGCCAGGCGCCCGGGCGTAATAATCGCCAAGATCGGACAGCGCAGGGGCGTTTTTGGGATCGAGTTTCACCGCGGTCTGCATGGCGGCGAGCGAGCGTTTGGCGAGACCGTATGCGGAAAAGAAAGAAGCCTGGCCGGCCTGCCGGCCAAGAGTGCGCCCCAGCCAAATGAAATAGTCGGAATTCTGCGGGTCGAGATTCGCTGCCTGCTGGCACTCCGCCGCGGCCTGCGACCATTGCTCCAACGTGAAACGCACGCGGCACAGAAGATTCTGGGCCTCGGCAGCACCGCTTCCAGTGGACGGGAGCGGCGTGAGCAGCGCCAGAGCTTTGTCGGCCTCGCCGTTCTGTAGATCGGCATTGGCCTGAGATAGAGTCGCCGCGGAGATCTGCGCGTGGCTCAGCGTAGCGGCAACCAGGCAAGCCGCCGCGAGTGCAAGCGGAATCGGCTTTGAACGCGTCACTGTTGTTCCTTGATCGGTATGCCCTCCTGCAAGGGCTCCCCGTTTGCTGTGCCGATCGCGACGATGTCGCCATCCTCAAGTCCAGAGAGAATGGGGACCTGTGTAAGGTTCGGCGGGCCGATTGCGACTGGTACGCGCTTGAGTTCGCCACTCACGACCTTGAAGACATAGTATTTTCCGTTCTGCTCGTGAAGCGCTTCGCGCGGCATGCTGAGAGCATTGGGCTCGCTGGAGGTGGTGACGGTGAGCGTGACATTTGTATCCGGAAGCAGGCCATTGGACGATTGATCGAAATCGATCAGGACTTCGCCGACGTTGCGCGTGGTATAGGTGACGACGGCTGCGGGAAGCCGTGCAATGTGTCCGTGCCAGTCGACGCCCGGCTTGGCATCCCAGTGAATCAGCACCGATTGTCCGACTGCCAGGCGGCCCAGGTCAGGCTCATCGAAGTAGCCGCGGACGCGTTCATGGCTTAGGTCGGCGATTTTGAGTATCAGTTTGCCGGCTTCAGAGTATTCCGATGGCGACGCGTCCATGTTGTAAATGGTTCCGGTCACCGGGGCACAAATCGAGGTCTGGGCTTCGACGTGTTGCGCGGCGGCCATCCCGGCTTGTGCATCGGCCAGCGCGGCCTGCGCGCGAGCCACGTCGTCGGCCGAGAATCGGTGGTGTGCGCTTTGCTGGGCTGCGTCCAGACTTGCCTGAGCGGAGTTGAGGCGGGCGCGCGCCGCAATCACCTCGCCGGGAGCGGCTGCGCCCGCGGCCACCAACTTGGTGAGTGCATCGAGATCGTGCTGCGCCTGATCGCGCGTGAGGCGGTCCTGTTCGATTTCCGCGGCAGATGCCTGCCGTTCCGCCTGGGTTCCATTGTGGGTGACAGCGTCGAGCGCTACCTGCGCCGATTTCACCGCGCTCGCAGCGTTAGCCACCTGCGCCCGTGCGGCCACGTCGTCGAGCACAACCAGCAACTTGCCTGCGTGGACCACGTCGCCTTCTTCGGCGTACGCGGCTTTCACGGTTGTGGAGATGGGGCTGTAGAACTGGTAGCTTACAACCGGCTCAACGCGGCCGTTGGTGCTGATCGTATTGAGCAGGGTGTTGCGCTGCACTTGCGCTACGCGCACCGGAATGCGTCCGCGCAGAAAGTAACGCGCCGTGAAAAAAACGAGAACAAGGACAACGGCGGCCCCTACCCAAAGTGCCGGGCGGCTTATTTTTGATCTTGCTTCAACCATCGAGTGAACCAGAGTCAGTATATAAGACTCGAAAACAAGGAGTAAGAAGCAGGAATATCGTCAGGTACCCTGATCGAACGAGCTGGTTCCGGCCCGTACAATACCGCTATGGCGGCAAAACCCCGATACACCGACGAACACGCCAAAGCCGGGCTGGGTTTTCGCTTTCCAGCCATCGAGACCTGGCAGAATCAGTTTCCCGGATACGAAATCCAGATCGATGATCCGGAGCTGACCTCGGTTTGCCCCAAGACAGGCCTGCCGGACTTTGGGATTTTGACGATCCGCTACATGCCGCGCAAGCGCTGCCTGGAGTTGAAGTCGCTGAAAGAGTACCTGTTCTGCTACCGGAATCTGGGAATCTTCCAGGAGAACATCGTGAACCAGGTTCTGGAAGACGTGGTGAAGGCCTGCGATCCGGTATGGGCGGTGGTGAAAGGCGAATTTAGGCCCCGCGGCGGCATTGGGACGACGGTAGAAGCGCGCTGGCCGCGGCCGAAAGCTTGAGACCTTCCACAATCGAGCGGATTCGAGGCTGTCTGCTATCGTAGTCGTTGTTCGCCTGCAGATTACGATTTGCCCGAGGCTGCTTGCCAACTTCTCTTCGATCGTTGCGCGCCCGCATCGGCCCCGCAATGGGCACGGTGCTTCTGCTGCTGGCGCTGAACCTGCTGAACTATATTGACCGCTACATTCTGGCCGGCGAAGTTTCGCCCATCCAGCACGAGTTTCACGCGAGCGACCAGCAGATGGGCGCGCTCGGCACGGCGTTCTTCGTCTTCTACATGCTGGCTGCGCCTTTAACGGGCTGGCTTGGCGACCGCATGCGGCGCAAGCCGCTGATCATTACGGGCGCGACGCTCTGGAGCCTGGCAACACTGGCCGCAATCTGGATCCATAGCTACACGACCCTCTATTTCCGGCAAGCGCTGGTGGGCGTCGGCGAGGCGACGTTCGGCATCTTTGCGCCCGCAGTGCTTTCGGATTTTTATCCTGAGCGAGATCGTAATCGAGTGCTCTCCGTGTTCTACGTCGCGATTCCCGTGGGAGCGGCGCTGGGCTACCTGGCCGGCGGGCAGCTCGGGTCGATTTGGGGCTGGCGAGCGCCGTTCTTTGTTTGCGCGTTGCCGGGGTTCCTGGCGGCGGCGCTCTACGGTTGGATCGGGCGCGAGCCAGAGCGCGGAGCGAGCGACTGCATCGGGCCGAATCTGAACCGGAACACAGTGCTGGGACTGTTCACGAATCCGGCTTTCCTGACCGCGACCTTCGGGCTGGCAGCGCTCACGTTTGCCATGGGCGGAATCTCCTGGTGGATGCCGGAGTTTCTGCGGCGCTCCGCAGGCATGTCGATGAGCACGGCGAGCCTGACCGTGGGCGCGACGACGGTGATCGACGGAATTGCGGGAACGCTGGTGGGCGGATGGATTGCGCAAGTGTGGCTGCGCACCAATCATCGCGCGCTGTACCTGCTTTCGGCGTGGAGCGTCGCGCTGACCTTGCCGTGCGGTGTGCTGCTGTTCTTCGGGCCGCGGGCGTGGGCCGTGCCTTCACTGTTCGCCGCGGAGTTCTTCCTCTTCCTCAACACCGGGCCGCTCAACACGGCCATTGTGAATGCCGTAGCCGCGCCGGTGCGCGCCACCGCGATCTCGATCAACCTGTTCTGCATTCACTTTTTCGGTGACACGTTTTCTCCGCAGATCATCGGCGCCATCAGCGACCGCAGCAACCTGAGGATCGGGCTGGGGGCGACGCTGGTGTTTCTGCTGATCTCGAGCACGATTTTGTTTACGGGGGCGCGACATGCGCCCGAGCTGGAAGAACGACTGCAGGCCAGCGAGCCATCAAGCTAGCGAGTCAGCCGAGCTACTTTTGGGGCAGCGTTTCGCGGTCCTTCGTGTTCATGAAGGCGCGGCGCCCTCCCTGCGGGCGCAGGTTGGGGTCAGCGATCGGAGGACGCTGCTGGTCGGCCGCAAAACCGCGGGCGAGAAGGGGATTGGGCTTGAACCTCGGCGGTCCGCCATAGAACTGGCGAGCGTGACTCAGGACCATACCGGCGCGGCCGTGCATGGGCTGAACGATGCCGCGAACCTGCACGTCCTGGTCGCGATATTTGCGCAACTCGCCCACTTCAGCTCGATCGTCGGCGAGGTTGACAATGGTGAAGCGGCACTGGTTGTCAGGGGTTTGCGGCGAGCATACATCCAGAAACCGCGTTCCGTCGGGAAGCTCCACTACATCGTAGATATGCGCTGAGACGCAAATATCTTTGTTCACCATTCTCGAGGCCTGATCTGCGGGCACGCAGGGCTTTGGTTTGCCGGCGCAGGCAACGCCAGGCACGCAGAGAGCAACGACCACAAGCCGGAGGGATCGGCTGAGGAGCATGAGCAGTCTCCAGTGAGAATTGGAGACAGAGTAACGCCTGTTGAGCAGCCGGCGAAGTGACGGCCATCTCAGGTGTGTGGCAGGAGCGCGCGGGCGAGCGCTCAGCGCGTGGCGACGAGTTCGGAGTCCGCGGCGCGCTGGCCGTAGTGAGACTCGACGTAGTGGTCGAGGATCTGTTTGAACTCGGCGACGATGGTGTCGCCGCGCAAGGTCGTCGACAGCTTCCCGTCGATGTAGACGGGCGCGACAGGATCCTCGAAGGTGCCCGGAAGGCTGATGCCGAGGTTGGCGTGCTTGGATTCACCTGGGCCGTTGACGACGCAGCCCATAACGGCCAGCTTCAGTTCCTCAACGCCAGGATACTTCTTGCGCCACTCAGGCATCGACGTCCGCAGGTAGCTCTGGATCTGCTCGGCGAGTTCCTGGAAATACGTGCTCGTCGTCCGGCCGCAGCCGGGGCAACTCGTCACCTGCGGCATAAAGCTGCGGATCGAGAGCGACTGCAGAATCTGCTGCGCGGCCTGCACTTCTTCCGTGCGGTCGCCGCCGGGCTTGGGCGTCAGGCTCACGCGAATGGTGTCGCCGATGCCCGAGAGCAGTAGCGGCGCGAGGCCGGCGGTCGAAGCGATCAGGCCTTTCGATCCCATGCCGGCTTCGGTCAGGCCAAGATGCAGCGGATAGTCGCAGCGCGCGGCCAGTCGCGAATACACGTCGAGCAGATCGCGCACACCCGAGACCTTGGCCGACAGGATGATCATGTCGTGGCCGAGGCCGTAGCGCTCGGCTGCCGCGGCGGACTGAAGCGCGCTCGCGATCATGGCTTCGATCATCACTTCGCGCGCCGGCTCGGGCTCTGCGAGCTTGCTGTTCTCGTCCATCATGCGCGTCAGCAAGCTCTGATCCAGTGACCCCCAGTTGACGCCGATGCGGACAGGCTTCTGGTTCTCGACAGCGCACTCGACCATGGTGCGAAAGTTGTCGTCGTCCTTCCGCCCGATCGACACGTTGCCGGGATTGATCCGGTACTTCGCGAGCGCGCGGGCGGTGGCGGGATACTTTTTGAGCAGGATGTGGCCGTTGTAGTGGAAGTCTCCAATGATCGGCACGCGAAGGCCGCGCTTCTCGAGGCCTTCTACGATGGCTGGAACTGCTGCCGCGGCGCCTTCGTTGTTGACCGTGACGCGGACCAGTTCGGAGCCGGCGAGGGCAAGGGCAGCGACCTGGTCAATGGTGGACTGGGCGTCGGCCGTGTCGGTGTTGGTCATCGACTGGACGACGACCGGGACCTCCCAGCCAACGCGGACGTGTCCGATGCGGACGGTGGGGGTTTTTCTGCGGGCGATCTCGGCCATGCTCCTAGTTTACCTAAAAGCAGTTCGCAGTTCAGCCGGTGGCCCGCATCTCACCTGGCCACTGGCGTTAGGTGTCCTAAACCGAAGCCCCCGCGGAGAGGTCTTCGTCCGTGGGGCGGAGATTTCGTTCCTGAGTTGGGCCGCGCGCCTCTATTTCGGAGCGTCCCAATCGTCCATCATGGTCTTGCCGCCTTTGGCGTAGGTGACCTCGATGGCCTGGTAGTCGAATGTAATTTGCTCGTTGCCGCCCGACTTGCGAACGTAGAGGATGGTGGCGTTGGTAAGTACGATCTTCTGCGCTGTCTTGGCGCCTGATGCGCCTCCAATGAAAGTAATCTCCACATCGCTCAATGGCTCGTGGGTACTCGCCGCCTTGGCCAGCATGGGCGTTGCCTTATCGATCTCCTTGGTGATCGTGATGGTGGAGTGCATCCGCCTGCCGGTAGGCATCGCAGTTGCCATTGGGGTGTCGCGGACGACGTTGACGAGCCGGATTTGGTCAGACATCGCGTCGCCCTTGATCTGTCCTTGTCTGGAGCCCTTGATCGTCATGTATGCATCGAACGCGGCGTGGGCCGGCACTGCGGGTAGCAGCACAGCGACCACGGTGGAGAGGACAAACAACCTTCCTGCAGGAACGATACGCATCGGAAACCTCCTTGAGCTTTCAATCGACGGGAAGCCGTGAAGCCGGTTTGCTGTTCCGGCTGCGACAGTATATCGCCGGTTGCCGCTGCTGCCAGCTTTTTTCGGTGGGCGGCCCGTATCTCACTTGGTCACCCGCGAAATCGCTGCCCTGATGCAAGCACGCCGGCTTCGTGCAGACCCCAACTTTTTTTGGTGCTATTTACCCTCAAAAGCTAACTTTCCCAGGTTAGCTTTGCCTACGAGCCGCAGCTAGCAGTTGTGCGTGAAAACGCTTCCGGTAGTTGCGCGGCGCTCCTAAGTGCCATATCCCCGATGCTTCATCGCCTGGAGCGTTTCGTTATCCGGCCAAGAAACGGTCAGCAAGAATGCGGACTCCTCGAGAGCCTCGACCTCATGTTTGATCGACGCGCCCAGCGTCAACACATTGCCCGGCCGCAGATCTCGCGCGTCTCCTTGTACAGTGAAGCGTATCGACCCCTTCAAGACGTGGACGGAGATCGTGCCGTCTGCATGATGTCCCTTGATTGTGACGGCCCTTTCCATCGAGATCAGCACGATCCTGAAATCCGATTTCTTAAAGAGAGTTTTGGCATAATGACCCGATTCCCATGGTTTCTTCTGCTCCGAATCCGCCATCTCCTGCCCCAGGTCAAACTGCGCAAGGTCCTTTAGCATGGTCCCGTCGTCGGCAAAACCTTCTGTCGTCATGTTTTCCAACCCTTCTCCTCAATAAGCTGCAGCCTCGCCACAGATGAAGATGTACAGTTCAAACCCGCGCCCGCCTCTAGCGTCGGAGCGGCGCGCCAACGCGTTCATCACGAGATCTACTCTTTCGTGTACCGGCATCTGAAGAATTCTTGTTTCCTGTCTTTCCACCCGTACCATCCTCGACGATAGCCATCCGTTCTCCCTTGGATGCAGCCAGCGATCAGTAGCCGGTGAACTCCTCAGTGCGGATATCATCGTCTTCGATGCCGGCGGCTTGAAGCATGGAGTGCAGGCCTTTGACCATGCCTGGCGGCCCGGCGATGTAGTAGATCGGAGATGCAGCATTCTTCAGATGTCTGTCGAGCATTTCCTTATTGACGACACCCTGCTCCCCCTGCCAAGAAAGTTTTGATTTTTCCATACTGGTCATGGTCCCGATGAACTTGTAATTCGCATTATGCTTTTCCAGTGACTGCAACTCTTCCAGAAACGGGGCATCTTCCGGCCGGCGGTTGGAGAAGAAGAGAAAGATGTGGTGAGGTAATTTCCTGTTGGCTGCGTCCAGCAGGATGCTGCGAAACGGCGTAATGCCAATGCCACCCGCCAAAAAAACCGCGGCTCGCTTTGCGTTATTGTGAAGCCGCAAATCGCCGAACGGACCTTCGATCTTCACTTCGGTCTCTAATGGCATGGTCTTCAGGACTCGCTTAAATGCCGTATGGCGTAGCCGAGTGGTGACCATGATGGTGTCTTCGTATGGCGCGCTCGAGACGGAGAAAGCGCGAGAATTTCCCTCAGCATCTGTTTCGGAGGGACTCAATAGAGCCATGTCGATGAACTGACCGGCGGTGAAAACAAAGCTGGCAGGCTTCTGAAAATGGAAGGCCATTGTGCCTTCGGCCACCAGATTGCGGCTCTTCAGCTTTGCCTGAAATATAGGCGATTTGGCTGCGACGGTGCTCATGCCTTTTTCCTTCCCGGTTTCGCTTTCGAATTTGCTCTTGCTCGCGCGGGCCGTGCCTTCTTCGGCTTCTTCCTCGGAAGACGAGCTTTTAAAAACGATTCCAACGCAACGGCATTGTTGTGCTCAGTATCATGCGAGCTGTAAATCAGGGTTACCGTCCCACGCTGTGCAGACTCTATGATTGGCCGCCAGGCATCGGGATGAGCTTTCAATTCGGCGGAATAGCGGCGGCGGAACTCATGCCACTTGTCTGGATCATGGCTGAACCATTGGCGCAACTCCGTGCTGGGAGCCACATCCTTGATCCAACTCTTAATTTTTAACGAGGTTTTCTTTACCCCTCTTGCCCACAGCCTCTCGATGAGCAATCGAGTTCCGTCGGTCGAACTGACCGCATCATATACACGTTTTATGGTGATCACCGCAGACCCTCCTGTACCAATCCGAAGGAGTCTTCGCCCGGATCGGGTAATGACGACGGCGGATCGCTCGCGGGATAGCTGTCGGCGATTGTCTTGTCCATCATCTTCGGTTTTCTCTCTGGCCGGCAGGATTCGTCAATCACCCGATCTTCAGGCACCCGATCTTCAGGGTCGCGCGACGGTGTGACGTTCTCAGCATTCATCGCTAACTCCGGCAGCAGCAACGAGGACTGGCACCTCATTCGGAACCCATTTCGACACAAGCTTTGAAGCTATTGGCTCAACCCATTGGCTTGCAATGTGAATTACGGCGGGTGACGCCTTGTGCTGATCATGCGATTCATCATTACGTCAACGCCGGTCAAAAGTGCACAGTCAACGTAAGCGAGGGTCGCAAGAGGCAACTGCAGGTCCTTCGACTTCGGTCGCCACGGCGACCTCCGATCAGGTATGACAGCGCATGGGTGGGCCGGGTTTGAGCCTGGCTGCGCCGCGTACTTTACTTCTCAAGAGATGCGTGGCCGAGGCTCGCCCACGTGCCTGCGCGCTATTTTTTCTGAGGGGGATTCGGAGGCAGGGGGGTGAAGTTTTCGAAGACACTGGGTATCGGCGGGGGGAAGAATACGGCCAGGTGCTCCCGGGCCGCTTTTACGAGGTCCGGGTCGACTTTTTCGCGGTGGCCGTGGCAGTGCTTGTAGAGTTCGAGGCCAAGGGTGGATGGAGTGATATCGAAGCTATCCATGCCGCGGTACGAGGTAAAGTCGAAAACGTTCTGAATCAATCCCAGGTTGAAGAGGTAGGCGAGATCGGTCGCATTCCGGGTGAGGTCGTGCACGCCGGTGACTTTAACGATCTCATCCGGGCTGAGAACGATGGCGCCGGAGGCAGCATTCGCGGGTGCAGGCGCAGCGCGTAAGGCCCGCTCGCATGCCAGGGTGAAGATCCTGGCCTCGGTGGGCGTCAACTGCACCAGCAGGTCGACAAAGATCTGATTGGAGTCGTCGGGCACATCGACCGAGCACGACGAGGCGAAGAGGCCCACCCATAGTTGCAGGATCAGTTGATCGGGGGCCCAGGAGCCGCCGCGCAAAATGTTTGCCACCAGGCTGGGATGGGCGCGGATGCGGCCGCCATCGGGCTCTTGATCCAGCAGCTTCTCCACGGCATGCGCGATTTCGAACAGCGCTGCGGTGTGTTCCTGGTCCAGCTCCCCGTCAAACAGTTGAACCGCCTCGTCGGCGCCGGACTGGCACAGCCGGCTCAGGAAGAGGACGGTGCGAAGGGTTCGGAACGCCTCCGCCACCTGATCCGCATCGGAGAGATTCACAATGCTGCGCAGCAGCACTTCCCACAGTGCCATATTCAGGCCCGGAGGCAGAACGAAAGAGACCCCGATGCCGTCTTGATCCTGCCGGACGACCTGACCCTGAAGGGAAATCTCGAGCCTCGAGCTCAGCTCCGTTTCGCTTTTGTTCTGCAGTTTGAGGCTGATCTGCTGGCCGATGGGAAGCTGCTCTTCGGTGATCAAAAAGATGCCGGTGGTGCTGATGTCCTTGATGCCGGCGGGCGTGGCGGCAGCGTCGCGCCCATAATGCGCCGTCAGCGTGGTTACAGGCCATCGTTCGGCTCGTGGTTGCTCCGGCGCACTCGACCGTCCGAGCGCACGATTCAAGTTGCTCAGTCGAAACATCGCTCAGAACCTTCCCCTGAAAGCCTGCGGGATGGTTGCTGAACGGACCCAGGCCGAAGCCGGCACCCATCCCGCTCGACCGCGATGTGGTTCCTGAAGGAGCCAGTCCTGCATGACACAGTAGCACTACCGTGCACGCGCGATCACTGCCTAAATGGCAGCGCGAACCATTGTCGTCAGCCGCCAGTTCGCAGTTCCCCCGCCAGGCACCGGAACGAAGCGCAACGGCTGCGGCATGTCTACGGCGGTGGATTCTCAGGTCTCAGAAGCGAGACCTCCACCCCACGGACGAAGACCGAGCCGTCGGGACCCCGGTCCTTCCACCCCGGTCCTGGGGCACCCATGGGTCTGGTCGCAAATCAGAGTCCCCGAGACCTGGGCCACCCGCCGAGCTTTCTTTCCTGGGAAATGGTGAATGGATTTTGCGGGGTTGAAACCCTCTTCGTCCGCCTCGCAGACGAAGATCTATTTGCGCCGAGTGAGCTTTATAGCGCAGACATGGGTAATGGGTTGCCGTACGGTCAGCGAAAGGGAAGGAAGTACAACAAATGAGCGACGAAACGGTTGAAAGAACTCCCAGGACATATTCCGGCGCATTCCTGGCGGCAATCGCAGTGGCATTGCTTTTGGGGCTGGGCGGGATTATCTGGAGCTACACGCTGAGCAACAAACTGGCTACGCAACAGCAGGCTTTGACGGATGCGGCAGCGCAGAACACCAAGCTGGCCGCAGCGCTGCAGGATACCAATGCACGGCTGAATGTGACCACGGAAGCGTTGAAGACCTCGCTTGGCGAGACGCAGCAACAACTTGATGCGCGTGCGACGGCGCTGAAGGCCGTTGAGGTTCGCGAGGAGCAGAAGACAACACAACTGGCAAACGCGCAGGAGCAGACAAACGGGCGGGTGACCGCTGTTTCGAGCGATGTGACCGACGTGAAGACGGATGTGGGCGGTGTGAAGGCCGATGTAGCCAGGACGCAGAGCGATCTGGCCGACACCAAAAACCAATTAACGTCGATGAAAGGCGATTTGAACGGTCACAGCATCCTGATTGCGCGGAATAATGACGAGTTGGAGATTCTGAAGCACAAGGGCGACCGGGATTACTTCCAGTTCACACTTGTGAAGGGAGTGAAGCAGCGGGTGGGATCAGTGAGCCTGGAGCTGAAACGAGCCGACTCGAAGAAGAGCACGTACACACTCGCCGTCTTTTCTGACGACAAGCAGTATGACAAGAAGGACAAGAGCCTGAACGAGCCGCTTCAGTTCTACAGCGGCAAGGATCCTGCGTTGTTTGAGATTGTGGTGAACAACGTGAGCGCCAGGAATACGGTGACAGGGTATCTGTCTTCTCCGAAGGTTACGCCAACACAAAAGGCGGTTGCCACGCGATAGGGCGCCAACTGCGGACACGTCCTTGATTGCAGATTGAGAATCTGTGGCAGAGATTTTCTCAACGCCTGCAAGAAGGACGTGTCACGTTTTGGGAATCTGTGGGACAAAAACCATGGCCGGCGCCTGGCGGCGAATCCGGGGAGCCCAAAACCGGGGTGGGGAGGGTTTGCGGCTTTTGTGGCTGAATCCCCGGCCTACCAGTCATGCCTTGAGCCAGGCATGTCGGGCTTCGCCTTGGTCTTAAGATTGAGCGCTACTGCGGCGCGGATGAGAGCCATCAAGGCTGCCTCGTTGATCTTTTCGCCTTCGTGGATGTCGATGGCGCGCCTGACGTTGCCGTCGAGCGAGGAGTTGAAGAGACGCGAAGGGTCGGGCAACGATGCGCCTTTGGCAAAGGTCAATTTGACGACGCTCTTGTACGTCTCTCCAGTGCAGACGATGCCCGCGTGGGACCAGACGGGCGTTCCGGGGTTCGTGGGTTTTGCCCACTTGCACTCCTCGACGATTTCAGGGTCTGCCTTGTGGATGATGGCGCGCACCTTCGCGAGAATCTTGCCGCGCCAGTCGCCAAGCGAGTTGATCTTCGCGTCGATGAATGCGGATGCGGAATCCGCGTGGACTGTCCTTTTCATTTGCAGCTCCTTTCTGTACGCCGCGTTCCCGCCGAACCTCATCCCTGCCAGCGCATCAGCTGTGTGATCTGAATGATATTGCCGCAGGTGTCGTTCAGCATGGCGATTTTGGAGGCTGTGACGTCGGTGGGCGACATGGTGAACTCGGCGCCGCGCGCTTTCATGCGCTCGTAATCGGCTTGCAGGTCGTTGGTGAAGAACATGGCCGCGGGCTGGCTTTGCTGGAACAAGGCCTGCTGATACGTTTTGGCCGCGGGGTTGTTGTTCAGCGCCAACTGCAGCTCCGTGCCGTCCGGGTCCTCGGGCGAAGCCACGGTGAGCCAGCGAAACGGGCCATTGCTGAAGTCGGATTTCTTTTGGAAGCCCAGCACTTCGGTATAGAAGCTCAACGCCTTCTCCTGGTCGTCAACGTAGATGGTGGTTAATTTGATTTTCATTGCGATTCTCCTTGGTTAAATTCGCGGATTGGCCGCGCCGTCTTCCCACGTCTATCTTTTCGGTGGTGTTGCCTTTTCTTTCGTTTGGATTGCCCCACGCATTCGAGGCGGCGATCCATAACATCTGCATGTACGAACATTAACAACTAGGCGAGCGGACCTGAACCGGCGGAATTGAGCCGGCGCCAGAAGAAGTACGAGAGTGCCCAGAGCACGCTGGTGATTGCCGATGGGCTCACCGCTGCCGGGCCTTGGCCGAGCGAGAGGTGGGTGATGAGCGCCGAGACGAGGTTGATGGCGAAGCCGGCGTAGGCCCATTCTTTGAGCCGCGCGGGGACCATGGGAACGAGCAGTGCGGCCACGCCTAATAGCTTGGCGAACGAGAGTTCCATCCGAAAGTAGCCGGCGGGAAACCCGAGGCGAGCGAAGGCCTGGGCACCCTGCGGCAGCAGTTCGTAGTAGGCGGTGAAGCTCATCTCCAGGCAGAAGAGCGCGGTGACGATCCAATATGTGATGGTCATGGCTTTGGGGCTGAACTTGGCGGCGGCGTGGGCCGGGTTCTGCAGGGTCGATTCCATCGGTCATCTTCCTCCTCGTCTTGGTTTCCGGTGAGTGCTGGCTTGCTTTGGATGCCTTATTCCACGTGCGCGCTGAGCACTCGCTCCAGACCGTCGAAGAAGCGCTGCCAGCCGTGTTTTGCCCCGCCATACGCTGCCGGCTGATCGAGGCGGAAGCCGGAATGTTCCATGCGGACATGAGTGCCACCCTCCGCCGGCGTCAGCGTGAAGAGCACAACGGAGCCGAGCCCCAAAGTACTCCAGCTGTAGGACAGGCGATGGAGTGGGTCGACGACGAGCACCTCGCAGTCGATCACGCCATCCCAGTTCGGAACGGGCTCCTGCCGGAATTGGAACTTGTGCCCAACCATTGGAGCGAAATCATTTTTCAGGAGCCACTGTGCGAGCAGCGTGCTTTCGGTGAGCGCTCGCCACAGCTTTTCTGGCGGGTGCGGGAATAGCCTCTCGATAACAAGAGTGCGCGTACCCTCTGCTGGGTTGCTCACGGTTCCATCCTTTCCAAAAGTGATTCGAGACGGTCGAACCGTTCACGCCAGAAGGCGCCGTAGCGATCGAGCCAGTCCACCATGGGGGCCAGCGCGTCGGGCTGCGCACGATAGTGAGTTTCGCGTCCCTCGCGGCGATGGCGCACCAGCTTCGCCCGCTTGAGCACCGTGAGGTGCTTGGAAACCGCAGGCTGAGAGACGCCCGCATAACGAGTCAATGCGTGCACGGTCTGCTCGCCCTGCCGGGTCAACTCCTCGAGAATGGCCCTGCGGGTGGGGTCAGCGAGAGCGCGGAAGACGAGATTGGCATTGGCCGCCGTCACGGAAATAACCATAACCAAACGGTTATGGTTTGTCAAGAGGAGGGCAAGAGACTAGGGATTAGAAGGACAGGGAATAGGGATTAGGGAATAAGGACGGGATGGTTAGCGAGGAGCTTGCGGCAGGAGTGGGCTCATGATCGGATACAAGACGTCGGCTGGTTCCGTCTGAGGCGCGTCAAACACGGGTTGCTGATAGGGCATGTGGTTGCGGATTTCCTCGCAGAGGTGGCCGGTGTCCATGGGCCGGCCGAAGTGCCATCCCTGCGCATAGTGAACGCCGCGCTTGACGAGATATTGGGCCTGGGGCTCGTTTTCGACGCCCTCGGCAACGATGTCGAGATGGAGCGAGTGGGCCATTTCGATGATGTGCGGGACAACCTGGCTGGTGGCGCCGTCGGTATTGATGGTGTCGACGAAGGCCTTGTCGATTTTGAGGGTGTCGAGCGAGAGAGTTTGCAGGCAAGCAAGGCTGGAGTAGCCGGTGCCGAAATCGTCGATGGCGACGCTGAAACCCCTTGCGCGCAGCTCGTCGATGATCTTCGAGGTTTCAGGCCCCTGGAGGAAGGCGCGCTCGGTGGCTTCGACCTCGAAGTTTGCGGGGCGTGCGCCGGAGGCGCGAAGAAGTCCGTCGAAGGCATCGATGGTGCGCGCGTCGCAAAGGTCTGCCGCGGACACGTTGATGGCTACGTGGAAGTCGGGATCGATTTCGAGGAAATGGTGCAGATCGCGGGCGACCATGCTAATGACCTGGGCAGTGATGAGCTGGATGAGGCCGCACTCTTCGGCCTGAGGGATGAAGTAGTCGGGCCGGATGTCAGCGTAATCGCTTCTCCAGCGGACGAGGGCTTCGGCACCGATGACGCGTTGCGTTGCAAGCTCGACCACTGGCTGATAGAGGACGTAGAAGTTCTTGTCCTTGATGGCGCGGCGGAGCATGGCGGGGAAGGAGGTGTGCATGCGCGAGAGCAAATTGACCATGAAACCGAGGACAGCGCCACAGAGAATACCGATGGGGACGAAGATGAGAGCGAAGTGGCCGATGCCCTGGTAGATGTAGCTTTGCGGCGTTGCGGCAAGGACAGCGATGTCCCATTTTGCAGATCGGACAGAGGAGACGAGATAACCGCTGTCGAGGTTGGTGGATTGGGCGCCCTGGGGGATGGGATCGAACCAGCCGGCGGGGAAGTCGTGGCCGAGAGTGGCGATGGGATTGTGATCGGGGGCGGATGGAACGAAGACAGCGAGTTCGACATCCTGGCCTTCGGTAGAGACATCGACGGCAACGCCGGGGTCGAAGATGACCGCGAATCCGCCTGCGGCGAAGATGTTGAGTGGGTGCGACTGTTGCGACGAGAGGTGCTTGTTGAAGTATTCAGACACGCCCTGGTCGGTAATGAGGTCAGGCTTGCCAAGAGAAAGAGGAATTGAGGCTCCCTGAGAGGTGCAAAGGAGGGCATCGTGCGCGACGCGGCCGGTTGCCTTGATGTAGCTGGAGCCAAGGTCGACCTGGCGCAAAAGCTTGATGTCGTCGGGTGAACAAGGCGGGAAGTTGGCGTGCGCGACTTGCTTCCGGGCATCGTCGAACTGGCTTGAAGCCTTTTCAGCACGGCGCAGGACATCCTGCGCGTAGGTGAGGCTGAGCGTCTTCTCTGTTGTATAACTTTCCATCCAGGCGAGATAGGCAGAGGCGAGGATAGGCACAAGAACAGCCAGAAAGCCGGTGAAAAGTGCGAACGAAGCCCGTGGTTTCGGCGGCATTCAAGTGCCTCGGCTGCAAAGTGGTTTAGAGATACCTGATTTCGGATGATACCGGCAGGAAAGATGGGGTGAAATCACCCGCGCGGAGGCGGGAATGACCCATTTGGTGCATAAATTGCCTTGGTACGCAAGGTGCGCGAGGCCAAGGGTTTAGCGATTTGGCAGAGGGTGCGGCAGGCGAGGGCGATTCCTGCACCCGGAACGTCGGGGACGACGTAGTGGCCGGACTCGATGCGCCTGATGCTCAATCCAGTCGCGCAGCCGGGGAATGAATTCGAGACGCGAGCGGGCGGGGTGTGTAGCGGCGGCAGAAACGCGCCAGGGGCGGGAACATTCTGCAAGGATATCTCGTATTGCTTTCCCATAGGGAGCGGCATACACGTCTTCTGTTGGGTACCCATAGGAGGATGCACAATGGGCGGCAAGGCCGATGTTTGGCAAGGAACGCTGGCACTGATGGTGTTACGGACCCTTGAAACGATGGGGCCGCAGCACGGATACGGGCTGGCGCGGCGGATCGAGCAGACGAGCGGAGAGCTATTGCAGCTGAACTACGGCACCTTGTATCCCGCGCTGCTCAAGCTGGAACAGGAAGGCTATGTGCGATCGCGTTGGGGAAGCTCAGAGAATAACCGGCGCGCGAAATTCTACGAACTCACAAAGGCGGGGCGCAAGCAGGTTCGCAAAGAGGCGAGGGAATGGGAGCAGGCAACGGCAATCCTGGAGCGCTTTTTGAGCCCGGCGGGCGAAAGCGAAGGATGACGGGAGGCGGCGATGGGAGAGCTGCGGGCGTTTTGGAAGCGGCTGTACGGAACATTTAGCCGGGGACGGGCCAGCGACGATTTCGACGAAGAGGTCGAGACCCACATTGCGTTGGATACGGAAAGAGGGATGCGCGAGGGGATGTCGTGCGAAGAGGCGCGGCGGCAGGCGCTGATCCGGCTGAGTGGTGCGGAGCAGGTGCGCAATGCCTATCGCGAGCGCCGCGGACTGCCTTGGCTTGATTCGGTGGCGCGCGACCTTGGCTATGCATTCCGCCGCCTGCGGAAGCGGCCTGGCCTGACGGCCGCGGCGGTGGTCTCGATTGGGCTGGGGATCGGCGCCAACGCCACGATCTTTTCGATTGTAAGCCGGTTCGCGCTTCGCCCGCCTCCGGTCGGCGATCCTGCAAGCCTGATGGCGATTTCGATTCAACATAATGGAGAGGCGTGTTGCGAGGAGTTCTCCAAGCCGCAGTACCTGGACGTGCGCGAGCAGGCGCGGTCGTTTTCCGGCGTTGCCGCCTACTACGCAATCCTGCCGGCCTCGATTGGCGGCAGCGGGGAACCGGAGCGGGTGTGGGGACAGGCAGTGACGCCGAATTTCTTCGACGTCACGCAAGTGCGCCTGGTGCTGGGCCGCGGATTCGCGGGCAACGACGAACGCGCGCCCGAGGTTGTGCTAGGTGGGGCGCTATGGCAGCGGCGCTTCAACGGCGACAAAGAGATTGTTGGGAAGAGCGCTCTGCTTTCAGGGCACACCTTCACGGTAGTGGGCGTGGCGCAGCCCGAGTTTCACAGTGTTGACCAATTGCTCTACTCCGAGTTCTGGGTGCCGCTGGGGAGCGCGAGCCTGTTGGCGCCCGGCCTGGCGAATGAAGGCGCACGTTATTTTCATTGGCTCATGGTGGTGGGGCGGCTGAAGCCGGGCGTTACGACTGACCGGGCCAAGGCCGAGCTGGCGACGGTGGCAAAACGCCTGGCCCAGAACTATCCCGCGACTGACAAAGACAACTCCTTTGTTGTGGACCAGGCGGGCACCCTGCCACAACGCCAGCGCGGAGCCGTGTACGTTTTTCTCGCGGCGCTAACGGTGGTGGTATTGCTGGTGCTCGCGATCGCGTGCGCCAACGTGGCCAACCTGCTTTTTGCACAAGCCGCGGCGCGGCAGCGTGAACTGGCGGTACGGCTGGCGTTGGGCGCAACGCGCGGGCAGCTGCGCCGTGAATTGCTGATGGAAAGCACGCTGCTGGGTTTGGGCGGCGGGGTGGCGGGGACAATGTTGTCGCTGTGGACAACGAAAGGCCTGAATGCGTTCCACCTGCCGGCGCCGGTTCCGCTGGATCTGAGCGTGAGCGTGGATTGGCGGGTGATCGCTTGCGCGTTTGTGTTGAGTGTATTTAGTGGACTGCTGCTGGGCGCGGCGCCTGCGTGGGCGGCTTCGCGTCCATTGCTGGCACGGGCGCTGCGAGGAGAAGAAGCATTGGCCCGGCCGGGGCGCCGCGTGAGGCTGCGCAGCGTGCTTGCCGGCACGCAAATTGCCATGTCGCTGGTGCTGCTGTGCCTGACGGGGTTGTTCTTGCGGAGCCTGGAGAGCGCGGCAAGCATCGACGTCGGTTTTCGTCCGCAGGGATTGCTCGAGATGTCGGTCGATCCCCGGCTGAACGGATACTCGGCGGAACGAACCGTGGAATTTCTGGGTGAATTGCGGGAGCGAGTGGCCGCGTTGCCGGGTGTCGTCTCTGCGGTTTGCACGGACTACATGCCGCTCTCGATTGGCGGGCGCGACGACGAATTGAGAGTGGATGGCGTTGCCGGCACAGCCACTCGCCCGATCGGCACCGATCTCTATATGGCGTCGCCCGGATTTTTGGAGACCCTGGGAATTCCGCTCCTTGCAGGGCACGATTTCGGCGGGGAAACGGCGGCCGGGCAGAAGGTTGCCATCGTGAGTCGTTCATTTGCCGCGCGTGCTTTCGGCAATGAAAACCCTGTGGGCCGGCATGTCTCAGGCGGCGGGGCAACCTACGAGATCATCGGCGTAGCCGGGAACACCAAGTCGCGCACACTCGGCGAAGGCGTGCGCCCGGTACTTTACCGCTCGCTGCGGCAAAGCGTGGGCGCCGACCCCTCGTTCCTGGGCTATACGCTGGTGGTCCGCACGGCGGGAAATCCCGCAGCAATGGAAGAAGCCGTGCGGCGGCAAATCCACGCGCTCGATCCCACGATGGCGATCTTTAACGACGAGACGATGGAAGAGCACGTCCGGTCGGCCTTCTTCCTGCCGCGGCTGGCGGCCACGCTCTTCGGCATTTTTGGCGGCATGGGATCGGTGCTGGCGACCGTGGGGTTGTACGGCATGATGAGCTTTGTGGTGAGCCAGCGGACGCGGGAGATCGGAATCCGCATGGCAATGGGCGCGCGGCGCGGCGCGGTGAAGCAGCTTGTGGTGCGGCAGGGGATGACGCTGGCGGTGGTGGCGATAGCGCTGGGCTGGCCTGCGGCCTGGATGCTGGCGAGGCTTGCCTCGAGTTTTCTCTATGGCATCAGCCCGCACGATCTGGTGACCTTCGTAATTGTCCCGGTGACTCTGGCGGGCGTTGCGTTTGTGGCGTGCTGGATCCCCGCAAGGAGGGCGGCATCGATCCATCCCATGGATGCATTGCGTGCGGAGTAATGGAGAAACATGGTGAGGCACTCGGCTGGTGCAAAGCACGGCTAGAGAGTGCGCTGGAAGCGAAGGACGTCGACGGGGATGTTCCAGACGGTTTCGGCGCGGCGGAGGCCGTCGGTTGACCAGAGATCGGATTGATAGAAGCGCTGGGCGCGAAGGTTGCCGACGAGGGTAAAGAGGTATGCCTGGCGGCGGCCGAGGGAGACGAGGTGAGCGCGGGCGGCGGAGACCAAAGCGCCGCCGATGCCGAGGCCCCAGCGATCGGGATCGACATAGAGAGCGGTGAGCTCGCCGTGATGGGGAAGGTCGGGCTCGCGCGAGGGGGCGGTAGTGGCGAACCCCACGACGACGTTGCCGCGGTTGCCGTCGACGGCGACGACGGTGTGCGGGTGGAGGGGATCGAGATTAGAGAGATCGTATTTGGAGGCGCGGTCTTCGGGGCGGAGTTGGTTAAGGTAGTCGTCGGGTAGAAGGCCGCGGTAGCCGTGCTGCCAGGCGCGGACGTGGACGCGCGCGACGGCGAGGGCGTCGCCGGGTGAGGCGGGACGGAGGAGCATGGAGCGAGTATCGCACGGCAGGGAATAGGGAACAGTCGGCGGTGGACGACAGGCGTGACGCACGTGCGATATATTGGACGCATTCCCCGAGTCCGGAAGTGCTCCTTCCCCGCCGAACCCGGATTCACGCAGTTCCCCAAAATCTGAAAACCAAACAGAGACCAAGAGGAGGTCACTCGTGGGCGAGCACCCGACACCGGAACACATCATGCAAATCGGCTTTGGATTCTGGGCCTCAAAAACGCTGTTGAGCGCAGTAGAAATGGGAGTATTTACCGAATTGGCAAAGCGTCCTGAAGGCTTGGAGGAGTTGACGGGGCGGTTGGGACTGCATCGGCGGTCGGCACGCGATTTTCTTGACGCGCTGGTGGCGCTGGGATTTCTGGAGCGGCACGACGAAAAGTACTCCAACACGCCGGACACGGACCTGTTCCTGGACAAGCACAAGCCGTCGTATATCGGCGGCATTCTGGAGATGTGTAACCACCGGTCCTACGGGCATTGGGACCATCTGACGGAGGGACTGCGTACCGGGTTGCCGCAGAGCGAGTTGAAAGGCGGAGGCGCGCCTGTGTTCGAGACCATCTACGCCGATCCGGCACGGCTCAAAGAGTTTCTGAAGGCGATGAGCGGCGTTAGCCGTGGCGCGAACATGGCCATCGCGACGAAGTTTCCCTGGGAGCAGTACAAGACGGTTGTCGATGCGGGGCCGGCGCAGGGCGATCTGCTGACGCAAGTGCTTCTGAAGAAGCAGCACCTTACCGGCGTGGGGTTCGATTTGCCGGAGGTGGGCCCGATATTCGAGGAGTATGTTGAAGCTCACGGATTGGCCTCGCGGCTGCGGTTCAAGGCGGGAAGCTTCTTCACCGATGCCCTGCCGAAAGCAGATGTGGTCATGATGGGACACATTCTGCACGACTGGAATCTTGAAGAAAAGCGGATGCTGATCGGAAAGGCATACGACGCTCTTCCCAAGGGCGGCGCGCTGATGGTGTACGACGCGATCATTGACGACGACCGCTCGAAGAACGCTTTTGGCCTGATGATGAGCGTGCACATGATGATTGAAACGTACGGAGGGTTCGACTACACCGGCGCCGACTGCCAGGGATGGATGCGCGAGGCGGGATTCAAGGAGACGCGCGTGGAGCATCTTGTGGGGCCGGACTCGATGGTGGTGGGAATCAAGTGACAGGGAATAGGGAGTAGGGAATAGAAGGCGGCGAGGCGGCGGGTCAGCAAGACAGCGAGATGCTGCGACGGATGGTTGGTGCGGTTCCGCGCGAGTCGGGAAGAACAATGACGCGGCGCACTTTGAAAGAGGCGTCTATTTGAGACACAATTAGAAGCGGCTGCGAAGAACGAATTTGCGAGAGGTTTGTGGCTGAAATCATCAAGTGGCTCGCTCTTCTGATTGCGGCACTCGTGGCGTCCACTTTGGCCGCCATCACGGGGTTTGGCGGGGCGGCCGTGCTGCTTCCGTTTTTGGTTGCCGCATTCGGGATGCGGGAAGCCGTTCCGATCCTGACGGTCGCGCAATTGATCGGGAATGCGAGCCGTGTGTGGTTCAACCGTCGCGAGCTGAACTGGAGGGTGGTGGGGTGGTTCGCGCTGGGGGGCGTTCCGATGGCGCTCCTTGGAGGGTATCTATTCGCGGCTGCTCCGTTGCATGCTCTGACGCGTGCGCTTGGCGGACTCCTTCTGTTAGTTGTCGTGTTGCGCCACGTGAAAGCCCGGCTCACGAAAACGTTTCCGGTTGCTGCGTTCGCCGGCATTGGGGCCGGCTCAAGCTTGCTCTCGGCGCTGCTGGGAAGCGTGGGACCGTTGATGGCGCCATTCTTTCTTGCTTACGGCCTGGTGAAGGGCGCGTACATCGGAACCGAAGCGCTATCCACCGTCGTGATGCATGTCGTCAAGCTGATTGCATATCGTCAGACCGCGGTGCTGAGCGGCGCCGATGCGCTGATTGGTCTGGCGCTCGGGCCGGTGATGGTTTTTGGATCGTTCGTGGGTAAACGCGTTGTGAATCGATTGCCGGAGAAGGTATTTGTCCTGATGATTGAGTTTGTGCTGCTTGCGGCGGGTGTGATGTTTCTGGTGCGGGGATAGGGGCGTTGAGGCGGGATTCAAGCAGACGCGGGTGGAGCATTTGGTGGGGCCGGACTCGATGGTGGTGGGAATCAAGTGACAGGGAATAGGGAACAGGGAATAGCAAGCAGGTTAGGGAGCTAGCGAGTGAGCGGCTCGCGAGCATCGGCGTGTGCGGGAAACGATCTGAGGCTGGGGCAAACGGGATTTGTAGAATTGGGGACTAAGGGAGATGCCAATGCGTTACGTGTGGTTTCTCGTAGTCTTCCTGTGTGTCTGGGCTCCCGGACCGGTGCTTTGCAAGGCGGCGCAAGAAGGTAGCCTGCCGAAAGACCCTGCAGCCCTGTTTGCGCTGGCCCGCGAGAAGAATGGCCTGGAGTCAAGCGATGTCCAGCCGTGGCACATCCGGGGCCGCTACACGACCTATAAGGACGGCAAACCCGAAGACCAGGGCGTCTACGAGGAATGGTGGGTGAGCCCGACCCGTTACAAACGCAGCATCACGGGTCAAAAATTCAGCCAGACAGATTATGCGAACGGCTCCGGCCTCTTCCGTGAGGGTGCACAAGACTGGGCGTTTGCCGGAGTGGGAATGCGAATGAGCCTTCTTGGGCCGGTCCTCAATTGCCGCAGGGAGTTTTTCGTCTCGAAGAGCATGCTGAGTCGAAAGGCGCGATCACGTTGGCGTGTGTTTCACTCACTGATCCACGGCTGGAAAAGCTCACAGCTTTGGTAGGCTTCTTCCCAAAGTATTGCTTCGACCGCACCGTGCCGTTGCTGCGGAGGGCCTCGCTGGGGAGCATCGGGACGGTCTACAACCACATCGTGTCGCTTCAAGGTCGCTATGTCGCGCGTGAAGTGCGTCAGGCGATAGGAGGGAAGGCGAGTTTCGATCTTTCGCTCGATGTTGTAGAGGGGATCGAAGTCGCGGACACGTTTCCCACTATTCCTTCGGACGCCAAGCCGATCGATCTGACAGCCATTTCACTTCCGGATGTCGCGGGCTTTGGGACCTTGCCTCTTTTGAGAAGTGCGGGACCGAGGGATTATCCGGAGGCGGCCATGGCCAGAAGGGTTCAAGGGACGGTGGTCCTGGAAGCAACGATTGAAAAAGATGGGCACGTGGACAACATTTCAATGGTGAGCGGCCCGGTCGAGCTGAGGCAGGCTTCGATCGACGCCGTGGCCCAGCGGCTTTATGAGCCGCTGGAGGTTTTGGGCGAAGCAAGAGCGGTGAAGGTTCAAATCAGAATGATTTTTGCGCTCGGTTGACCGCAGACTCAAAAGCGGCGACCCGGAATACGTTAGTCTTGCACTGTGAGTGGGGAATTCCATCAAGCAATCGATGAGGGGATGCGCGGACGTCCTGCCGGCAGCGCGGCGCTGCGGATTCGTGCGCTCAGGAAATCGTTCGGAGACGTGCGCGCTGTCGATAGGATCGATTTGGAGGTAGCGAAGGGCGAGTGCTTTGGCTTGCTGGGGCCGAATGGGGCGGGGAAGACGACGACGATTGAGATTTGCGAAGGGCTTTTGGCGTCGGACGAGGGAACGGTGGAGCTGCTGGGGCGGAACTGGCGAAACGACGCTGAAGAGTTGCGGCAGCGCATTGGGATTCAACTGCAGGAGACGCAGTTCCCTGACAAGCTGACGGTGGAGGAGGTGCTGCGGCTGTTCCGGAGTTTCTACCGGCGTGGGATCACGGTGGATGAGGCGATTGGACGGGCGCAGCTTGAGGAGAAGCGAAAGGCGCGCGTGGGCGGGCTGAGCGGCGGGCAGAAGCAGAGGCTGGCGATGGCGACGGCGCTGGTGGGCGATCCGGAGCTGCTGTTTCTGGATGAGCCGACGACAGGACTCGATCCGCAGGCGCGGCGGCATTTGTGGGACCTGGTGGAGAACTTGAAGGAGGCGGGGCGGACAATTATTTTGACGACACATTATATGGATGAGGCGGAGCGGCTGTGTGATCGCGTGGCGATTATAGATCACGGCCAAGTGATTGCGCTCGGAACACCGAAGGAACTGATTGCGACGGTGGGCGGTGAGGACATTGTGGAGTTCGCAGTGGCGCTTAAAGCAACAGCAGGTCCTTCGACTGCGGTCGCTGGCGCGACCTCCGCTCAGGATGACAGTGAAGGTAAGAAGTCGGTGGTTGTGGATGCGGAGGCGTTGAAGGCGATTCCGGGCGTGCAGTCACATCGCGTGGATGAGAGCGTGCACCAGCTTTCGGTAAGCGAGCTGCATACGGCGGTGCCGCGTATTTTTGCGGAGCTTGAGGAACAGGGGCTGCACCTGAGCGAGTTCAGGACGCACTCGGCGACGCTTGAGGACGTGTTTGTGCGGCTGACGGGAAGGAATCTGCGCGATGAGTAGCCCCGGAAAAATGAGTTTCGAGCACAGCAGCCTGTATCAGCTGACCATTACACGGCTGAAGCTGACGCTGAGGGAGCCGGAGGCGATCTTCTGGATCTTTGTGTTTCCCATTCTGCTGGCAGTGGGTTTGGGGATCGCGTTCCGCAATCGCCCAGCTGACGTGCTGCCGGTGGGCGCGACGACGCCGCAGTTGACGCAGGCTCTCGCGGCGGACAAGGGGATGAGCGCGACCCAGATGAATGAGAGCGACGGCGCGCACGCGCTGGCCACTGGAAAGATCGTGTTGCTGGTCGAGCAAAGCGGTGACGGAGTCGTGTACCGGTACGACGACACGAACCCCGATGCGCGCACGGCGCGGATGATTGCGGATCGCGCGATCCAGATTGCGGCGGGGCGGAAGGATGTGGTGGCGGCCGCGAACGACCTGGTGCACGAGACGGGATCGCGGTACATCGACTTTGTGGTGCCGGGCCTGCTGGGCATGAACCTGATGGGTTCGGCGATGTGGGGCTTGGGATTTGCGATTGTGGACGGGCGGCAAAAGAAACTTTTAAAGCGGATGGTGGCGTCGCCGATGCCAAGGTGGCAATATCTGGCCGGATACTTGCTGTCGCGGCTCGTCATGCTGGTGGTCGAGGTAGTGGTGTTTCTGGGTTTCGCGCGGCTGGTGTTTGGCGTGCCGTTTCGCGGGCCGCTGTGGGAACTGTGCGCCGTGTGCGTTTTGACGTCGGTTGCGTTTTCGGCGCTGGGGCTGCTGGTGGCGTCGCGCGCCAAGACGATGGAGGCGGTGAGCGGGCTGATGAACCTGGTGATGCTGCCGATGTGGATTTTGTCGGGAGTGTTTTTCTCGGCGTCGCGGTTCCCGGCGATGATTCAACCGCTGGTGCGGGCGTTGCCGCTGACGGCGGCGATCGACGCCATGCGCGGGAACATGCTGCAGGGCGTGGAACTGGGACACATGATGCCGCAGATGGGAATCCTGCTGTTCTGGTTTGCCGTGCCGTTTGTGGTGGCGGTGAGGATTTTCCGGTGGCGGTAGAAAAGCAGGGACCGAGAAAACAGCGAATAGGGAATAGGGAGTAGTCAATCGTCAGTAGCCAATAGGGAGCAGCCAATAGCCAGTAGAGAATAGAAATGCAGAGAATAGAGGCTGATTGCGCAAATGATTTCTGGCGATCAACGAGCTTCCCTCAGTGGCTAAAGCCATCCGTTTTTGCAGCCATTTATGGCACGGCTGAAGCCGTGCCCTTTCAAAACAGCGCCGTCCCTAAGGGACTCCAGGAGTCAATATGTCATCGCTTTCCCCACGCTGAAGCGCGGGGCTAACGTCCGCTGCGCCTACGGCGCGAGGCCCTTTCAAACCAGCATTTGTGCGCCCAGTTCTAGTGCTGAGGAGCGAGAATCTGCGGGTTGGCGTAGTAGCCGTCGCGGGTGCGAACGACGAGGCCGGGCTGGTCGACGCGGACTTCAATGCGGTGGTATTTGTTGGGCTTGTCGGCAGGGAGCGGATCGAATGTGATTTCGTACCAGGAGTCGGCGTCGGCGAGGCATTGCGCGATCTCGCCGGTGACGTCGCTGTTGGTTTCGAGGGTGAGGCCTCCTGTCTGGGTCGAGAGCACCTGAAGAGACAGACCCGCGTATTGCGCATCGTCGAGCTTAGTCACCCCTTTGGCGAAGTTCTGGTAGTAGTTGGCATCGAGGATGGGCTGTTCAGGGCCGAGGGGATTGATGTCATAAAGAGTAATGCGCGACTGACGCATCTCGGTTGAAAAGTAGACGATGTCGCCGAAGACCTGCTGTTGCTCCCTGGACGTGAGAACGTAGCCGGGGCCCGAGAGCAGGGGCCACCCGGGCGAGATCCAGAGGATAATTTTGCGGCCGGGGAGCGAAGAGGCATAGCCGACGAGCTGATGCAGCGCCTTGACGCCGATGGAGAGTCGGTCGGTGTCGCCCCACTGCGATCCGCGGGTGATCTGGCGGAGGCCAATGCTGTGATGCTCGAGATCGTTGCTGAGTGAGACGCCGTCGGTGGAGAAGTTGTTCTCGACCTGCGCGCCCTGGTCCGTTAGGACGGCGATGGTGGTGGGGTGAGCGAGAGTGGGGTTTGCCTTGAGGTACTTCTTTACACTGTCGCGCATGAAGGCAACTTCAGAGTAGGGAGTGTCGATGGCGTCGATGAAAAGGACGACCTCGACTTGCTCCTGCTTACCGGTTACGGCTTTGAATGACGTGATGGGACGAGGAGACTTGCTATCGATGATGGTGAAGTCCTGCTGGCCGAGGCTGGGGACGGGCTGGCCGGACCTGGCTCGGACGACGACGTCGAGATGAATGGTCTCGGATGTTGACGAGGGGCCGGGCGGGGAGATGGCGGGCATCGGGATTTGAGCGACGGCAGCGAGCGGGACAACAAAGAGCGAAGCGGAGAGGGCGCGGAGAAGGTTCGTGGCGATCATGGCTGGCCTCTAGGTTGCGTCTCGCGAGGGCGAGCGAAGACAGGCGGCAGAGGCTCATCATACATCACGCGGCGCGCGGGTGGGTTGGGAATTCCGGAGGACGGGAGCGCGAACGCAGGCCGGTAGAATGAATTCATATGGATGGAAATCGCAAGAGTCCTGATGCCGCCGATAGGATGGGCGACACGATCAGCGACACGATCCTGGACGGCAGCAGGTTTGTGCGCGCCTGCCTGCGCAAGCCAGTAGACCGGACGCCGGTTTGGTTTTTTCGGCAGGCGGGGCGGTACATGCAGGAGTACCGCGACGTGCGCAAGCACCACACGCTGGTAGAGATTTGCAAAAGCCCGGAACTGGCCGCAGAGGTGACGATCACCGCGGCGGAAAAGCTCGGCGTGGATGCAGCGATTATTTTTGCCGACCTGCTGCTGCCGCTGGAGCCGATGGGCTTGGACTTCGAGTTTCAGGCGGGCGAAGGGCCGGTGGTGCACAGGCCGGTGCGAAGCGCCGAGGATGTGCGAGCTTTGAGGACGGATCGCGCGGGAGACCTGGCATACGTGGCGCGCGCGATCGAGAAAGTGGCGGCGCATTTTCGCGACCGGCTAGGCGTGATCGGGTTTTGCGGCGCGCCGTACACGCTGGCGAGTTACATGATCGAGGGCGGCGGATCGAGGAATTACATCGAGACGAAGCGCCTGATGTACGGCGACCCCATTGCATGGAGCAACCTCTTGGATAAATTGGTTGCCGTGCTGACGGAGTATTGCACGTTGCAGGTGGAGGCGGGCGCGGATGTGATTCAGATTTTCGATAGCTGGGTGGGCTCGCTCTCGCTGAGCGACTATTGCGCGTATGCATTCGAGGCGTCGAAGCGGCTGGTGCGGGCGGTGCAGGCGCTGGGCGTTCCGGTGATTTATTTCGGAGTGGAGACGGCGGGGCTGCTGAAGCAGATGGCGGCGACGGGAGCGGATGTGATTGGCCTCGACTGGAGGCAGCCGCTCGATGAGGGCTGGCGCGCGGTGGGATACGAGCACGCGGTGCAGGGAAACCTGGATCCGATTACGTTGTTTGCGCCGGAAGACGTGCTCGAGCAGCGGGTGAAAGAGATTCTGCGCGCGGCGGGCGGAAGGCCGGGACACATTTTCAATCTAGGGCACGGAATCGTGCCCGGCACGCCGGTGGAAAATGTGCAGGCGGTGGTTCGCATGGTGCGCGAATTCCGCCTGGAGGAAGTGAATGGGTAAGCAGGCGGTGCTGTTGCTGGCGCATGGGACGCCGGAGACGGTGAAGCAGATTCCGGAGTACCTGCGCAACGTGGTGAGCGGACGACCGGTGCCGCAGGCGGTAGTGGAGGAGATCCAGCACAGGTACGCGCTGATCGGGAAGAGCCCGCTGACTGAGATCACGATGGCGCAGGCGCGGCTGGTGGAGGCGGAGCTTAACGGCCTCGGCGAAGCGAATTCTGCTTCCCACCCTGGCGACAAAAACAAAGACGTCGCTCGGATCCACCCCGCAGACGAAGACCTGTCTGCGGGGACCCCGAAGATGGGGCACCCAGAGGTTCCGGTGTATGTGGGTATGCGGAACTGGAAGCCATATATTCCGGATGTTGTGAAGCAGATGCACGCGGACGGGATCGACGAGGCGGCTGTGATCTGCATGGCGCCGCAGAACTCGCGGACCAGCGTAGGGCTTTACCGGAGGGCCGTGGAGGCGGAGGCGGGTGGACTGCGCATCGACTTTACGGCGGGGTGGGCGGATCATCCGCTGTTGGCGGAGGCGTTTGCGGAGCGGCTGCGGCCGGCACTCAAGAAGCTGACGGCGGCGGTGGGCAAGCCGGTGCCGGTGCTGTTTACGGCGCACAGCGTGCCGACGCGGACGGTGGAAGCGCAAGCCGAGGGAGCGAGCGGAGGTCCGAAGTTTTGGCCGGGTGAGGGCGCCGACCCTTACGCAGAGGATGCGCGGCGCACCGCGGATCTGGTGGCGGCGAGGGTGCCGGAGATCCCGCGGTGGTGGTTTGCATTCCAGAGCCAGGGCGCGAGCGGCGGACCATGGCTGGGACCGAGCGTGGAAGAGACGCTGGACCGGATTGCGAGCGAGGGAGTGACGGCTTTGATTCTTCAGCCTATCGGATTCCTTTGCGACCACGTGGAGATTCTCTTCGATGTGGACGTGCATTTCCGCGACTACGCGGCGAAGCTGGGGATCAGGCTGGAGCGGCCGGAATCGCTGAACGATTCCGGGACGCTTGCCAGGGCAGTAGCGGACCTTTCGCGGCTGGGATTGGCGCGCCTAAAAAGGCGCAAGTGACAGAAAGTGAAGGGGGTTCGTGCAAGCGCCGAGTCAAGGCACACACTTTGTCGCTGGGTTTTTGTATCATGGCGGTAGACACAAGCCAATTTTTTCTTCTCACGAAAGGAAAGTCGGAGCTAAGATCAAGGCGAGCCTGACAGCAGACTTAATTTCTCAGCCAGACTCGAGCGATTGAGGCAGCGGGGATTGACGAGTGTACGCGGATGAAGGAAATGCGCTGATCGCGCCAGAAGAGAAGTAGAAATCAACTCTCGGGGGACAAACGTGAGTGAAGAAAGCGCAAGAGGGGCGCTCGCAACGAACGTGGTTGAGATGGGAAGGCGGAAAGACACCGTCTATTGCCCCATATGCGGGGGCGATAGGATGTACAGGGTGGCACGAAGAGGCTTCCTGCGCAGGGGCGTGTTTCCGTTGGTAGGATATTATCCCTGGCAATGCAAGGATTGCGGCAACGAAGCGATGTTGCGCAAGCGCAACCGCCGGCGGAAACACACCTCGCAGATGTAGGACCGACGCCCGGAGAGATTAAGAGCGAAAGAAGTTCCGGGCGAGGAAGAGGACGTTGGCCGGACGCTCAGCGAGCCTACGCATGAAGTAGGGGAACCACTCGGTTCCAAAGGGAACGTAGACGCGTACTTTATAGCCGTCGCTCACAAGTTTGCGCTGCAAATCGCGGCGCACTCCATACAACATCTGAAATTCGAAGTGACCGGGGTCGACTGCGCTCTCGGCGGCGTAGGTCCTGATCTTGTCGATGAGGGTCTCATCGTGCGTGGCGAGCGCATGGTAAATGGGGCTTTCGACCAGCAGTTTTGAAAGCTTGAAAAAGTTGACGTCGACTTCGGACTTTTGCGGGAAGGCGACTTCAGGCGGCTCGTTGTATGCGCCTTTGCAGAGGCGGACGCGAATGCCGTCGGCGAGGAGCTGCTCGATGTCGGCCTGAGAGCGGTAGAGGTAGGCCTGGATGACAACACCGACGGCGCCACGGAGTCCGGCGCGCGAATGAACGCGGCGCACGATGTCGAGAGTGATTTGCGTGAGCCGCGAATCCTCCATGTCGATACGGACGAAGCTTTGCGTGGAGCGCGCGTGCTGGACGAGGTTGGATGCAATGGACTCCGCGAGTTCGGGCGACTGCTCAAGACCCATCTGCGTGAGCTTGACGCTGATGTTGGCGTTGAGGCCGCGCTCGGCGATGGAGTCGAGGAGCTGGTGGTAGATATCGGCGGCGCGATGCGCCTCAGTTGGCGAGGTGACGCTTTCGCCAAGGGAGTCGAGAGTGACGGAGATGCCCTGGCGGTTAACGGCTTCCGCAACGCGAAGCGCGGACTCGGGATCCATGCCGGCGATAAAGCGTGAGTTGAGGCGGGTTCCAATCCTGGAATGCTCGACGAATCGGCGAAGCGGTCGGTTATGAGAGAGAGCGATAAAAGCGGAACGCAGAAAGGGCATGACTTGCCTCAAGCCGAGAGAGCGCCGGCTAGAGCGCTACCCGGCAGACAGATTAGTTTCGCACAAGAAGACGGACGGAAATGTGGCGGCTAACACCTTCGTGTAGGGGATCCCCATAACGTTGCCGCGCCGGATTTTCGCCGGGGCAGACGGACGCGCTTATTGAATTTGAAACAGGGCGCTGCCGTGAGGCGGCAGGGTAAGGCCGATCTCCCTCGACTCTTTGGTGGTGGAATCATCCCACACGTTGCGGGCGGAGTGTTTTGCGCCGTCGAGGCCGAGTTGCTTCCAGGTGGTGCGCAGGGAGACGGGATTGTCGGCGAGGTTGAAGAAGGCGAAATACTCGGCGTAGCCGCGGGCTCCGGGCTGGTTGATGGTAGCGCGCCAGACGCGGGCGTTCGTGAAGCCGGGGCCGAGGGTTGAAGTCTCGATGGGGCGGCTGTAGACGGCGTACTGATCCATGAAGGTAACGGTTTGATTGGTGATCAGCGAGCGCGTGAAGTCGTCGAGCCTCGTGAGATTACCGCCGAGGATGAGAGGAGAGCCGGTGATGGCCCACAACGTGAACTCCGTGCGCTGCTCGTCGTGGGTAAGGCGCGACTGGCGCGGCGGGCCCATTCCTGGATGGGGTCCGAGCCAGCCCTCGGGGAGCATGTCGGCATCGGGCCAGTTGCCGTGGCCGGCATAGGGATACCACTGGGCGAGGACGTCGAAGTCGCCGCGCAGGCCAAAGGGGTAGCCATCAGGAGTGTGCTTCGAGAATTCCCACGCGTCCCAATGGTCGTTGGTGATGCGCCACATTTGGGCGTATTTCGCGACTTCGGATGCGTGGTCGAGCTGCGTGGGGCCGGGCGAAAGCGAGAGCACAATGGGACGATGGGTTTTGCGGATGGCTTCGGCAATCTGGCGAATCTCGGTGGGGCGGTAGGGATGGTCGGAGATGCAATCGACTTTGAGGAAATCGACACCCCAGGCGGCGTAAAGGCGAAGCATGGAATCGTAATAGGCCTGGCCGGCGGCGTTGTCTTTGATGCCCCAGTTGCCGTCGTCCCACGGGCAGGGAGATGTGGTGTCAGCGGCATCGGTGGCGTGGAAGGACGAGGCGGCGACGGGAAGGTTGGCGGCGACGACCTGGCGGGGAATGCCGCGCACAATGTGAATGCCGAATTTTAGGCCCTGCGCGTGCAGCCAGTCGGCGAGCGGCTTGAAGCCGGCGCCGTTGGCGGCGGATGGGTAGCGCGCGGAATCGGGAATGAGAAGGCCGTCGCTGTTCCAGAGGTAGCGGCGCTCGTCGAGGTTCTTTCCCTCGGGATTGGCCATGTACCAGCCCTCGTCGATGACGGCGTACTTCCAGCCGTACTGCTCGAGCGATGCGAGGACGGTGGCGTTGGCCTTGAATTGGTCTTCGTCGATGGTGAAGCCGTAAGAGTCCCAACTGTTCCAGCCCATGGGCGGCGTGAGGGCGGTGGTTTGCGCGGGGACTAAATTCGGGGTGAGAAACACGGCAGCGAGAAGAAAAGAGGGGACGGGAGTGCGGCGGGTCATGAGGAAAGGATAATGCAACAGAGGCAGCGGAGCTAGCGGCGTTGTGGTGAGGGAGCACGGCGCGGAGTTTGCAAGTTAGCGTCCGGCGCGGCGGCAGGCCGCGAGATGGCGCGATGAGCGGGTTATTCTAAGCGAAGCCCGCAGAGAACAAGAGAGAACCGGATCAGCAAGGAGAATTCATGAGAAGAACTGGGATGGGCTGCGCGTTGCACAGTGGCGCCGTGATCTGCGTTCTGGCCGGATTGGCTGCGGCGATGAGCGCGCAGGCGCAGGCCCAGGGTGAGGTGGCGCCGAGCAAGTCGAACGGGCAGACGGTGCAGGCGCTGTTGGTGAGCGACATTCACTTTGAGCCGTTCTGGGATCCGGGCAAGGTGGAGCATCTGGCGAAAGCGCCGGCGAGCGAGTGGAATGCAATTCTGGCGGAGCCGGAGGCGGCGGATCGTCAGGCGCGGTTCGACGGGTTGCAGCAGAAGTGCAAGGCGCGAGGTGTGGATACGCCGTACGCGCTGTATCAGTCGAGCCTGCGGGCGATCAAGGAGAATGCGAGCGGCGCGAAGTTTGTGCTGGTGAGCGGGGATTTGATCGCGCACGATTTCGACTGCAAATTCAGGACGGTGTTGCCGAAGGCGCCGGCTGGGGCGTATCGGGTGTTTGTGCAGAAGGCGATCCGCTACGTGATGGAGGAACTGCGCGCGGCGCTCAAGGGCGTGCCGGTGTATGCGGCCCTGGGCAATAACGACTCCGACTGCGGGGACTATCAGCTCGACCCGAATAGCAAATTTCTGGAAGCGACGGGAAGGATTTTGACGGCCGATGTTCCGGCGGGCGAGCGGGCGGAGGCGTTGCGAACGTTCGCGGACGGAGGGTATTACAACGTGAAGCTGCCGGCGCCGCTCGAGCATACGCGGCTCGTGGTGCTCGACGACCTGTTCATGTCGTGGCGATATGAGACCTGCGCGAGGCAGGTGAATCCGGCTCCGTCGGCGTCGCAGATGGTGTGGCTGGAGCAGCAACTGGACGCGGCGAGGCGCAAGGGCGAGAAGGTGTGGGTGATGGCGCACATCCCGCCGGGCGTGAATGCGTATGCGACCGCGGTGAAGGACGTGAGTTTATGCAGTGGGGGAATGCCGCAGATGTTTTTGAAGTCGGAGGCGCTGCCTGAGGCGCTGGCTCCGTATGGCGATGTGATCGAGCTGGCTGTGTTTGCGCATACACACATGGATGAGGTGCGGCTGCTGAAGCCAACGGCAGCGGGGTCTCCGCCGCAGGGCGTGGCGGTGAAGATGGTGCCGTCAATTTCGCCGATCGATGGGAACCACCCGTCGTTTACTGTGGCGGAGGTGGATGCGGCGACGGCGGAGTTGAAGGATTACCGCGTGATTTCGGCGTCGAACCTGACGGGAGTGGATGCGACGTGGACCGAGGAATACGACTTTGCGCAGGCGTACAAGGAGCCGGCGTTTACGGCGGCAACTGTTGCGGAGTTGATTACGGGATTCAAGAGCGATACGACGGCGCAGACCGACGCGAGCCGGAACTATATCCGTGATTACGGGTCGGGCATGCGGGAGCTGGGGCTGTTCTGGAAGCCGTACACCTGCACGCTGACGGATGAGGACGCGGATGCGTTCAGGGCGTGCGTGTGCGGGAAGTAGAGCAGCGGAGCTAATGTGCTTTGAAGCGCAGCCGGAAATGTGCGGGCGAGGACGCCCGCACGACAGCCGGCCAGGAGACCGGCGCTACATTGTCAGGTGTGTTAGCGGGCGGAAACGGCGGATTGGCGAGCGCGCGTGGGCGCGTCTTCCTTCGCGGCAAGGTACTCGTTGACGGCGGCGGCGGCTTTGCGGCCTTCTGCAATCGCCCACACGACGAGCGACTGGCCGCGGCGCATGTCGCCGGCTGCGAAGACGCCTTCGCGCGACGACATGTAGTTGGTTGTGGCGACGTTGCCGCGATTGTCGAGGACGAGGCCGAGCTGTTCGATCATGCCATTGCGAACAGGGCCGAGGAAGCCCATGGCGAGCAGAACGAGATCGGCGTCGAGCGTGAACTCGGTGCCGGGCATCGCTTCAAACTTGGGCGGCGGGCCGACGCGGATGCAGTGAAGCTGCTTGACGTTGCGGTCGTCGTCGCCGGTGAACTTGACGCTGTTGATGCTCCAGTCGCGGATGCCGCCTTCTTCGTGCGAGCTTTCGATGCGCAGTTGCAGCGGCCACAGCGGCCACGGCGTTGATGCGGCGCGTTCCTCGGGCGGGCGCGGCATGATTTCGAACTGGTGCACGCTTTTTGCGCCCTGGCGATGGCTGGTACCGAGGCAGTCGGCGCCCGTGTCGCCGCCGCCGATGATGACGACGCGCTTGCCGGTGGCGAAGATGGAGGACGCAGCTCCCATGGACGCAAGGAGCGTCTCTTCCGAGTCGCCCTCGTTGCGGCGATTCTGCTGGGGCAAAAACTCCATGGCGAAGTGAATGCCCTTGAGCTCGCGGCCGGGGATGGGCAGGTCGCGGGGCTGCTCGGCGCCGCCGCAGAGAAGGATGGCGTCGAAGTCATTGGTCAGCGTTTCCACGGGGACGTTGACTCCGACGTGGGCGTTGGTTTCAAAGACGACGCCTTCGGATTTCATCTGGTCGATGCGGCGATCGACGACGTGCTTTTCGAGCTTGAAGTTGGGAATGCCGTAGCGAAGCAGGCCGCCGATGCGGTCGTTCTTCTCGAAGACGGTAACGGAGTGGCCGGCGCGGCGAAGCTGCTGCGCGGCAGCGAGGCCGGAGGGTCCGCTGCCGACGACGGCGACGCGTTTCCCGGTGGCCTGCCCGGGCGGCTCGGGACGAATCCAGCCCTCGTCCCATGCGCGTTCGACGATGGAGCGCTCAATCAATTTAATCGACACGGGCGGCTGATTGATGCCCAGCACGCAGGAGGCTTCGCACGGCGCAGGGCAGATTCGGCCGGTGAACTCAGGGAAGTTGTTGGTCGAGTGCAGGCGGCGAATGGCGGCCTGCCATCGATTGTTGTAGACCAGATCGTTCCAGTCGGGGATGAGATTGTTGACCGGGCAGCCGGTGTGGCAGAAGGGCACACCGCAGTCCATGCAGCGGGCGCCTTGCTCGCGCTGCTTTTCTTCGGGAAACGGCTCGTAGATTTCAAACCAGTCTTTGATGCGCTCGTCGGCCTTGCGGCGCATGGGCTGCTCTCGTTTGATTTCTAAGAAGCCTGTGACTTTACCCATGCTGCACCTCTGCGGCCGCTGCGACCAGCGACGGCGCGGCGATTGGAGAAGTGTAGACGGCTTGAGCGCGCTCGACACCGAGCACACGCTTGTACTCGTGCGGGAAGACCTTGATGAAGCGCGGCTGCGCCTCGCTCCAGCGCTCGAGGACCCAGGCAGCGCGCGGGCTGCCCGTGAGGTCGCGATGGCGCGCAAGCAGCCCCTGAATTTTTTCAATGTCTTCGGAGTTGATCAGGGGCTCCAGATCCACCATGGCCTTGTTGCAGCGGCGCGAGGAGAAGTCGCCCTGATCGTCGTAGACGAAGGCGAAGCCGCCGCTCATGCCCGCGGCGAAGTTGCGACCGGTGAATCCGAGCACGACGACCAAGCCGTTGGTCATGTATTCGCAGCCGTGGTCGCCCACGCCTTCAACAACGGCTGTGGCGCCGGAGTTGCGTACCGCGAAGCGCTCGCCGGCGATGCCGTTCAGGAAGGCCTCGCCGCTGGTTGCGCCGTAGAGCACAACGTTGCCCACGAGGATGCTTTCTTCGGGCAGGAAGCTCGAGGTCTTGGGCGGATAGGCGACGATGCGGCCGCCGGAAAGACCCTTGCCGAGATAGTCGTTGGCGTCGCCCTCAAGCTCAAGCGTGACGCCCTGCGGCACGAATGCGCCAAAACTTTGCCCGGCCGAGCCGCGGAACTTGTAATGGATGGTGCCGTCGGGCAGGCCGGCCGATCCGTAGCGGCGCGCGATTTCGCCGCCGAGCATGGCGCCAACGGTGCGATGTACGTTGCGGATGGCGAAGCTGGCGGTGACGGGCTTTTGCGATTCGAGCGCGGGCTTGGCCTTGGCGATGAGCGCGTGATCGAGCGCGGGGCCGAGGCCGTGATCCTGGCACGTGGTGCGGCGGCGCGCGACGCGCGAGGGAAGCGGCGGCACGTGAAGGATCGAAGAGAGATCGATGCCCTTGGCCTTCCAGTGCGCGTCGTCGACGTGGACGTCGATTTTTTCGACGCGGCCAACCATCTCGTCGACGGTGCGGAAGCCGAGCTTGGCCATGTGCTGGCGCATCTGCTCGGCGATGAAGAAGAAGAAGTTGATGACATGCTCGGGCGTGCCGGTGAAGCGCTCGCGAAGGACGGGATCCTGGGTGGCGATGCCGACCGCGCAAGTATTCAAGTGGCACTTGCGCATCATGATGCAACCCATTGAAATGAGTGGCATTGTGGCAAAACCGAATTCCTCTGCGCCGAGCAGGCAGGCGATCACGACGTCGCGGCCGGTCTGGAGCTTGCCGTCGGTCTGCACGCGGATGCGGCTGCGCAGATCGTTGAGCAGAAGGACCTGCTGCGTTTCGGCGAGGCCGAGTTCCCAAGGCAGGCCGGCGTGCTTGATGGAGCTGAGCGGGGACGCGCCCGTTCCGCCGGTGTCGCCGGAGATGAGCACGACATCGGCGTGAGCTTTGGAGACGCCTGCTGCGACGGTGCCGACCCCGACTTCGGAAACCAGCTTGACGGCGATGCGCGCCTGCGGGTTGACGTTCTTGAGGTCGTAGATGAGCTGCGCCAGGTCCTCGATGGAATAGATGTCGTGGTGCGGCGGTGGCGAGATGAGGCCGACGCCGGGGATGGAGTGGCGAATGCGCGCGATCTCCTTATCCACTTTGTGGCCGGGGAGCTGGCCGCCTTCGCCGGGTTTTGCGCCCTGAGCCATCTTGATTTGCAGCTCGTTGGAGTTGACCAGATAGTTGGTGGTGACGCCGAAGCGGCCGCTCGCAACTTGCTTTACTGCGGAGCGGCGCGAGTCGCCGTTGGCATCGGGCTTGAAGCGCGCCTCGTCCTCGCCGCCTTCGCCGGTGTTCGACATGCCGCCGAGGCGGTTCATGGCGATGGCCAGCGTTTCGTGGGCTTCTTTACTGATCGACCCGAAGCTCATAGCGCCAGTCGTGAAGCGCTTGACGATTTCCTTGGCGGGCTCCACTTCCTCAATCGGAATCGGCTTCTCAAGATATTTGAACTTGAGCAGGCCGCGCAGCGTGCAGAGCGTGCGATTGCCGCCGTCGATCAGGTCGGTGTACTCCTGAAAGGTCGTCGGGTTGTTGTTGCGGACGGCGTGCTGCACCTTGCTGATGGTGAGCGGATTGAGCAGGTGATACTCGCCGCCCTCGCGGTACTGGTACTGGCCGCCGACGGCGAGATCGGTCTCGGATTCCGTGAGCGGCTGGAAGGCGTACTCGTGCTTCATCTGCGCTTCGCGCGCGAGCACTTCGAGGCCCACGCCTTCAATGCGCGAGGCGGTGCCGGGGAAGTAGTCCTGGATGAGCGAGCGATTGAGGCCGACGGCCTCAAACACCTGCGCGCCGCGATAGCTTTGCAGCGTGGAGATGCCCATCTTCGAAAAGGTCTTGAGCAGCCCCTTATCGATGGCCTTGATGAAGTTGTATTCGGCCTGGTCGGGGGTGATTTTGTCGGGCAACAGACCGCGGCGCTTGAGATCGTGGACGGACTCGATGGCCAGGTACGGATTGATGGCGCTGGCACCGTAGCCGATGAGCAGGGCGAAGTGCATCACCTCGCGAGGCTCGCCGCTCTCGATGATGAGCGCGACCTGAGTGCGCTTTTCTTCGCGGACCAGGCGGTTATGGACCGCGGCCATGGCGAGGAGGCTGGGAATGGGTGCGTTGGTCGCGTCAACGCCGCGATCGGAGAGGATGAGCAGCGTGTAGCCGGAGTCGACGGCGTGCGAGGCGCGTGCGCTCAGGTCTTCCAGGGCGTGGCGCATGCCGCGCTCGCCATACTCAGCGCGGAAGAGCGCTGGCAGCGTGGTGGCGAGCAGGTCGCCTGAGGAGACGCGGCGGAGCTTTTCGAGGTCGCGGTTGGTGAGGATGGGATGCGGAATCCTGAGCGTGTGGCAGTTCTCGGGCGCTTCGTCGAGGATGTTGCGCTCGGTGCCGATGTAGCTGATGAGCGACATCACGAGTTCTTCGCGAATGGGGTCGATGGGCGGATTGGTGACCTGTGCGAAGAGCTGCTTGAAATAGTTGAAGAGCGGCTGCGGGCGATCGGAGAGGCAGGCCAGCGGCACATCGGTGCCCATGGAGCCCACCGGCTCCTCGCCATTTGCGGCCATGGGCGCGAGCAGGATGCGGAGATCTTCTTCAGAGTAGCCGCAGGCGCGCTGGCGGCGGAGCAGCGTCTCGGGATTCGATGCGATGATGCGTGCAGGCTCGGGCAGCGAACCGATCGTGACCTGCTGCTGCTTCAGCCATTCGCCGTAAGGCTGGCGCGCGGCGAGCGACTTCTTGATCTCCGCGTCGGAGATGATGCGTTGCTGGATCGTGTCGACCAGGAACATGCGGCCTGGCTGCAGGCGGCCTTTCTTGAGAATGTCCTCGGGCGGGACCTCGATGACTCCGGCCTCGGAGGCGAGGACGACTAAATCATCCTTCGTCACGATGTAGCGGCCGGGACGCAGGCCGTTGCGGTCGAGCGTGGCGCCGATGACGCGGCCGTCGGTGAATGCGATGGCGGCGGGGCCGTCCCACGGCTCCATCAACGATGCGTGGTACTCGTAGAAGGCGCGCTTGTCCTCGTCCATGTCGGGATTGCCCGCCCAGGCTTCGGGAATCAGCATGGCCATGACGTGCGGCAGGGAACGGCCGGATTGGAAGAGGAATTCGACGGCGTTGTCGATGGAGGCCGAGTCGCTGCCGCCGGGAACGATGACCGGAAAGAGGTCCTTGATCTTGTCGCCGTGGAGCGGGCTCGCGAGGATGGATTGGCGCGCGTTCATCCAGCTCACGTTGCCGCGGATGGTGTTGATTTCGCCGTTGTGGCAAACGTAGCGATAGGGGTGCGCAAGCTTCCAGCTCGGGAAGGTGTTGGTCGAAAAGCGCTGGTGGATGAGTGCGAGCGCGCTGGTGACGAGCGGATTGGCCAACTCGAAGTAGAACTTCTCGATTTGCGGGGCCAGCATGAGGCCCTTGTAGATGATGGTGCGACAGGAGCACGAGGGGACGTAGAAAGTGTCCTTGTCCTCGATTTCGGATGCAGCGATTTCGTTCTCCGTGCGGCGGCGAACGCGATAGAGCAAGCGCTCGAAGGTCTCTTCGTCCATGCCCTCGGGGCGGCCAATAAAAAGCTGCTCGATGTAAGGCTGCGAGTTGCGGGCTTCGCGGCCGATGGCGTCGCCGTTGACGGGCGTGTCGCGCCAGCCGAGCACGGTGCAGCCCTCTTCCTGGGCGATGCGCTCGAAAACGCCCTCGCATTGGAGGCGATTCTGGCGCTCGACGGGCAGGAAGCACATAGCCACGCCGTAGGCGCCTAGTTCGGGTAGCTTGATGCCCAACTCTTCGCACTCGCGGACAAAGAAGGCGTGAGGAACCTGGATGAGGATGCCGGCGCCGTCGCCGGTTTCAGGGTCGCAGCCGGCCGCACCGCGATGGGTGAGGTTGATAAGCACCTCAAGGCCCTTGCGGATGATTTCGTGGCTTTTTTCGCCCTTGATGTTCGCGACCAGTCCCATGCCGCAGGCATCGTGCTCATCGCGAGGATGATAGAGGCCTTGCGCTTGCGGTGGACGGTAACGGCGATTGGTCGATTCCATGGCAGCCTTTGGGAAAAATTCTCGTTGCTGGATCGTAAATTCGGTCAAGTACACAACCGCTCTGCGATTTGGATGAGGAAAAATCGCCTTGCCAGTGAATCCAGAGGTTTGCGTGAGCAACTCCGGCCGCATTCCGGAACTGCGCTGCCTTTAATATAGCGAAAAACCGCCGTCAATGCAGTAGTTCCTTTCAGAATGGGGGACGAGACCCTTTGGTAACGGCCAATTCACGCCGAGGTGCGGGTGCCGGGCTGGAGGACTGACACTCCAGTGTCATCGCATGTGGCGTGTTTTGTGCCGTATACTCGGCTGGAATGATGCGTACGAACGAGACCATTCTGGTGACCGGCGGAGCGGGGTTCATCGGCTCGAACTTTGTCTTGTGCTGGATGAAATCCGGCGGCGGGCACATGGTGAACCTTGACCTGCTGACCTATGCGGGCAACGCCGCGAACCTGGCGCCGCTCGAGCAGGACGAGCGCTACACGTTTGTGCGCGGTGACATTTGCGACGCGGAACTGGTGGGGTCGCTGCTCAGGAAGCATCAGCCGCGGGCGATTGTGCATTTTGCGGCGGAGAGCCACGTGGACCGGTCCATTGTCTCGCCGGAAGGGTTCATCCGCACGAACGTGATGGGCACGTTCACGCTTCTGGAGCAGGCGCGGGTGTACTGGACGGGGCTCGACGAGGACGACCGCGCGAAGTTCCGGTTCCTGCACGTTTCCACCGACGAAGTGTACGGGACGCTGGGGCCCAGCGATCCAGCGTTCAGCGAAGAGACTGCTTATGCTCCGAACAGCCCTTATGCGGCTTCAAAAGCTGGATCGGATCACCTGGCGCGGGCGTACTTTCATACGTTCAAGCTGCCGGTGCTGACGACGAACTGCTCGAACAACTACGGGCCGTACCAGTTTCCCGAGAAATTGATTCCGCTGATGATTCTGAACGCGCTTGAAGGCAAACCGCTGCCCGTCTATGGCGACGGCAAGAATGTGCGCGACTGGCTGTTTGTGGAGGATCACTGCGCGGCGATTCGAGCGGTGCTTGAAAGAGGGCGGCTGGGAGAGACATACAACATCGGCGGAAACAGCGAGAAGGCGAACATCGACGTGGTGACGGCGATCTGCGACCTTGTAGATGAGATGCGGTCGGGACCGGGTGCCGCACCGAGGCGCGGGCTTATCACTTATGTTCAAGACCGGCCGGGACACGACCGGCGTTATGCGATCGATGCAAGAAAAATCTCCCGCGAGCTGGGATGGGAGCCGGGCGAAAAGTTTGAAAGCGGGCTGCGCAAGACGGTGCGCTGGTACCTGGACAATGCGGAGTGGGTGAATTGCGTGCGCACTGGGGCCTATCGCGACTGGATCGCGAAGAATTACGCGGAGCGGGCGGCATTATGAAAGGCATTATTCTCGCCGGTGGATCGGGGACGCGGCTCTACCCCATGACGCATGTTGTGTCGAAGCAACTGCTGCCGGTGTACAACAAGCCGATGATCTATTACCCGCTGAGCACGCTGATGCTGGCGGGGATCCGGGAGATCCTGGTGATCTCGACGCCGCAGGATACGGGGCGGTTCGCTGATCTGTTGGGCGACGGAAAGCGCTGGGGCCTCGAGTTCAGCTACGCGGTGCAGCCAAGCCCTGATGGACTGGCGCAAGCGTTCCTGATCGGGAAGGATTTTATTGCAGGGCAGCCGAGCGCGCTGGTGCTGGGCGACAACATTTTCTACGGCGGCGAACTCCCGAAGCAATTGCGCGCGGCGGCGCAACGGAAGGAAGGCGCGACGGTGTTCGCATATCCGGTGGAGGATCCGCAGCGGTACGGAGTGGTCGAGTTCGACTCGGCAGGCCGCGCGGTGAGCCTGGAAGAGAAACCGGCGCATCCGAAGTCGCGATACGCGGTGACCGGGCTCTACTTTTACGACAGCGACGTGGTGAAGATCGCCGAGACGCTGAAGCCCTCGGCGCGCGGAGAGCTGGAGATCACCGATCTGAACCGGCGCTATCTGGAGGCAGGCAAGCTGAATGTGGAGCTGATGAGCCGGGGCATGGCGTGGCTGGACACCGGAACGCACGATTCGCTGCTGGAAGCGGCGATGTTTGTACACACCATCGAGCGGCGGCAGGGGTTGAACATCGCGTGCCCGGAGGAGATTGCGTTCCGGCAGGGATTCATCAACGCCGAGCAACTTGAGGTGCTGGCGGCGCCGATCGCGAAGAGCGGCTACGGCCAATACCTGCTGGCGCTGCTGCGCGATCCGTATCCTCCCGCGGCCCGGAACGCCGAAAAGCCATGAAGATCGAAAAGACCTCGCTGCCGGACGTGCTGCTGCTGACGCCGGATGTCTACCGGGATTATCGCGGTTCGTTCACTGAGACCTTCAATTGGCGGCGCATCGCAGAGTTGGGACTGCCTACAAACTGGGTGCTCGACAATTATTCGGTTTCCGCGAGGAACGTGCTGCGCGGAATTCACTACCAGATCACGCAAGCGCAGGGAAAACTGGTGCACGTGACGCACGGGGCGGTGCTGGACGTGGCGGTGGACTTGCGGCGCAGCTCGCCGACGTTTGGCAAGCATGCGGCCGAAAAGCTGAGCGGCGAAAACGGTAAGATCATGTGGATTCCCGAGGGATTCGGACACGCGTTCCTGGTTTTGAGCGACGTGGCCGGGTTCGCCTACAAGGTGACGGATTATTACGCGCCGGAGGCGGAGCGGACGATTCAATGGAACGATCCGGAACTGGGGATCGAGTGGCCGATCGCCACGGCCGATGCCATCGTGTCGGAGAAAGACAAGAACGGCACACGGTTTCGCGACGCCGAAGTGTTTGCGTAGCGGCGGGTGAGCGAGTGCGCGGGTTAGGTTGTCGGCGGAGCGACGAGCCGACGGGAGCAGGCAATGACCAACGACGACAAGAGAAACGAAAAATCGCGCATGCGGCAGTTCTGGCTGAGAGTTCTGCTGGCTCTGGGAATCCTGTGGGGCGGGATGCCGTTTCTGACACTGCCTCTTTTGTTTATAGGATCGATGCAGCCGGCGCTCAATTTGTTCGTTGTCGTCTTCAATGCCCTGACCGTTGCACCGGCGTGCGTGCTGGCTTTCTGGCGACGGCGATTGGCGTGCGCCTGGCTGAGCTTGAACGCGGTGGTGATCGTCGTCTCAATCGCCTACGCTTTTGCGCGCGGTCACGGCGTGGCGCTCGGTTCAATCGCCGGGTTCATCGGATCGGTGATTGTGGCGCTGGGCCTCGATTTCATGGAGATCATGCGCTGGCCCAAGGCGCTTGGGCGGGTTCCCGCGGAGTGATGGCAAGCGCGCTACAGCACTTCTCCTTCTGCTGTAGACCGGAGCCGGCGAAGTCAAGCGGCGGTTCCCTTAAGGAAGCGCCGCCTCGCAGATCGTTGCAAGAGCTACCTGTGAAGGAGAAGTGCTCTGAGCGGCCGATTGGGGCGGCCAGCCGGCATATCTCGACGGTCGTTGCCGATGGTATACTCACGAGGTCAGGTGTGAGCGAACACCGTCATTTTCAACGCTTTTGAGGTTCTTATGTCAGGCCACTCGAAATGGGCCACCATCAAGCACAAGAAGGGCGCGCTCGATGCGAAGCGCGGCAAGATTTTCACCCGGCTCATTAAAGAAATTACGATTGCGGCCAGGGCGGGCGGCGATCCCGACAAGAATCCGCGCCTGCGCACGGCGGTTCTGGCGGCCAAGGCCGAGAACATGCCGGCCGACAACATCAAGCGGGCCATCCAGCGCGGCACGGGAGAGCTGGAAGGGGTGAGCTACGAGGAAGCGATGTTTGAGGGGTATGGGCCGGGAGGCGCGGCCATGCTCGTCGAAGTGCTCACCGACAATCGCAATCGCGCGGTGAGCGAGATCCGGCATACGCTCGCAAAGAATGGAGGGAACCTGGGCGAAGCGGGATCGGTAAAGTTCATGTTCCATAAGAAGGGCCTGATCGCGATCGAAAAGTCGGCGGCTAGCGAAGAGAAGCTGATGGACATCGTGCTGGAGCATGGCGGTGAGGATCTAAAGGACGAGGGCGACACGTGGGAGATCATTACCGATCCGCATGCGCATGAGGCAGTGACCAACGCAGTGAAGGCGGCAGGGATTCCGACGGTGATGAGCGAAGTGACCATGGTGGCCTCGACCTATAACAAGCTGGAAGGCAATGCGGCCAGCCAGATGATGCGCTTGATGGAGGCGCTGGAAGATCTGGACGACGTGCAGAACGTGTATTCAAACGCGGACATAGACGCCGAGCAAATGGAGCACGCGGCTGGCTAAGCGCGCCGATGGCAGGCAGGGACGAGGCCGCCCGGTAGTGGCGGTCTTTTTTTGGGAACTACAGGGAATCGGAAAGCTGGGGCCAGGGACCGGGGACTGAAGATCGGAAGGGTGGGGAAGGATTTGCGGCGAACTGAGGGGATTGTTGTTTTGCTGTTGTTGGCGGGGGCGGTGACGGCTGTGGCGCAGACGGCGGAGCGAGCCGGCGCCGGCGGAGGCGACGGAGCGGTCGACCCAGTGGCGCGCGTGAGGAGCAACCGGAGCTGGGAGTACGGCCCATTCCTGAATTGGGGCTCGGGAATCGGCGACCGCTCGAATTACAAGTTCTTCTGGGGTGGATTCGAGCTGGGCAAAGTGCTGACGCCGTTGGTGCACGCCGGAATCTTGAGCGGGCAATTTCAGCTTGCGGGGAACATCATGCCGCTGTGGCAGGCGTATACGCCGCCCCCGCACCTCGAGGAATATCAGTGCCAGACGACGAATGGGCAGACGATCGGTTGTCTTCTGCCGTTTGGCGGTGGAACGTTTCGCGGCGTAAGCATCACCCCGGTCATCTTCCGCTGGAATTTTGTTTCCCACTCGCGCAGGATTCAGCCATGGTTTCAGGGGGCAGGCGGGGTGATCTATACGACGCACGAGTTTCCGCCGAATCTCATGAGCAACCCGTCTGAGGAAATTGACGGCAGCACAAGCGTGTGGAATTTTTCACCGCAGGGCGGCATTGGAGTGCATTACTTCCTCAAGCCGAAGCGGTCGATCGACGTGGGCTTGAACGCCATCCACATTTCTTCGGCGTCGCTGGGCGACCGCAACCCGGGCGTGAACGCCAGCCTTCTGATCCAGGTTGGATATACGTTCTGGAGATGAGAAAAGCAGGGACCAGGGAATAGGGAATAGGAACGGGGATCGGAGCAGGATGGGCGAGAAAGCAAGGCGGAGATGAGCGAAGCGATCGTCGAATGCGTTCCCAACTTCTCAGAGGGCACGGACGCCGCGCGCGTTGAGGCGATTGTGAGTGCCATGCGCGTGGAAGGAGTGCGCCTGCTCGACTGGTCGATGGACGCTGACCACAACCGCTCCGTGGTGACGATTGCCGGGGAGCCGGCCGCGGTGGTCGAAGCGGCGATCAGGGCAGCCGGCAAGGCCGTGGAGTTGATCGATCTGACGCGACAACAGGGCGCGCATCCACGCATTGGCGCGGCAGACGTGATTCCGTTTGTGCCGGTGAAAGGGATCAAGCTGGAACAATGCGTGATGCTGGCACGGCAGGCGGGGCTGGAGATCTGGCGGCGGTTCGGAGTGCCGGTGTATTTCTACGAGGCGGCGGCGGCGCGGCCTGACCGCGTGAACCTTGAGGATGTGCGGCGGGGCCAGTTCGAGGGGCTGAGAGACGCGGCGGAGAAGGAGCCATCGCGACGGCCCGACCTGGGCGGGCCGGGACTGCATCCGACCGGAGGCGCTTGCGCGGTAGGGGCGCGGAAGTTCCTGGTTGCCTACAATATTTATTTCGATTCGTCCGATGTTTCGATGGTGCGGGCGATCGCGCGCGAGATTCGCGCCGCGGGCGGGGGAATGAGGGGCGTAAAGGCGATGGGGGTTCTGGCCCATGGCCGGGCCCAACTTTCGATGAACATTACGGATTTTGAGGCGACGCCGCTTTCCGCGGTTCACCGGAAAGTTGTAGGCCTGGCCGGACGTCACAAGGCGAAAATTGCCGAGGGAGAGGTGATTGGCTTGATTCCCGAGGCGGCCTGTGAGCGGGAAAGCGACTGGATGCGTCAATTAAGTGAGTTCGACGAGCAGACCAAAATCCTGGAAAGACGCCTCGAACATCCGCTGGCGTGGCCGGGAGAGCAGCGCTCGCGAACATGAGAAACAAGAAATCGGTAGAATAAGGGTAGCGAGCAAAAGGGAATGGGAATGCGGAGGGTTGAATTGTTTAAGCGGCTAATGGGAATTTCGATTTTAGCAATGTTGCTGGCGGCAGCGGCGCCGGCTCCGGCAGCACAGTTAACGACGGATGCGCGCGGAGCCATTCCGCACGATGTGCAGCAACTGGTGGCGATTGACTATCGGGCGATGCAGAACTCGACGGCGGCGATGAATTTGCGGAACCGCGTGATGCCGCCGGAGCTGAAGCAGTTCGACGAGGCATTGAGCAAGTTCACTTTGAAGACGGGAAAAACGGGCGCAAGCCAGGGCGAGCCGATCGACGATTATGTGGACGAGCTGGCGTTCGCGTTGTTCCGGCCGTCGCCGGGAAGCGATGCGCTGCAGACGGTGGGAGTGGCGCAAGGGCAGTTTCCGACCGCGGACATTCTGGCGAGCTTTCGCGCGCAGAAGATCAGGCCGACGATGGTGAGGACGAACAGCGTTTACCCCATGGGCAAGACGGGGATGGTGCTGTGCTTTGTGGATCCCTCAACGATGATCTTCGGGGGCAAGGACTCGGTGACCAAGTCGCTGGATGCGCGAGACGGAATGGCGCCGAGCCTGCTTACCAACGGATCGATGATGAACGCAATGCAGAGCGTGGATTCGAATCCGCTGTGGAGCATTCTGGACAACGCGGGCACACAGACCATGATGAAGCAACTGCTTGGCCAGGCGGGATCGCTGACCGATTTCGACACCGTGAAGCAGCGGCTCGAGGCTTCGTGGTACTCGATGGATTTCTCGCACGGCGTCAAGTTCGACCTGACTATTGAGACCGGCGATACGTTTACGGCGGCAACCATGTCGTCGCTGCTTTCGGCGGCGGTGATGGTGAGGAAGATGACGGGATCGGATACGGAGAAGCAGGCGCTGAACGAGACGTCGATCGACTCCGACTCAGGGAAGCTGGGAATTCACTTCGCCACGTCGGACACGGAGTTCAGCGCGCTTTTGCAGTCGCCGCTGTTCCAGAACGTGGTGCATTGAGAGCAGGGAATAGGGACCAGGGATTAGGGAATAGGAAAACAGAGACCGAGGGACATTGGGGCCCGGGAATAAGTAAGCATTGAGTGGTAGAAGAGGCGGAGCGGCCGGAAACGGGCTCCGCCTTTTTGCGTTGGCCAGAGTTTGAGGTGCGGCTGTGCCCAGCCGGGAATCAGGAAGGGGAGGTGAGTTGGGGAAGGAATTGCGCTTTGCCGGCGGGTAGAAGAACGATTTTGAGCTGACCCTGCTGGTGATACTCGAGCGTCGGCCCGGTGATCTGGACCTGCTTGTTGCCGGCGGCTGTGTAGGTGATCTTGAGCGGGCCGGTGCCGAGCACGGTGAAGCGATAGCGGTATTCCGCTCCGGAAGCGATGCGGTCGGCGCCAAAGCTGGCCCAGGGGTAATCGACTTCGAGGAGTTGAATATCGGCGCCGGTGCGGTTCTCGATGGTCGTGTCGATGTGGTAGGAGTGGCAGGCTGTGACGGGGAGGAGAGCCGCGCAGAGTGCAACTGCGATGGCCGATGAGCGAAAGGCGGCGCGGCCGATCAATCTTTGCCTCGGTCTTCAGGCCCTGTTGCGCCGGGCGTGGCATCAGTGGAGAAATGCTTTTCGATCAACTTCTCGAGGCGGTCGAGGCGCTTGGCAAGTTCCGGCAGGCGCTGGAAGATGGCGACGGCACGGAGCCAGGTGCGATTGTCAAAGCCGGGAGAGCCGGAGATCGTCTTGCCGGGCGGCACGTCGTGCGAAACCGCGGATTGCGCGGTAAGTATGACGCCATCGCCGACCGTAAGATGGCCGGCGATGCCCACCTGGCCGGCGAGGATGACGTTGTTGCCGATGATGGAAGAGCCGGCGAGGCCGGTCTGCGCGCAGACGAGCGTGTCGCTGCCGATGCGCGAGCCGTGGCCCACCTGGACCAGATTGTCGACCTTGGTGCCGTCGCCGATTTCGGTCGCGCCGACGGTGGCGCGGTCGATGGTGGCGTTGGCCTGCACGTCGACGTGGCTGCCGATGCGGACGGGGCCGGACTGTGGGATTTTTTCCCAGTGGCCTTCGGCATTCTTTGCGAAGCCAAAGCCGTCGCCGCCGATGACGACGCCGTTTTCAAGCGTCACGTAGTCGCCGAGGACGCAGTTCTCGCGAACGACCGAGTGCGCGTGCGCAAAAAAGTGGCTGCCCACCTCGACGCCAGGATAGAGCACGACGTGCGGCAGGATGGCGGCGTGCGCGCCGATGCGAACGCGCGGTCCGATAACCGCGTAAGCCCCGATGTGCGCGTCAGGGCCGATTTCGGCGGTGGGATCGATGACGGCGGTCGAGTGAATACCTGGCGAGTAGGCCGGCGGCTGATAGAAGAGGCCGAGCGCGCGCGAGAAAGCGTGATAGGGATTCTTGATGCGGATGGTTGCGGCTGAGATTTCCTGGAATTCCGGCTCAACGATCACGGCGGCGGCGTGCGTGGTTCGGGCGAGCGCAGTATAGCGGACGTTGGCGACGAAGGTTATTTCAGTGGGTCCGGCTTCTTCAATGCCTTTGACGCCGGTGATTTCGAGATCCGGGTTGCCGCGGAGTTCCGCGCCCAGCCGACTTGCTAATTCGCCAAGCTTCATTGAGGGAATTGTAAAGGAACGGCGGCGACGGGCGCTTGCGGCGGCGCCTGCAGCGTGTGCGCGGCGGATTGCGCGGCATCGAGCGTTGCGCCGGGAATGATGCCGAGAATCAACGTTGCGGCGACGGCGAGGAAGAGCGCGGCGATGACGGCAGGGCCGACTGCGGGCCGGGGCGGCGCGATGCGTTGATCTTCAAGTGGGCGCTGGGCGGAGACGAGCACGAGGCGGAGGTAATAAGCCGCGGCTAATCCTGAGTTGAGCAGGCCGATGATGGCCAGAGCGATGGCTCCGCCGCCCACCGCGGCGGTGAAGGCGTAGAACTTGCCGAAGAATCCGCCGGTGAAGGGAATGCCGATGAGCGAGATGAGGAAGAAGATGAGCAGGCTGCCGAGGAGCGGCGAGCGGTAGAGGAGGCCGCGGTAGTCGTCGATGAGGGAGAGCTGCTCGTCGTACCCGGCGACGAGAGTGATGACGGCAAAGACACCGACGTTCATGGCGGCGTAGGCAGCGGCGTAAAAGGCCGCCGCCGCAATTCCAATGGACCCGATGCCTGCGAATGCGGCGAGCAAGTATCCGGCGTGGGCGATGGCCGAGTAGGCCAGCATGCGCTTGACGTTCTGCTGGCGGAGCGCGGCGAGGTTGCCGACGGTCATGGAGAGGACGGCGACGATCCAGAGCAGCGGCGCCCAGAGCGAGTGGAGGCTGGGGAAGATCTCGTAGACGACGCGAAGAAGCAGCGCGAACGCGGCAACCTTGGGCGCAGTCGAGAGCAGCGCGACGACGGGCGTGGGCGCGCCTTCGTAAACGTCGGGAGTCCACACGTGAAACGGCGCGGCGGAGACTTTGAAGAGAATGCCGACCAGCATGAGCGCGAGAGCGGCGACGACGAGGGTCTGGTTCTGCGCGGCGGGGGCGAGCAGGGCGATCTGGTAGATCTGCGTGGTTCCGGTGGCGCCGAAGATCAATGCGATGCCGTAGAGCAGGAACGCAGTGGCGAAGGAGCCGAGCAGGAAATATTTGATGGCGGCTTCAGGGCTCCGGCCGGTCTGCTTGCGCCAGCCGGCGAGGATGTATGTGGAGATGGAGGAGATTTCGAGCGCGATGAAGACGACGAGGAGCTCGACGGCGGAGGTAAGCAGGCACATGCCGACGGCGCCAAAGATGATGAGGGCGTAGAACTCGCCCTGGTGATGCGTGCCGGCGGGGAGGGTGTCGAGCGAGAGCAGGAGCGCGACGAGAACGATTCCGCAGATGAGGACGTGGAAGAAGACGGTGAAGGCGCTGGTCTCGACAGTGGCAAAGAAGCCGGAGCCTTGCAACAAGGAGAGCTGCCACAGACTGGCCCAGAGCGCGATGGTTGTGCCGATGGCGGCGACCCAGCCGAGCGGGCGGCGCGGCCACAGGGGCGGCAGCGATGCGTCAATAAGCATGACGGCGACGCCAGTGAGCGTGAGGATGACCTCGGGGAGGATGCGATAGATGTCGGGAACTGGGTTCACCGCGTGGCCTCCCGTTGAGTTTCTTGTTGAATTTCTTTCGAAATCTCAGTTGGCTTGCTTAGCCCGCGGGAGACCATCGGCCCGTTTCTTGTAGGTGCGGAAGTCACGGGCTGATCAAGGGTCTGCGGGGTGAGGATTGGAGGATGAACGCCGGTCTTGATGGAATCGAGCCAGAGATTCGGCGCGAGTCCCATGACAAGCATGAGAACGATGAGCGGTGTAAGGATGGCGAGTTCCCCGAAGCGAAGATCGCTGGTCGGCTTGGATGTAGCGAGCGCGCTCTCGGGTCCGTAGAAGAGGCGCTGGACGAGCCAGAGCATGTAGGCCGCGCCAAGGATGACTCCGACAGCACCGGCGATGGCCCAGCCGCGGCTGACGCCGGCGAAAGTACTGGAGAGGATGATGAATTCGCCGATGAAGCCCGAGAGCATGGGCAAACCGATCATGGCGAGCGCGGCGATAACGAAATAGGACGCGGCGCGGGGCAGCCTGGCGCCGAGGCCGCCGTAGGAATTGATGAGGCTGGTGGCGTAGCGAACCTCAAGCGCGCCGAGCAGCAGGAAGAGCGCGCCGTCGACCACGCCGTGCGAGAGGATCTGATATACGCCGCCGGCCCAGCCGAGGAAGGTGAAGCCATAGATGGCGAGGACGATGAGGCTCAAGTGGCTGAGTGCGGCGTAGGCCATGAGACGCCAGAAGTCGCGCTGCACGAGGGCGAGGCAGGCGCCGTAGAGAATGCCGATGACGGCGAGCGCAATGAGCAGCGGCGCGATGGCGCTGGCCTGGTTGGGGAAGAGCTCCACGTGGAAGCGAAACATGGAGTAGAGGCCGAGCTTGCCGGCGACGACCATGGCGAGCGCGACGGGCGCTTCGTTGTACGTGTCGGCCAGCCAGCCGTGCAGCGGGAAGACGGGAACCTTGACCGCAAAGGCGAACAGAAACGCGAGCGCGCACCAGAAGAGCGCGCCTGCGGGAAGGACGCCGCTGGCGGTCTGGTATTGGAGGTCAGCGAAGTTGAATGTGTGAGTGCGCGCGTAGAGCCAGAGGATGGCGACCAGCAGCGGCGCGGAGGGAATGAAGGTGAAGAGGAAGAATTTGAGAGCGGCGCGCGAGCCTTCTTTGCGGCCGTACATGGCGATCAGGATCGCCATGGGCACGAGTGAGAGTTCCCAGAAGCCGTAGTAGAGCATGAGGTCGAGCGAGACGAAGACGCCGAACATGGCGGTCTGCTGGATGAGGAAGAGCGAGTAGAAAACCTTGCGGCGAGTCTGGATCGCGTTCCAACTGGCGACAACGCCGACGGGCGCAAGCAGGCCGACGAGAACGACGAGCCAGAGGCTGAGGCCATCGACGCCGACGTGGTAGAAGATGGCGGGGCTCTCGATCCAGGGAACGTTTTGCTCGAACTGGAACCCGGATTGGCCGGCGGCGAAATGCGCGGGAAGATGCAATGTGAGGAGGAACGTGAAGAGCGTGGTGGCGAGGGCGATCCAGTTGGGTAGCTTGGCGCGGTCGGGTAGGATCGCGACGAGCACCGCGCCCGCGAGCGGAACCAGCAGGATGAGGGTGAGAATGGATTGGTCGATGGTCATTTCTCAGCGCCCCGCCTGTCCGAGCTGCGTAACGGTAATGTGACTTAGTTTGAAGATGGGTTCGGAATGAAAGAAGGATAGACTCCACGCGTGGGGTGAGGCTGTGATGAGCAAAAACAAAAGCACGGCGGCGGCTCCGGCGGCCAGCCACGCGGCGTACGAGCGCAGGTTGCCCGACTGCCAGCGCTGCAGGATCATGCCGGAGAGGGAAGCGACGCCAGCGAGCAGCCAGGCGAGGCCACCGAGAATCGCGCCGTCGACGATCCAGCCGAGGACGTATTTCGAGACGCTGAGCAGCGGCTTGACGATGACCGCGCCGTAGATCTCGTCGACGTAGTACTTGTTCAGGAGCAGCTTGTAACCGCTGGGGAGCGCGGCGGCGAGCTCGGCGGGACGCTCGGTCTTGCGGCGATAGAATGTGTCGGCGATGAACAAGCCGACGAGAGCCACCAGAACGGCAAGAACCGACAGGCCAAACTCGCTCGCCGGCATTCCGGCCGGCATGGCGCGATGCGCCGCGGCCGCGGGAGCGAGGTACGCGCTGAAGCGATCGATGCCGATCCATCCGCCGCAGACTGAAAGGATGGCAAGGATGACGAGAGGCACACGCATCGACCACGGGCACTCGTTAGGATGAGCATCGGGCGTGTGTAGTTCTCCAAAGAAGGTGAGATACCACAGGCGAAACATGTAGAGCGAGGTGAGCAGCGCCGTGACGAGGCCGACAAACCACAGAATCTTGCCGCCTGCTCCGTCAAGATATGCAGCGTAGAGAATGGCGTCTTTTGAGAAGAAGGCGGCCAGCGGCGGAAATCCCGCAATGGTGAAGACAGCCACGGTCATTGTCCAGAAGGTGACGGGGAGCTTGGTGCGCAGGCCGCCCATTTTACGCATGTCCTGCTCGCCACCGAGTGCGTGAATGACCGAGCCGGCCGCGAGGAAGAGGAGGGCTTTGAAGAACGCGTGCGTGACGAGATGGAAGATTGCTGCTGAGTAGGCCGCGACTCCGCAGGCGAGAAACATGTAGCCGAGCTGCGAGATGGTGGAGTACGCGAGCACGCGCTTGATGTCGTTTTGCGCGAGGCCGATGGTGGCGGCGAAGAGAGCCGTGGCGGCGCCGACAATGGCGACCGTCCAGAGCGCGATGGGCGCGCGATCGAAAAGTAAATGTGTTCGCGCGATCATATAAACGCCGGCCGTGACCATGGTGGCGGCGTGGATGAGCGCGGAGACGGGTGTGGGGCCCTCCATGGCGTCGGGCAGCCAAACGTAGAGCGGGAGCTGCGCGCTCTTGCCGGCGGCGCCCGCAAGCAGGCAGATGCAGATAACGGTGAGGACGGCGCCCTGCCAGCCGGGAGCCAGCGCAAGCTTTACCGCGATGTCGCCGAAGCTGAGCGTGCCGAAGGTGGAGAGGACAAGGAAGATGCCGATCAGGAAGCCGAAGTCGCCAATGCGATTGACGATGAAAGCTTTTTTGCCGGCGTCGGCCGCGCTGTTCTTCTGGAACCAGAAGCCGATGAGCAGATAGGAAGCCAGGCCCACGCCCTCCCAGCCGACGAACATGAGCAGAAAGTTTTCGGCGAGGACCAACACGGTCATGAAGAAGAGGAAGAGATTGAGGAAGCTGAAGTAGCGCGCGTAGCCCGCGTCGTCGTGCATGTAGCTGACGGAGTAAACGTGGATGAGAAAGCCCACGCTGGTGACGACGAGCAGCATGACGAGCGAGAGTTGATCGAGGGCAAAGCTGAAATCGACGTGAAATGCGCCGATGGCAATCCAGGGCTGCGAAAGAGTGTCGACGGCCGGCAGCGTCATGGCCGAGACCAGACCGCAACCAGGACAGCTTGTGGCAGCGGTGACGCTGGTGGCGATGAAGGCGTTCAGAACCAAAAGGAGCGAGCCGAGCGGCGCAAGAATGCCGATGATGGTGGTGAGCCGCCGGGGCATGCGGGAGCCGAGGATTCCGTTGAGCAGGAAGCCCACGAAGGGAAACAGCGGAATCAGCCACAGATGCGGGGACTCGTTCATAGCTTCATCAGGTCGATCCGGTCGACCGCCAGCGTGGCGCGAGCGCGGAAGACGGCAATGATGATGGCCAGGCCGACTGCGGCTTCAGCGGCGGCGACCATCATGACGAAAAAGACGAAGATCTGGCCCCGCACCTCGTGCCACTGAGAAGCGAAGGCGACGAAAGAGAGGTTGACAGCGTTGAGCATGAGCTCAATGGACATGAAAACGGTAATGAGATTGCGCTTGATGAGGAAACCGACGATGCCGAGCGAGAACAGGACAGCGCTCAGAAGCAGGTACCACGTGAGAGGCACGTCGTGTTGAAGGAAGCTCACTTTTCGGCCGTCCTTTCCGCGCCTTCTTTATGCGCGAGCGCGACCGCGCCGAGAATGGCGACGAGAATGAGCACCGATGTGACCTCGAAGGGCAGGAGCAGTTCGTGGAAGAGCACCTGGCTGAGCAGGACCAGGTTCGACTGGCCGGGCGCGTTGGTCAGGCCCTGGCCGAGATGCGCCGCGCCCAAGCCCTGCGCGCGAAGAATGATGGTGGCGAGAACGGCCAGCAGCGCGGCGACCGCGGGAAATCCGACGGCGCCGGCGGCGCGACTGCCGAGGGTACGCTCTTCACGGCCGGCGTTCAGGAGCATGACGACGAAGATGAACAGAACCATGACCGCGCCGGCGTAGACGATGATCTGCGCGATGGCGAGGAATTCGGCGCCGAGCAAAAGATAGAGCACAGCGAGGGAGGTCATAACGACGATGAGCGAGAGAGCGCTATTGATGGGATGGGTCTGCAACAGGAGATTGATGGCTCCCGCGAGGCAGAGTCCGGCAAAGAGGAAGAACAGGATCAGGTGCATCGTCGTTCGAGGAAAATTCCTTCCCGATTGTAAATGAGCGCGAATCGTCGTCTCGGGGGCGCCCATGTCCGGATTTTCAGACTTGGGAATCTACCCTCAGCGGTACGCAAGCCAGAGGCTTGTTCCCACAATGTTGAGGATGGCGAGCGGAAGCAGCACGCGCCATCCGAAGCTCATCAATTGGTCATAGCGGAAGCGGGGCAGCGTGCCGCGCACCCAGACGTAGAGACATAGAAACAGGAAGACTTTGAGCACGAACCAAAAGATGGGAAGAAAGATGTTGATGACAGTGTTCTGCAGCGGCGGCATCAGGTCGCCGAGGGGGCTCGTCCAGCCGCCGAGAAAGAGCAGCGTGGCCACGCAGCCCACGTTAATCATGTTGCCGTACTCGGCCATGAAGAACATGGCAAACTTCATGGAGCTGTACTCGGTGTGATAGCCGCCGGTAAGCTCGCTTTCGGCCTCGGGCAGATCGAAAGGCGAGCGGTTGGTCTCGGCGAAGGCGGCCATTAGGTAAATGAAGAAGGCGATGAACTGGCCTCCGCCAAGGATATTCCAAGTTGCGGCGCCGAGAGTGGCTTGCTGCTCGACAATGACGCGGAGGTTGAGCGATCCGGCACGAAGAACCACACCGACCACCGAGAGACCGAGCGCAAGTTCGTAGCTGATGAGCTGTGCCGAGGAGCGAAGCGAGCCAAGCAGCGAATATTTGTTGTTCGACGACCAGCCGGCGAGAGCGATGCCATAGACGCCCATCGACGTAATGCCGAGAATGACGAGCAAGCCGATGTTGATGTTGGAAATCTCGAAGAGATCGAAACCGTGCGGACCCATGCCGGGCGCGCCGAACGGAATGACGGCGATGGAGATAAGCGCGCAGCCCAGAGAGAGGATGGGCGCGAGTAGATAGATTGGGCGATAAACAGCAGTAGGAATCAGGTCTTCCTTGAGGAAGGACTTGGCGCCGTCGACGAGCGGCTGCAGGAGGCCAAAGGGGCCGACCCGGCTGGGGCCCCAGCGGTTCTGGATGCGACCCACCAGTTTGCGCTCGAGGAGCACGGTGTAAGCGATGCCAAGCAGCATCACCACCGTGACCACGGCGACTTTGGCGAGGCTCCAAAGAAAGAATGCGAGGATCGTCACGTGCGTTTGGCCTTCTTCAAACAGCGAGTCAGCAAGTTAGCAAGTCAGCGAGTCAGCGACGACCGGGTGCAAACTCTCAGTCGGCTGCGGATTTTGCGAGTTCCTTTGATTGATGTTCTTCGAGTTGTTTGAGCGCTGGGCTGTAACGGCCCAGCGTGCCTGAGGTGAAAAGCGTGTCGTGTGCGGGAACAATAAGATCGGGCGAGATCAGCGCTGAGACTGGAACAAATCCCGGCGAGGCCGGCTCCGTGTGCACGTCGTTGCCAGCGAAAAGATTGATGCGATCGAGTTTGTATCCCGGTACAAGGCGCTCTATTTCGTCAAGCACGGCCAGCGGATCGAACGGGCTTAGCTTTGGCTCGAGGCCGTTGGCTTCAAGCCAGACGGAATGACGATCCGCTTCGCCGGATTGCGCGCCCCGCGACTGGCCGAGATCGCCAGTGACTCCGCGTTTGCCGAAGGGAACCAGCGTGCCAACGTCGACGCCCATGCCGCCGGCGAGGCGAACGAGGATTTCGAAGTCGGGTTTGACGCCCGCACGGTCTGCGGCCTTGCGAACCATTTGAATGTCGCCGTATGTATTCGCGACGGTGCCGGATTTTTCGTAGAGGCTGGCGGCAGGGAAAACGACGTCGGCGAGGGCTGCGGTCTCGGTGAGGAACAGATCCTCGACGATGAGAAATGTTTTGGAGAGCGTGGCGGGACTGAGTTTGTTGCGCGAAACGGGATTCGCGCCAACGACGAGCAGCGCGCCGAGTTCACCTGCTGCTGCCAAGTCGAGCATCTGTGGCAGCGATTGACCTGGCTGGGCAGAAAGGTTGGCGTATTCGATGAACGCGCCGGGTGCGGTGACGGGAACGTACCCGGGGAGCAGGTCAGGGAAGAGACCCATGTCGGCCGCGCCGCGTGAGTTCGAATGGTCGCCGAGATACGCAAAACGGACGTTGCCCCGTTTGAGGCCCCAGGCGATGAGGTTTTCGACGGCCGCGCCGCGAAGTTCTTCGCCGAAGATGACGATCAGTGACTCTTCGGCGCGGATGGCCTTGCTGAATTCGGATCTCCCAGTGTCGAGCTGAGAGACGAGCTTGCCGTAGTCGGCGGCCTTGATCTCGAGCGTGGCTTTGGCCTGGCGGGCGAGTTTGATGGGCCGGGAATTCGCGACGTAGAGGCGCGCGCGATTGAGCCGCACATCAGTCCGCAGCAGCCAGGCGAGCAGCGGGTGCTCGTCCGTCGGGTTGCCGCCGACGAGGAGGATTGCGGGCGCGGCCGCTATGTCGCGCAGGCTGGCGGTTTTGCCCGGCTGGCCGACGAGTGCGCGGGCGAAGGACGAGTAATCAGTCGTCCGCACGTGATCGATGTTGTTTGTGCCAAGCACGGTGCGCGCGAACTTCTGCAGCAGATAATTCTCTTCGTTCGTTGCCCTGTTTGATCCGATGACGCCGATCGCGCTGCCGCCGCGCGTGTCGCGAATCTCCTTGAGTTTGGCGGCCGCGACGCGAATCGCATGTTCCCACGTCGCGGGTTCGAGCTTGCCTTGCGCGTTGCGGACGAGAGGCTGCGTCAGGCGATCGGGGCTGTCGACGAAATCGAAGCCGAAGCGGCCCTTGGCGCAGAGGAAGTCGTTGTTGATGCCGCTTTTGTCGCGGTTGTCGGCGCGAACGATGCTGGAGCCGTCGTTCGACTGGCGCACGCCGAGAGTAACTTTGCATCCGTCGGCGCAATGCGTGCAGACGGTGGAGACGTGGTTCATCTCCCACGGGCGCGTCTTGTAGCGATAGCTGCCGCTGGTGAGCGCGCCCACGGGGCACACGTCGATGCACATGCCGCACTGCTCGCAGTCGAGCTGGTGGCCGTCATTGGGTACGATGACGGAGTTGATCGCGCGGTTGTGGATGCCGAGCGCCCAAACGTCCATGCCTTCGCCGCACATGCGGATGCAGCGGTAGCAGAGGATGCAGCGCGGGCGATCGTAAAACACGGCGGGCGACCACTGCTGCTCGTCGCGATGAAACTTTACTTCGACGAACTGGCTTTCGCCTGCGCCGTACTTGAAGTTCATGTCCTGCAGCTCGCACTCGCCGCCAGCGTCGCACACGGGGCAATCGAGCGGGTGGTTGCCGAGCAGCAGCTCGATCATCGCCTTGCGCGCCTGCGCGATTTCGGGCGACTCGGTCGTGAACACCTGGCCTTCGGCGACCTGCGTGGTGCAGGCGGTCTGCAGCTTGGGAACTTTTTCCTGGCGCACGAGGCACATGCGGCACGCCGCCTGAAGCGAGAGACCGGGGTAGTAGCAAAACGCGGGAATCTCGATGCCCGCTTTGCGGCAGGCGTCAATGAGCAGCGTGCCCGCGTGCGCGGTGAGCTTCTTTCCGTCGACTGTGAACGTTACATCGGGCATTCGGTTTCTCTTGGGCGTGCGGCCTTTCGGAAATCTCCTCGCGGGTTACACAACGGTCAGTTGCGGCACGCCTTCCTTGGCGAAGGGGCAGGGCTTGCCGTTCAAATGATCTTCAAATTCCTGTCGAAACTTTTTGACGAACGTGATCGTCGGCATGGCCGCCGCATCGCCGAGCGGGCAAAAGGTGCGGCCCAGCATGTTTTCGGCGAGGTACTGAATGTTGTCGATGTCAGAAGGCGAACCAAAGCCGGCGTGGAAGCGGGTGAGCGACTTTTTCAGCCAGTCAGTGCCTTCGCGGCAGGGAATGCACCAGCCGCAGCTCTCGTGCGCGTAGAAGCTGATGGTACGGAGAGCGAATTCGACGATGCAGGTCTGGTCGTCGATCACAACCACGCCACCGGAGCCGAGCATCGATCCGGCTTTGCCGACCTGGTCGAAGTCCATGCCGACGTTTTCGATTTCTTCGGGCAGCAGAACGGGCGTAGACGATCCGCCGGGAACGACGGCCTTCAACTTGCGTCCGCCGGGAATGCCGCCGGCCACGTCGTAGATCATCTTCTTGAGGTTGTAGCCCATGGGCAGCTCGTAGACGCCGGGGCGCTCGACGTGTCCGCTGATCGAGAACAGACGCGTGCCGCCGTTGCGTGGAGTGCCGATGGCAGCGTAGGCCGCCGCGCCCATGATGATGACGTGAGGCACGGTGGCGATGGTCTCGGCGTTGTTGATGACCGTGGGCCCACCGTAGAGCCCGACGACGGCAGGGAAGGGCGGCTTGATGCGCGGAACGCCGCGCTGGCCTTCGAGCGACTCCATCAGCGCCGACTCTTCGCCGACTTCGTACGCCCCCGCGCCGGTTTGCGTGACGATTTGAAATTCTTTATCGGAGCCGAAGATGTTTGTGCCGAGGAAGCCTCGAGCGTAGGCGTCGGCAACGGCGCGCTCCATAATCTCGAGCAGATAGCGGTACTCGCCGCGCAGATAAATGAAGCCCATCTTGGCCCCGACGGCGAGGCCCGCAATGATGGTGCCTTCAATGACGGCGTGCGGATCGTGCAGGAAGATGAGGTGATCCTTACAGGTGCCGGGTTCGCTTTCGTCGCCGTTGATGAGGATGTACTTGGGCTTGGCGGATTGCCTGGGAACGAACGACCACTTCATGCCGGCGGAAAAGCCCGCGCCGCCACGGCCGCGGAGGCCCGATGCCTTCATTTCCTCGATGATCCACTCGGATCCCTGCGCGAGGCATTTTTTGACGGCCTCGTAACCGCCGAGTTCGAGGTATCGATCGATGTCCGTCGCTCCAAGACCGAAGCGGCGCGAGACGATTTTGACCTCGTCGGGATGGGAGACGAGCCTAGGCATCGCCGGCCTTGCCTTTCTTCTTGTCTCGATCTATCCCGCGATAACCGGCGAGGATTCCGGGGACCAGCTCGGGCTTGAGCTCGTCGTGGAATTCGTAGTTGACCTGGATGGCCGGGGCCCAGCAGCAGGCGCCGATGCACTCCACTTCTTCGAGCGAGAAAAGGCCGTCGGGCGTGACGCCGCTGGGGTCGATGCCAAGTTCTTCGCGGAAGCGGTCGAGGACCTCGTAGGCTCCGCGCAACATGCAACTGATGTTGGTGCAGACCTGAATGTTGTACTTGCCCGCCATTTTGAAGCGGAGCATCGAGTAGTACGTGGCGACGTTGCGCACTTCAAGCTCGGTGATGCCGATGCGGCGGGCGACTTCGGCGATGACGGCGTCAGAGAGGCAGCCAACCTCGTCTTGCGCGTAGAGCAGCATGGGAATGAGCGCGGAACGTTTGACGGGATATTTCTCGACGAGGGCGTCAAAGCGCGCGGCTAGCTCGGGCGAGAAGACGGAGGCGGGTTCGGATTTGGTCTTCTTCGGGCTCATCGTGTCAACTCCCGTGCCTCGTCCTTCATGTGTTCCAGCATCAGCTCGCGCGCCCACGCCTCGGCGGCCAGGTCCAGGGCTTCTTCACCGGCCGGGCCGCGCAGGTGACCGTGATCGGTCAGTTCCACCGATCCGCTCTTTCCATTTTCTCGCGTCCAGGTGATCGATGCATGAATGCGCTCTAGGCGCAGCCATTTCTCGCGGTGGCGAACGATGATGGTCTGTTCGGTTGCGGCGATATGGGCCTGGCGTTTGCCGTGCAATCCGTGCACCGCGGTGTAGCTGCGGAGCAGGGAAGCGAGCGAGAGCCAGAGTTCCCTCCGAATTTCGTCCAAAGGATCAAGGCGCGGAGCGCTCAACGGTCAATCTCCCCCAGCACGATATCAATCGATCCGATGACGGCTACGAGGTCGGCGATGAGGCGGCCTTTGCACATGGTTTCGACAGCCTGCAGCGTGGCGAACCCCGGATAGCGCATGTGGACGCGATACGGTTTCGCCGTGCCGTCGGAAACCACGTAGTAGCCCATCTGGCCGTGGCCGCACTCCATGCCTTGGTAGACCTCCCCGGCAGGAACGTTGAAGCCCTCGCTGACAATTTTGAAGTGATGGATGAGGGCCTCCATCTGCGTCTTCATCTTTTCGCGGTCGGGCAGAACGATCTTTGGCGCATCAGCTTTCACGGGTCCGCCAGGCATGCCGTCGAGCGCCTGCTGGACGATCTTCGTGCTTTCGCGCATCTCGACGAGACGGACCTCGTACCGTGCCCAGGTGTCGCCGACGGTTGAGGTGGGGACCTTGAACTGGAACTTCTCGTAGCTGGAGTACGGCATGTCGCGGCGAAGGTCGATATCAACGCCGGAGGCGCGCAGCGGCGGCCCGGTCACGCCAAGCGCAACCGCATCCGCAGCAGAAAGATAGCCAACACCCTTCAAGCGATTCATGAAGATCGGATTGCCCGTCAGCAGGTTCGAGTACTCGTCGATCTTCTCGGGAAATGTAGTGATGAAATGCTGCACGCGATCGAACCAGTCGAGCGGCGGCTCCAATGCGAGGCCGCCGATGCGGAAGTAGCTGGTCATCATGCGCTGGCCGGCGACTGCCTCGAATAGCCGCAGGATTTCTTCGCGCTCACGGAAGGTGTAGAGGAAGACGGTGAGGGCGCCAATGTCCATGGCGTGGGTGCCGAGCCAGATGAGATGCGAGTTGAGGCGGCTGAGCTCGGTGAGCAGAACACGAATCCACTGGGCGCGCTCGGGAATTTCGAGGCCGAGAAGTCTTTCGACGGCGAGGCAGTAGCAGAGATTGTTCGAGAGCGGATCGAGATAGTTGACGCGGTCGGTGAGCGGAACCACCTGCTGGTAAAACTTGGCCTCGCAAGTCTTTTCGATACCGGTGTGGAGATAGCCGATCTCGGGCCGCACGCTGACGATCACTTCGCCGTCCAGCTCGACAATCAGCCGCAGCACGCCGTGCGTGGCGGGGTGCTGCGGGCCCATGTTGAGCACCATCACGTGCTCGCCGGCAGTTTCGGTCGCAGGCAGCTCGAGAACAGGCGCGCCTCGGTTCTCGCTCGGCGATTTCCCGTTCATTAGCGGTATCCCTCCACCGGGTAGTCCTTGCGCAGCGGATGGCCCTGCCAGTCGTCCGGCATCATGATGCGGCGGAGATCGGGGTGCCCCGAGAAGTGGATGCCGAAGAGATCGAAGACCTCGCGCTCGTAAAAGTTGGCGCCGGGCCAGACAGGCGTGATGGAGTCGACGCTGAGATCCGATTCATCGAGCATCACGCGCAGCCGGATGCGCTCCAGAAATTTGTGCGACAGGATGTGGTAGCTCAACTGGAACCGCGGCGAGGCGGGGAACCAGTCGACCGCGGTCATGTCTTCAAAAAAGTTGTAGCCTGCGGCCTGGACGGCGGAGCAGGCGCCGCAAATTTCGTCGGCCGCGACGGTCAGCGTGAGCTCGCCGAAGTCGAATTTGGCGTCGGTGAAGGCTTTGGGATTCCAGGCCTCGAGGGCTTTGACCGCAGGATGAGCGGGCATGGCGGCGAGCACGGCCTGCTTGCCTGAGATCGTGGGGATTGCGCTCGTCATCTTCTATCGCCGCCTTCTCTGCTCTTGATGAGTTTCCAAATGTGCAATCACTTTATCGATCGCCGAAAGAACGCCCCTTGATCCCTGACCCCTGATCCCTGTTCCCTGCATTAAAGATCCGCTTTGTCCTGGCTCCAATTGAGGATGCCCTTGCGCACAATGTAGTAGAGGCCGACGGCAACGAAGCCGAGATAGACGAGCATCTCCCAGAAACCAAAGAGCCGAGAGCCCGTAATGTGTGGAAGCTGGCGATAGATGACGGCCCAGGGCATCATGAAGACCATCTCCACATCGAACAGGATGAAGAGAACCGCGACCAGGTAGAAGCGCACGCTGAAGCGGCCGCGCGCATCGCCCGTGGCCTGGATGCCGCACTCGTAGGCGGCGAGCTTGACCTGGGTGTTGCGGTGCCGGCCCACGAACCACGAAGCCGTAACCATTGCCACACCAACAAGAAAGGCGGCAAGTATCTGCATTAAAAGCGGGAGGTACTGCCAGTCATAAGGGATTCGATTCATCGCCCAGCCCGAAAGAGGTGCATTCCGTTACTTGAGTATGGCCTGCATCGCCGGAGAAAAAGCCGACTCCGGTGGAAGGAAAACCTAGCTTGAGATTAGGTTTTCGCGCTTCTCCCGTCAAGGCAGGGAGTGGTGCGAGGAGAAGAAACGCTTGGCAGTTTGGCGGATGGCGGGTTTGAGCGGATTGCGAGGGGTGAGGCGCGAGTGTTAACCAAACGGCTGTGAGCCATGTCACTGGTTTTCCCGATCCGGTCCGGCATAAATATTGGTGCGCCATTTTGAGACAGCACCTTCGTACTCTATCCCATTTGGCTCGAATCACCGAAGAACCGGGTGAGGATAGACTGCATGGGCCCCCTTTCGATGATGAGTAGTTATCCGCGCCCGGCTTCGGTGCCGGTTGGTCCAGCAACTGTTCCGGCAACGATTGGCCGCACGCGCCGCCGGCGCATCTCGCCCCAGGCGGGCCGCGCTCTTGAAATCCTGGGCCATGCAATCGAATACCTGAGCGACGAGTTCGCGCATGCAGGCGGATCGCTCACCGCGCACAACGGCCAGGTCGAGGCGGTGCAACTGTTAATGGAGATCAACCGGCAGATTTACTTTACCTGTCCCGTGGTGCCGACCCTCGGCGAGCGGTGCAGCGCGCTCCTGCATCAGCGCACGGCGTAGAGAGCCCAGCCCTCCTCGGCGGGCGTCATATGGTAGCCCCATGGCGCAAGCCTGGGGATCCTTCGCATTTTTTGAAAACAAAGCTCGCGGCGATGCCGCGCCGGGTGCCCCACCCTCGGCGCGCCCTTGCTTTTGTCGCTAGGGTGGGATCGGTAACTGATCTCTGACCCCTGATCTCTGCTCGCCCCACCCACTTTTTTGAAGAACAAACTTCGCGGCGAAGCCGCTAACAAATACTTCTCCGTTCTACGGCTTTCTCTTCCGCTTCGGAACTGCAATCAGGGGCGCTGCCAGCCGTTCGTGAAGTGCGAAGAGGAATTCGACTCGTTGCCGATCACTCACAAAAGGTTGAACCCGATAACAGCGCTCGACTGCCCGATCCAAGAGCGCATGTGCTTTGACCAGTTTGGGAGGCATTGCAATCGGATCGTAGAGCTCTGCGAGTGTTGAGCTCGGAAACTCGGTTCTTGCGTTGAGCACTTCTTGGGAAGCTTCTGCGACGGAATCCCTGTTTCTCGACGTCAATTCCTGAGGCCAAGGAAAATTGTTATAAACAAGCTTTACGGAGTACCGATAACGCGACTCCAATCTTCCACAAACTTGACGGACCCAAGCCATGTGCATCCCTGATGTAAGAACCCCGAAGTGGTACAGCGTCGCCTCGGGCAAGCAAAGGCAACTGTTGTTCAAAACGTACCGCGGTCTGAAATAGCTCATGGGTATGTATAGTCGCGTCTCAGAACTATGGCATGGCACAAGAACGTAATCGGTCGTGGGCTGTCGAATCTCCCCGAAGAGCGAAGGGAACGCTGCAAGCTTATTTGTCGTCGGTCTTGTACTCTTTTTACGGTACGCCCTAACTGCGGTGACACGACGGTTGATCTCGGGGAAATTTCGGATCGTTTGAGGGGCTACGTTCTCCAGCCAGAGGCACCAACGCTTTTTCCCGTTTAGGTATTCATCTGCACTCAAGAGTGGGCGAATCAAAGGCGCGGCATCTGGCGAATCCTCCAGCAACTGCCGTTTCTCTTCATCTGTAAGCAGTAGATTTCCGTCGTCGTTTGGCATGCTTCCAAACCGCATCTCTGGCACATCGCTAATTGGGTGCTCTCGCGCCGTTAGCGCAGCGTCCTTCCCATCAATGAGGTATGGACTAATGTTTGCCGGGTGCGTCACTAGCACGCTTGTTTTGCTGGATTCATAGTCATAGATACTCTTCCCTTTGACGTCGAAGGCTCCGAAGCCAATGACAACGACATGAACATGCGCCTTTCCACGAGCCTCGCTTTCCCAAGCGAAGGTGCGATGAGCGAAATGAATTTTCACGTCTAACGAACCAAATAAGATCGGCCACAAAATGCCCGGCTGTTCACCCTGAGTGACGGAGCTTGTAGAGACGAATCCGACTTTTATGTGCGTTCTATGAATATATTGAGCAGCGCGCAAATACCAACAGCACACGTAATCCAAGACGCCGGTACCCTTTAGTTCGCCGAACACGTGCCGCATATCAGCCTGTTGCTGGGCGTTCCGGGCCTTCTTCCCGACGAATGGCGGATTCCCGAGAACATAACTGCATTGGGAGCGGGGAAGAATATCCTCCCAATCCATTCGCAAGGCGTTTGTGCAAAGGATTGTCGGCGATTTCTTAAGCGGCAAACGAACAAAATATTGGCCGAATTCTTCGGACAGGCGAATGTTCATCTGGTGGTCCATAAGCCACATCGCAACCTCAGCAATGCGGGCGGGCCATTCACTTATCTCGATACCGTAAAATGCATCGACGTCAACAAGAGAGAGGCGCTGAATATCCAACTCTTGGTGGGCGGATGGGAAAAGAAGCTTTAGAACCTCAATTTCGAGCGCCCGGAGCTCACGGTAAGTAATTACCAGGAAATTCCCGCAACCGCACGCTGGATCGAGAAACCGAAGGCGCGCAATTTTATTGTGAAAACGCATCAATTCAGCTCTGCTGCCCTTCGCTCGTTCAAACTCCTCCCGAAGTGAGTCGAGGAACAGCGAATGTACGACCTTGAGAATGTCACGTTCGTTTGTGTAATGCCCCCCGATCTGACGTCTTTCAGGTATTACCTCCTGAAAAAGAGAGCCAAAGATCGCGGGAGAAATGCGGGACCAATCAAAACGCGTGCAGGCGAGTAGAGCTTCGCGCATGTCTGTGTTGAAATCTGCGAACCCAAGGTTTTCCGAAAACAACTCTCCGTTTACATACGTAAAGGCTGCCAGCGTTTCATCAAGGTTCTTCTGTCGTTTTTCGTGGGGGGTGTTAAGGACATCAAAAAGTCGTGCTAGGTGGAGTCCTAGGTCTGAGCCGTCCTTGGCCGTTCGATTTATCAGATATAAGTGGAAAGATTCGCGCTCGAAAATCCCCGTATCTTCGGCGAACAAGCAAAACAAAATGCGGACAAGAAATCGCTCAAGCCTGTGACCTGAATAACCGCCAGAACCCAAGGCATCGTGAAGACGGCCCATGATTTGAACGGCTTTGATGTTGATTGGATCTTGCTCTTCGAATTTGTGTTGTTTATATCCAGGGATGAACGCAAAGGCGTGAATGTAATCGTGTAATTGCGATAACGAGAATTCAATCGTCTTTACGCGTATGCCATTGAACAAAGGCAGATTGAGTTGCTCTTCAGGCTCTAGATCGTGCAATGCAATCCGCGCAAAGTCTGAGATTATGACGTATCGAGGTATCTCGTCTGTGCGCCCTTCTCTTGCTAAGTCTTGGATGTACCGAAATGCTTGCGATTCGGCTTTGCCCAGATCTTTGCCGAGGCTTTTGTGTTCAACCAACGCAATTCCAGGCCAGAACAAATCAATGAAGCCGTATTTCCCGGAAATCTTCTTTACAGGTTCCTCAAAAGCTGCGACAACTCGCCTACGCACGCCAAACACTTCAAAGAATTCATTCCAAAATGTTTGCTTTTCGGCGCGCTCGCTTGCCTCGCCAGTCCACTTCTTCGAGAAGGCGATCGCCCTGTGGCGAATTTCATTCCAAGATAATGGCATGGTCGGATGATAACAAAGTCCATAATTGACGCTGACAAACCGCAGCGCTCATTGCGAATTTCCCGAGTCTTTTGTTACCGCGACGAGCGCACCGTCGCCCGCTAACTCGCTGACTTGCTAACTCGCTTCGCTCGTGTCAACCCCTCCAACTTCCAGAAACCGCCCCATCCCCCTCATTCCAAACCAAAGATATTTCTCCCGAAGTTTGCAGTCTAATTCCGCGAAATCGCTACCCTTGAATTAAGAATCAAAACAGGCGTTTCTCCCTTCGGAGAGCGGATGGGCGGCCCGGAAATGCTGGAGGGGATTACAGCAGATGGCCGCCTGTCGTTTTTCCAGGCGGCTTTGCACCTGAGAAGGTGCAAAGACCCGATCAGAGGCGCCCGTAAGTCCTTATCTTTGACGACTTTGACCCCCTAACTCCTGCCTTTTCAATGACTTGGAGAAAATGGTGAAAGGTACAAGTCGCTCATTTCAAACCGTTTAACCCTTAAAAGGGGGGGTGGGGGGGTGGGGTAGGTATGTATCTTGCGTATGGACTCACCAAACCCAACAAAGTCCGGCGCCAATCGCCCTCTCGCAACGCACAATTTCGCGGACTCGCACCAAACAAGCTGAATGCCGGTCGCTATTGGCTGTTGTTACTGTCCGAAGACGAGCACGCCGAAAAGGATCAGCCAGGCGAAGCCCATGGTGTGCCAGAACCACGCCATGGAGTCCACGGCGAGCTGGCGGGATTCAACTCGCTTGAGACGTGTGAGAGCGAACAGGCAGAAGACGAGCGCGAGCACACCGATGAGAAGGTGGGCGGCGTGCAGGCCGGTGATGAGATAAAAAAAGTAGCTGGAAGGAGTGGCCCAGCGGCCGAAGGCGTACCCCTGCGCTGAGAGCTGGCGCCATGCGGCGATCTGGCCGGCAAGGAATAGCAGGCCAAGGGCCAACGTGGCTGCGAGCCAGGGAAGAGTGCGGCGAAGCGCGGGCCGACCGAGGCCGAGCCATTCCTCGAGCACGTCGAACTCGCGAAAGATGTGCTGGCGGGCGCGCTCCATAGTCAGAGTGCTGAGGAGCAGGATCGCAGTGTTGAGGAAGAGGATGGGCGGCAGGAGAACGGGATGCCAGTCGCCGATCTGCTGGAGGGTGCGAGGATCCATGTGCGTGCCGGCCTGGCGGGCGTAAAACATCGCCACAAGGATGACGAAGAACATCATGTCGCCGGCCAGCGCGCAGAAAACGAAGGCACGGGTGCGATGCAGCACGTCGCGCGGGCCGCGGCGCGGACTTCGCCAGTCGTCATCGCCTCCACCGCCGCCTCCGCCGGTGGGACGGCGGGCGACGGGCGGCTTGCCTCCGGTGCCAGGCGATTTGCGTTCGACCTCAGACGGGATGGGAGTAAAGATAGGGGGCATGGGGAACCCTGTGAGGATGAATTTACACTCACTTTTGCTTGGACGCACCGAAATTCGGAAGAGTGGGCTGCGGATTTTGAAAAAGTGACGGGCCGGCTCAGATGCCGGAGCCGTCATCTCTTCTGATATCCGAAGTTTGCGCTCCTACGAGCCGCGCTGCGAGAAAAAGGGGAGCCATCGCAATAGTCTGAGCCTTGCGCATCTTTCTTGCGCAAGGATAAGAAGCCTCAAAGTCTGTGCGGGCGAACAGCGAGGCACCTGCGCTACGGCAGACTTACCAACCTCTCGTCTGCAAAAGTTGCGACTCTTCGATCGAGGCGGCGGCGAGGCCCTTCATCGTGCCCGTGACCTGCTCGCTGACCTCGGCGAGAATCTTGGGATCGTTCCAATGCGTGGTGGCGACGACGATGGCCTTGGCGCGCGAGACGGCCTCTTCGCGCTCCTTGGGCGAGTTCTCGACATCGAGCGGGGTGGCGCGCTCCTTCATGAAGATTCCCGAGCCGACGAAGATGGCCTCGGCGCCGAGCTGCATCATCAGCGCGGCGTCGGCGGGAGTGGCGATGCCTCCGGCGGAGAAGTTGGGCACGGGGAGCTTGCCGCTTTTCGCAACCATATGGACGAGTTCGTAGGGAGCCTGCAGTTCCTTGGCGGCGGCGTAAAGCTCCTGCTCGGTGAGCACAGTGAGCAGGCGCATCTCGCGCGTGATCTGGCGCATGTGCTGGACGGCGTGAACCACGTCGCCGGTGCCTGCCTCGCCTTTGGTGCGGATCATGGCAGCGCCTTCGGCGATGCGGCGCAGAGCCTCGCCCAGGTTGCGCGCGCCGCAGACGAACGGCGTTGTGAAGGCGTGCTTGTCGATGTGGTGCGCCTCGTCTGCGGGCGTGAGGACTTCGCTCTCGTCGATGTAGTCGACGCCCAACTCCTGCAGAATTTGTGCCTCAGCAGTGTGGCCGATGCGCGCCTTGGCCATTACAGGAATCGACATGGCCTGAATGATCTGTTTGATGAGGCTGGGCCGCGCCATGCGCGCCACTCCGCCCTCGGCGCGGATCATGGCGGGGACGCGCTCGAGGGCCATGACGGAGGCTGCGCCGGATTCTTCGGCGATGCGCGCCTGCTCGACGCTCATTACGTCCATAATGACCCCGCCCTTGAGCATCTCGGCGAGGCCGACTTTAAGGCGCAGGCTGGTTCCGCTGAAACTCTTGTTTTCGGTGGGCTCAGGCATGGTATTTCGACCTCGGCAGGCGGTTGAATCCCGTAGGCGCGGGATGAGAAACCGCAAAGTCTTTCCAACTTCAAGTGTAGCAGCGAAGTGAGGGTAGCGTTGCGCTGCGCGGCGGGCTGCGGGCGCGCAATTCTGAGTCCTTTCCAATCTCATCAACATCCGACTGGACCCTTTTCTGCAGGGTTTGTCTGCAGATGGCTGCAGCTCATCCAGTTCCGGCGGCACATGTGGGGTCGGCGCAGGCGAATACAGGGGCGGCGGTGGGAGTTCCGGGGGCGGCGCAGGCAATTCCGGGGGTAGCGCTCGGAACTGCGGGAGCGCGTGCGCCCTTGACGGCGAAGCGTCCGGTTGCGGCTGTGGAGGCCACACCAGAGGCGATCGAAGCAGACCCTGCCGGGGGATTGGAGGGCAGCCATGCGCTGGTTCCGGCGGCGCGCATTACGGAAGGGGAAGATCAGCCCGTGTTCGGGCCCGTCGTGGGGCGATTGCCGGTGGAGCTGGACGTGGCGGTACCGGTGCGCGGGTTTCGCGTGCACGATCTGCTGGCGCTCGCGCCCGGCGCGGTAATCGAGTCGCAGTGGAGCCATGGCAATGACTTGCCGCTAGCCGCTGGCAACGTGCAACTGGCGTGGACCGAGTTTGAAGTGGTGGAGACGAAGCTGGCGGTGCGCGTGACGCGGCCGGCGTGAAAAAGGCAGGGAACAAGGGACTGAGGGAACAAGGGAATAGGGGCTTCGGCATGGCAGAGAGTTTCGGCGGATGGGCGGGGTGGATGATGGCGCGACTGCGCGGGCGTGGGCGCCACGATCCGCGGCTGGCGCTGGTCGAACGAATCATGCTCGCGCCCCGGCAGTCGCTGGCGCTGGTGGAGGCCGAAGGGCGGAGGATTCTGGTGGCGACGTCGGCGGAAGGCGGGCCGGCATTCTATCCGCTGGATGAGCGACGCGAAATGGACGCGGGAGGGCGAGCGGGCGCGCAGAGAGCGCCGCGGATTCGGACGCAGCGGCAGGCGAGGGTTTCATGGTGACGGCCTTGGCGGGTGGGCTGGCTTCTCTGGGCGCTGCGGCGCAGACAAGTGTTCCGCTGTTGCCGGATTTGAATGCCAAGCTGCATCCCTCGGACGCGACGCCGTGGACGATTCTCTTTGTCCTGACGCTGATCACGCTCTTGCCGGCGATTCTGATGGCCATGACGCCTCTGGTGCGGCTGCTGGTGGTGTTCCATTTTTTGCGCCAGGCGCTGGGCACGCAAACCGCCCCTTCGAATCCCACGCTGATGGGGCTGGCGCTGATGATGACCTGGTTCCTGATGACGCCCGTCCTGAACCAAGTCGACCAGCAGGCCGTTGAGCCCTACCGCGCAGGCCAGATTACGGGGCTCGAGGCGATCGATCGCGGCACCGTGCCCGTGAAGCACTTTCTGCTCCGGTATGCGCGTGAAAAAGATCTGGCGCTGTTCACGTCGGCGGCGCAACTTCCGCGGCCCAATACGCCCGACGATCTTCCGATGCGCGTGGTGGCTCCCGCCTACATCCTGTCGGAGCTGAAGGCCGGCTTCGCGATCGGCGCGGTCCTGTTTCTGCCGTTTCTGCTGATCGACATGGTGACGGCGGCGATCACCACATCGATCGGCATGTTCCAGTTGCCGCCGGTGGTGGTGTCGACTCCGCTGAAGATTCTGCTCTTCGTGATGGTGGACGGATGGAATCTGCTGGCCAGCTCGCTCTTGAAGAGCTTTTGAAAGGACGCCCATGACGCCGGATCTGGTTGCGGAGCTGATGCGCCAGCTGATGCGCGAGGCCATGATTCTCTCCGCGCCGCTGTTGATTGCGGCGGTGGCGCTGAGCTTTGTGCTCAGTCTTGTGCAGACGCTGACCAGCCTGCAGGACCAGTCGCTGACCACGGTGCCGCGGCTGGCCGCGATCGCCGTGATTCTGCTTGTGGGAATGCCGTGGTTTCTGGAGCGGTTGGCGGCATATACGCGGCTGCTGCTTAGCGACCTGCACCGCTACCTGGGATGAAGAAGCAGGGACAAGGGAATAGGGAATAGGGAATAGGGAACAGGGACCCCGCCTGAGCGGAACGATGACCGATTGGCCGACATTTTTGAGCGCGATGACGCTGGCCCTGGTACGGGTGAGCGGCATGGTGGCGCTGGCTCCGTTCTTTTCATCGACGGCGCTGCCGATGCGCGTGAAGGCTGTGTTTGCGGGTGCCGTGGCGTGGCTTTTGGCGCCGGTGGTGGCGTCGCTACCCCACGCGCAGACGGCGATCAGCTTTTCGGCTGTTGTGGGCGAGCTGGCGGTGGGTCTCGTGTACGGGCTTTCGCTGGCGCTGGTGAACGAGATGCTTCTGTTCGCGGGACAGATTGCGGGCGTGCAGTTCAGCTTTTCGCTGGTGAATCTGCTCGATCCCGAGTCCGCGATCCAGACACCTCTGCTCGGCGACCTGTTTCAACTGATGGGCACGCTGGTCCTGATCACCGCCGGCCTAGACCGCATCCTGCTGGCGTCCATGGTGCGCAGCTTTCGCGCGGTGCCGCTGGGCACGTATGCCCTGACGCCGCCTACGGCATTGGCGATCGTGCGCGCCGCGGGAGGGATTTTTCTGGCCGCGCTGGAGCTGGCGGGTCCCGTGCTGGCCGCGACCATGCTGGTCGAAATTGCCGTGGCCCTGGTGGGGAAGCTCAGTCCGCAACTGCCGGTGATGTCGTTGACCGTGCCGCTGAAAACGCTGACGGGATTCGTGATTCTCGGCGGTGCGCTCGCCCTGTGGCCGCGCTTTATCGAGGCGCGCTTCGCGAGCCTGCTCGACATGGCCGAGCGGCTGATCGCGGCGCCCGGTGCGGCGCCAGGGCTGGGAGGCTAGCCGATGCCCGGAGAGCGCACCGAACAGGCCACACAGCACCGCCGCGAGAAGGCGCGGAAGGACGGCGACATCCTGCACAGCCGCGAGCTGACGGCCGCGGCAGGAACACTGGCCGGAGTCATCGCACTGGGTGCGCTGGGCGGACGAACCATGGAAGCATGGCGCAGCGCGTTGGCAGGATTCCTGGCGCTGGGCGCGCCGGAACGGTGGGAGCCGTCGACGCTGGCGCCGACGCTCGAGGCCGTGCGGCGGTTGATTGTGGCGGTTCTTTGGCCGCCGGCCGCGGTGATGGCCATGGTGGCGGCGGCGGCGTTGGCGACCGGCATGACGGAGAACGGCGGCGTGACGGTGAACGGCAAAGCGATTGCGTTCAAGCTGGAGAGCATCAATCCCCTGGCCAACCTGAAGAACCTGATCTCGCTGCGCGGCGCCGCGCGCCTGGGCAAATCGCTTGTTCCGGCAAGCTTTCTGATGGTTTTCGCTCTGCAGCGAATCGCCAATCAACTGACCGTTCCGCCGTTTTCGACCGCCCGGCTGGAGCTGCTGGGCAAAGACGTGTACGGCCTGATGCTGGCCGCGGCGTGGCTGCTGTTCGGCTGGTCGGCGATCGATTACCTGGTGGAGTGGCAGGCAAGGGAGTCGCGGCTGAAGATGAGCCGCCAGGATCTGCGCGACGAGTTCAAGGAGACCGAGGGCAGCCCGCAGATCAAGAGCCGCATCCGCGGCCTGCAGCGCCAGATGCGCCGCCGGCGGGTAAAGGCCGACGTGTCGCGAGCGGCTGTGGTGCTGACCAATCCCACGCACTATGCCGTGGCCCTGGGATTCGACTTCGCGACCATGGAGGCGCCGAAGGTGCTGGCCAAGGGAAGGAATCTGCTGGCCGAGGAGATCAAGGCGGAGGCGAGGTGGGCAGGCGTGCCCATTGTCGAGAATCCGCCGCTGGCGCGGTCGCTTTATCGCACGGTCGAGGTGGGCCAGGCGATCCCCGTGGAGCTGTATGCGGCAGTGGCGGCGATTCTGGCCTACCTCTACCGGCAACGCGTGGAGGCGGAGATCCGCGCAAGACGCCGCTCCGCGGTCTCGGGCGGCCCCGCCGTTTCAGGTTTTGGCCGCTCCGCGGTTTCAGGTCTTGAAGGAGATTTGCGATGAGGCGCTCCGCGCTCTTGGGTTTTGGAGGAGAGCATCAATGAGTTCAGCAACCCTTGCCGCAGCGTCGTTGCCGGCGCAGTCCATCTGGCACCGATTGCGCGATTATGCGCTGCCCTTGGCGGCCATCAGCGTGATTTTCGTGATGCTGGTGCCGATGCCGGCCGCGGGACTGGACCTGCTGCTGGCGCTCTCGATCGCGGCATCGGTGATTGTGTTTCTGTCGGCGGTGCAGATTCGCCGCGCGGTGGAGCTGAGCGTGTTTCCCACGCTGCTCCTGCTGCTGACGCTCTTCCGGCTGTCGCTGAACATCGCTTCCACGCGGCGGATTCTGTTGCACGGCCAGGAGGGAACGGCGGCGGCGGGCAAGGTGATCGAAGCCTTCGGCCAGTTTGTGGTGGGCGGCAATTACGTGGTGGGCTTCGTCGTGTTTCTGGCCCTGGTCGCGATCCAGTTTCTAGTGGTCTCGCACGGCGCCGTGAGAACCGCCGAAGTGACCGCGCGGTTCACGCTGGACGCATTGCCGGGCAAGCAGATGGCCATCGACGCGGATTTGAATGCCGGCCTGATCGACGAAGCCGAGGCGCGGCGACGCCGACAGGCCATTGCGCGCGAGGCGGAATTCTACGGCGCGATGGATGGAGCGGCGCGCTTCAACCAGCGCGATGCGCTGGCCACGATCCTGATCACGGCCATCAACATCATCGCCGGGCTGTTGATCGGGACGCTGCAGCAGGGGATCGACCTGGCCGAAGCGGCGCGGACGTATACGGTGCTCACCGTGGGCGACGGCCTGGTGACGATCATTCCGTCGCTGCTGGTGTCGGTGGCTGGCGGTATTACGCTTACGCGGGCCAATTCGGCCGGCATGCTCGGCGGCGAGATCCGGCAGCAACTGCTGGCGCGGCCGGCAACGTTATATATGGCGAGCGCCGTGTCGGCGTCGATGTGCCTGATCCCGGGGCTGCCCAAGATCGCATTTCTTGCCGTGGCCGGGGTAATGTTTGTTGGCGCGCGGCGCATGGCGGCCGCGGCGCAGCCAGTCGCGACGCCAGAATTGACCGCTGCCGAGAAGAAAAAGGCCGAAGGCGCCGGCGGCTCAGAACTGGCGGCGCTGATGCGCCTGGAAGACCTGACGCTCGAGATCGGCTTCCAGCTGATTCCGCTGGTCGACGAGAAGCAGGGGGGGCAACTGCTCGGCCGCGTGCGGTCGCTCAGGCGCCACCTTTCCTCGGAGATGGGCTTTCTGGTGCCGCCGGTGCATATCTCGGACAACCTGCGGTTGAAGCCGCGGGAGTACCTGGTTTCGCTGCACGGGATCGAGATCGGACGCTGGCAGACCGAAGGCCCGCATCTGCTGGCTGTGTCGGGCGAGCCGGGCCGGCGTCCGCTCTCAGGCCGAGAGACGCGCGAGCCGGCCTTCGGCGTGCCGGCCATCTGGATCGCGCCCGAACTGGAAGAGCAGGCCATTGCCGCCGGCTACTCGGTGGTGGACGCGGTCACGGTAATCGCCACGCATCTGGGCGAGCTGGTTCGCCAGCACGGCTGGGAGTTGCTGGGCCGAGCCGAGATCAAGCGCCTGCTCGACGCGCTGAACGAAAGCCATCCCAAGCTGCTCGAAGAGCTGGTGCCGAAGCTGCTGACGCTGGGCGAAGTGGCGCGGGTGCTCGAGCAGTTGCTGCGCGAGAGGGTCTCGATCCGCGATCTGGGCGCGATTCTCGAAGCGCTCGTCGAAACCGCGCCGGTGAATAAAAGTCTCGTCGCGCTGGTCGAGGCGGCCAGGGCGGCGCTGGGACGAAGACTGGTGCGGCCGCTGGTTGACAGCGACGGGCACCTGCCGGTGCTTTTGCTTGAACCGGCGCTTGAAGAAGAGATTCTGGCCACGGCATCGCCGGAGACAGGCGCGATGGGCGGCGGGCAGCGCCTGCTCGCTGCCGCGGCCCTGCCGTCCACTCCGGTGGTTCGCCGCCTCACCGATTCTGTGAGATCCCTTATCGGCTCCGCCTCCTCCTCGGCACCGCCCGTGCTTCTTTGTCCCAGTCCGGCGCGCTTCTTCGTCAAGCGGTGGCTGGAGCCGGTATTGCCGCGTCTGGCGGTGATCGCGGCCGGTGAAATTCCGCCCGAGATCCGGCTGCGCCCTGTGGGGACGGTGCGGTGAAGGGCGGGGAAAACCGAGCAAGCTCCGTTCGGCAGGGGGATGGGATGGCAATGGAAGCGGCGGCCGCATCAAGAGAGCTCAGACCCGCGCGGCGCAGCGCGGCACGAGGGGGGTATCCGCCGCAGCCGGCCGCGAATCCGGCCGCGCTGACGGCCGACGAGGAGCGCGTGCTGCTGGAGCATCTGCCCATCGTGCGCTTCCTGGCGCGCCGCATTCACGAGCGATTGCCGCAGCATGTCGATATCGAAGACCTGGTATCGGCGGGCGTGGTGGGCCTGATGGATGCCTTCGCCAAATTCGACCCCGCGAAGAAGGTGCAGTTTCGCAGCTACGCGCAGTTCCGCATTCGGGGCGCGATTCTGGACAGCCTGCGCACGCTCGACTGGAGCCCGCGCGAGCTGAGGCGCAAGGGCCGCGCGGTGGAGGAGGCGATCCGCTTGCTGACGGCGCGGCTGGGCCGGGCGCCGGGAGAGAACGAGATCGCCGCCGAGATGGAGATCGATCTTGAGGCCTACCAGCAACTGCTGGGCGATTTGAAGGGCCTCGAGATCGGCACGCTGCACGTGGAGCGAAACGAGAGCTCGGGCGAGGAGGAACTGGCCTACGTGCCCGGGCGCCCCGAAGAGGATCCGCTGTTTCGTTGTTTGAGGGGCGAGCTCGAAGAGCGGCTGGCCGGGGCTATCGCGCACTTGCCCGAGCGCGAGCGGCTGGTGATGACGCTCTACTACTACGAGGAGATGACCATGCGCGAGATCGGGCTGGCGCTGGGCGTGGTCGAGTCGCGCGTTTCGCAGGTACACGCGTCGGCCGTGGTGCATCTGCGCGCCGCACTGCGCGACCTGGGCGCCGCCGGCGCCTTGGAGCGGACCTCGCCAATGCAGACGGCGCGGAGGGGATGAAGCGCGGGGGATAAAGCGCGGAGGGGATGAAGCGCAGGGGGATGAAGATTGATAGAGAAGACGCTCAAGCAGGACGAGATCGACGCACTTTTCGAAGCCGCACGAAGCCAGGCGCCCGATTTGGCGCGGCCCGAGATGCGCGCGCGCGTGGCGCCCTACAACTTCTCGTCGGCAGGACAGATTTCGACCGAGCAGCTGCGCGCCATCAGCATGTTGAACGACCTGTTTGCGCGCAACCTGACGCACAACCTGGCGGCCTGGCTGCGCACGCGCCTGCAGGTCAACCTAGTCTCGGCCGAGCAGATTCAATTCAATGAGTTTCTTCTGAGGATTCCCGAGGTCTGTTACGTGGCCTCGGTGCGGCTGGAGCCGTTGGGAGCGCTCTCGGTGCTGCAACTCGATCTTGGCCTCGCGCCGCCGATGATCGATCTGCTGCTGGGCGGTGACGGCAAGGACGGGCCGCTGCGCGAGCTGACCGACATCGAAGAATCGATTCTCGGGAGTGTCGTGGAGATTGTGTGCCGCGAGCTGACGGTGGCCTGGCAATTGGTGGGACTGAGCTTCCTGTTCGAGCGCCGGCAGATGCAGACGCAGGTGGCGCGCATCATCTCGGTGGCCGAGAAGACGCTTTGCCTGAGCTTCGAGATTCGCATGCCGCACAGCTCCGGCCTGCTGAACCTGGCCTTTCCGGCGGTGGTGGCCAACACCATCCTGCGGCGGCTGACGACGGACTGGGGCCGGCGCCGGCGGCACGCGGGCGAAGCGCGGGCGCGGATGAGCGAGGTTGTGCGCGCAATCCGCTTCGGCTGCTCGCTGCAACTGCCCCCGGTGCGTCTCGATGCGAGCGCGCTCGAGCGGATGGCGCCGGGCGACGTGCTTCGGCTGAATGTGGGAGCCAGTACACCCGCAGAATGGAGGGTGGCGGGCGAGGCGCTTGCGCAGGCGCGGGCCATGCGCCGCGGCGTGCACCGCGCTGCGCGGATGGAACGCGTTCTGGATGGAGGTGAACGGTGACGACCTACTTCGAATGCTGGGAACGGGTTGCAGCGGCGCTGTTCTCGCAGGCCCTGGCCGGCGAGCCGGAGTTGAGCGAGTCGCTGCCCAGGCCGCTGGGCGAGGAAGCGTTTGGATGGGCGGCAACTCTCGAAGGGGACGTCGCAGGCCGCTTCGCGGTGGTCCTCGACCCGGCGCTTCTGGACTCGCCCCTGGTTGGAGAAGGAGTGGATCAGAGGGCGGGATGGAAGGAGTTGCTGCGCGAGGCTGCCGATGCTGCGGCCGGCGATCTTCTGGCGAGAGCTGGCAAGACGTGCCGGGTGGTGAGCTTCGAGGAGACGTCTGGAGGGAGCGAAGTCTCGCATGCGCTTCTGCTCCGTTCGGGCGAAAGGACATGGGCGATGCTGGTGCGCGACGAACTGCGCATGCCCGAAGCGCAATCTGACGCGCGGCCGGAGCCGCTCAGCGATGGCACAGTCTCCGCGACCGCGAACAACGGCGCGAGACAGGCGGGCGCGCCGGCCTTGAGCCCGGGCCTTGAGCTGCTGTTCGATGTGGAACTCGAAGCCTCATTGCGTTTTGGCTCGCGCGAGATGCCGCTGGGCGAGATTCTCGATCTGGGCCCGGGCGACGTGGTGGAGCTCGACCGGCATGTGGCCGATCCAGTGGACCTGATTGTGGGGGACAAGATCGTGGCGCGCGGCGAGGTGGTGCTGGCGAACGGCAACTTCGCATTGCGTGTGACCGAGGTGGCCATGCCGAAGAAGCGTCTGGAGAGCATTCGATGCCTCTTCTGAATCGCGAACGTGTCTTCCCGCCGCGCGGCGAGGTCGCGGAAGGGATGGAGAGGGATGCCGCGGCGGGCAATCGGGTAGCGGCTTCACCCCACCTGCCGGGACGCGTTTCCGCCCCCATGCGCGGAGGCTTGTTCGCGACCTGCGCCAATCCTCACTGCGGCTCGGGCTGGCTGCATTTGTGGCGCAGCCGCGAGGCGCCGGTCTTCGAGCAAGGATGGTGCTGCTCTCCGGACTGCATGGCGGCGCGCGTGGCCTCGGCGCTGGGCCGCGAGATGGACGGGCGCGCGAGCGCGGGCGAGAGCCACCGGCACCGCATTCCGCTGGGACTGGTGCTGATGGAGCAGGGCTGGATCTCGCACCAGGATCTGCGCGCGGCCCTTGCGGCGCAGAGAGACGCGGGTGGCGGACGATTGGGCCACTGGCTGGTGCGGCATGGGAGCGTGAGCGAGGATCGGGTGACGAGAGCCCTGGGGCTGCAGTGGGGCTGTCCCGTTCTGGGTACGGAGTTGTCGAATCCCGAAGGGCTGACCGCGCTGGTGCCGCGGCTGTTTGTGGATGCCTTTGGCGCGCTTCCGATGCGCGTAGCGGCGGGCAGGCTTTTCTACATGGGGTTTGCAGACCATCTCGACCCCGCCCTGGCGCTGGCCGTCGAGCGCATGACGGGGCTTCAGGTGGAGAGCGGGCTGGTGCGTGAGTCGGTCTTTCGTCCGGCGCACGCGCGAATTCTCGAAGCGCGCTTTCCCTGGGTGGAATTGATCGAGGCAGCGACCGAGCCGGCGCTGGCCGCGGCCCTGGCCAGGGCGGTGGAACGGACACGTCCCGTGGAGTCGCGGCTGGTGCGCGTGCACGACTGTTTCTGGCTGCGCATGTGGCTGAAGCCGCAGAACGGGCCGGTTCCGGAGGCGGGCTCGGTCCGGGACCTGATTGGCTCGGCCGCCGCGCACTGAGGTGGGCTGGCCCGGCTCGCGAGATGGGATGCGCCGCGGCCTCAAGGAACAGAGCGAATGCGCCGATAGGAATAGAGGGGAAGGGCCCGGGAATGAGTGAGATTCGAACCCTGATTGTGGACGATTCCTCGGTGATGCGCAAGATCGTGGAGCGGTCGCTGCGCCAGGCCGGGCTGGAGTTGCTGGTGGTGCATGAGGCCGGCAGCGGCACCGAGGGACTGGAGCTGTTGAAGACCCATCCAGTGGACCTGATCCTCTCCGACATCAACATGCCCGCCATGGATGGGCTGGAGTTTCTGCGGCAGATTCGCGCCCAGAACCTGGCCCAGGGTGTGCCCGTGGTGATGATTACCACGGAATCGAGCGAAGAACACGTGAAGGAGGCCATTCAGGCAGGGGCGCAGGGCTATATCCGGAAGCCGTTTACGGCCGAACAGGTAAAGGAACGGGTCTTGCCGCTGGTGCATGCAGCGTAGCCGCGGTCGGGCGGGCTGCTGCGCGGGACCGCAGGAAAGGGAACAAAAGCAAGCGAAGGGGAGCAGTCGATGGTTTCATTGCGTGAGTCCGTGCAAAAGGTCTCCGATCCTCGGAACCTGGATGCGAGTGTGGAAGAGGTCTTCCGGCTGATGTTGGGATTCGCGTGCAGGCGCGATGTTTCGCCCGCCGATGAGGTGAGCGAGTCGGTCACCGCGGTGGTGGGATTGGGCGGCGTGTTGAGCGGCGCGTGTGTGTTCCGCTCCGGCACCGGGACCGCTCTGAAGATTGCCGCGCAGATGACGGGCATGGAGTTCACCGAGGTGGATGACACGGTGAAGGACGGCATCGGCGAGATATGCAACATGCTGGCCGGCGCGTGGAAGGGCAAGGTTCCGGAGCTGGCGGCCAATACCGGGCTCTCGGTTCCCGCAGTGATCACAGGCCGGGACTACAAGTTGCATGTTCAGGCCCCGGAGTTTCAGATTCACCACACCTACCGTTTCGACGGAGGCTCGTTCGAGGTCACGATCGTCTGTGACGGGCTGCAATAAGACAGGGAATAGGGATTAGGGACCAGGGATCGTTTTGCACGATCAGCCGGCCGCCAATGATTGACCCCAGCTGAATGCTGAACGCGGATCGCTAAGTGTTAAAGGCTGGAAGCTGATCGCTGTCCTCTGCGAGCTTGTCTTCCTAATTCCTATTCCCCAATCGCTATTCCCTCCATCTTGAATCCTTCCTAATCTCTCTCCCACCCCGTTGGCACCTTTTCTGCAGGGAATCCTTCGTGCGGGAGGATTCGATCCCATGGACAGCGGCTACTATGCGGCGATGACTGGTCTGGTGGCGCGCACGCAGGCGTTGGACACGGCCGCGGCCAATCTGGCCAATGCACAGACTCCGGGCTATCGCGCCGAGCGTGAGTTCTTCCGCTCGGTGCTGCTGGGGCCCGACGCGCTCGACTCGCAGTTGGGCCAGACCGTGAACAACTACGGTTTGCTGGGCGGCGACCGGTTGAGCATGGCGCAGGGCGCGCTCGAGCAGACAGGAAATCCACTCGATCTCGCCATTGAGGGCCAGGGATTCTTCATGGTCCAGACGCCTCACGGCGTGCGCTACACGCGGGACGGCAGCTTTCACCGCGCGCAAGGCGGCCAACTGGTGACCGCGGCCGATGAGCCGGTGCTCACATCGGCGGGCCAGCCGATCGCGATTCCTCCGGGCGAGGTTTCGGTGGGCGCCGACGGAACCATTTCGGTTGCCGGCGGGGCGGTGGCGACGGTAGGCGTGATGACTTTTCCCGCCGGCACGGAACTTACGCCCGAAGGCGCCAACCGGTATGTTGCGCCGCACGGTGCGACGCCGGTGGCCGCCAAAGACGCCACGGTGCACGAGGGCGCTCTCGAGGCTGCGAACCAGGATATTGTCCAGGGATCGCTCGATTTGCTGATGATGCAGCGCCAGGCGGAGATGATGCAGCGGGCGCTGACGGTCTTCCATACGGAATTCAACAAATTCGCAACGGAGGACTTGCCCAAGGTCTAGTCCGAAGCAAGGAGAAATATGATCCGAGCACTCTATACAGCAGCCAGCGGCATGAGCGCGCAGCAGATGAATCTCGACACCATCGCCAACAACCTGGCCAACTCGTCGACCACGGGCTTCAGGCAGTTGCGCTTGCAGTTCCAGGACATGGTGTACCAGAACATGGTGACCCCGGGCGCCGCGCAAAGCCAGAACACGGTTTCGGCCGGGCTGCAGATCGGCTTGGGAACGAAATCGGCGGCGACCGAAGTGATCAATACCCAGGGCGAGCTGAACGAGACGGACAATCCGCTCGATGCGGCGATTCAGGGAGCGGGATTCTTCCAGGTGCAGCGTCCGGACGGGACGATCGCTTACACGCGCGCAGGGCAATTTCACCTGAACAACCAGGGAACGATCGTGACCACCGACGGCGACCCTCTGATTCCGACCATCACCATTCCCTCGAACGCGACCGCAGTGACGATCACGCAATACGGAGTAGTGAACGCAACTCTTGCAGGGCAGCAGAATCCATCGCAGCTGGGACAAATTCAACTGGCCACGTTTCCTAATCCAGGGGGACTCGAAAGCATGGGGAATAACCTGCTGCAGGCGACATTGAGCTCGGGCGATCCGGTGCTGGGCAATCCCGGCGGGACGGAGGGATTGGGAACGCTGCAGCAAGGGTATCTGGAGAATTCGAATGTGGACGTGGTGACCGAGTTTGTACAGATGGTTCTGGCGCAGCGGGCCTATGAATCGAATTCCAAGGTGATCAAGGCGGCCGACGACATGTATTCGGAAGTTAACAATATGACGCACTGAAAAGGCAGGGAATAGGGACCAGGGAATAGGGATCGGGGAATAGGGAGTAGGGCCGGAGAACAAAGATCGTGGCGCTCGCAGAAAAGAATCGACTGCCGGACCTGATGGGGCCGGGCCTGATGAGAACGTTCGCATGGGCAGCTCTTGCGCTGATGGCCTCGCTGGCTTCGGCGCAGCCGGTAGGGAGCGTTGCGCATCCCCGTTCCGACCCGTCCGGCGCAGAGCCGAAGCACTTGTCTTTGGAAGCGACGAGCGAAGTGATTCGCGAGATCGACGATGAGGCAACCGGAGACCGCTGGCTGCTCGAGCGCGATCGAACGAATCCGGCAGCGCCAGGCCGCATGGTGCGAATCGAAAGCCGGCGATCGGATTTGCCGGGCGGTGGAAATGGCGCACTAGATCGGGCTCCTGCGCAACTCCGTCCCGTCATTCATGCCGGCGACGAGGTGATTGTCGAGGAGCACACGGCGGCGGTCGATGCGCGATTGGAAGCTCGAGCGCTTGCGTCGGCGCCGATCGGAGCAGAATTCACGGCGCGCCTGAAGATCGGCGGGGCGCGCGTTCGCGCGGTGGCGCTTGCCGCGGGCCGCGCCCGGCTGGCGTCGGAGACCGAGGTGCAGCCGTGAGGATGGGCTGGATGGCGTTGATTGGGAGATGCGCGGCGGCGGTTCTTGTGGGCGCGGTTCTTTTCTGTCCCGTCGGAGCGTCGGGCAAAAAACACAGCACAACGCCGGCTGGGAAAACGACTCCGCCTGAAGAGGCTTTGCGCAACTATGTTGCGAGGGTGCGCGCCGAGCAGGCCGCCGAGGTGCGAACGCCGGGATCGATCTGGAGTCCGCAGGGCCAGATGGTGCGGCTGGGGACGGACGTGAAGGCCTTCAGGATTCACGACGTGGTGATGATTGTGGTGGGCGAAAGCCTGACGGCGTCGGCCGGCGGCCAGGTGAAGAACTCGCGCGCCTCGAACGCCAACTCCGGAATCACGTCGCTATTCGGCGCGATCAAAGCGTCGAATGCACTGCAGAATCTTGCCGGCGCGAGCGCCTCGTCGGGCCTGACGGCGCAGGGACAGAGCACGACGGACTCGAGCCTTGCGACAACCTTTGGCGCCGAAGTGGTGGATGTGCTGCCCAACGGGATGCTCGTGGTGCAGGCCACGCGGCAGTTGACCTTCTCCGAACAGACGCAACTGATCACTCTGCGCGGCCTGGTGCGCCCCGAGGACGTAAGCAATCAGAACCAGGTGCTGTCGACGGCCATGACGGATCTCGAACTCGAAGTGACGGGCAAGGGGATTGTGAACGATTCGACGTACAGGCAGAATCCGCTGGTGCGGCTGCTGGAGCGCATTCTGATGTTTTAAAGGCAGGGGCCAGAAATCAGGGAATAGGGAACAGGGGACACGATGCACGTCGCGGAGCGGGCAACACGGAATCGAATCGCAGGAAAGCCGTTCACGCAGAGCCGCGCATTCTGGTGGTGGCTGGCGGTGGCTGCGGTTTGGCTCGCGGCCATGGTGTTCGCTTACCCCGAAGAACCGGGCCGCATGTCACGAATCAAGGATGTGGCAACCATCGAAGGCATTCGCGACAACCAGCTGGTGGGATATGGACTGGTGGTTGGCTTGAAGGGCACCGGGGACAGCTCGCAGACAGTGTTTCCCGCGCAGACGCTGGTATCTGCCTTGGAGCGCATGGGCGTCACGGTGCCACAGACGGGATCGAACAGCGCCAGCAACATGCAGGTAAAGAATATGGCGGCGGTGTTTGTGGTGGCCACGCTGCCGCCCTTCAGCCGGCCGGGCTACAAGGTGGACATCACGGTTTCGTCGGCCGGCGACGCACGGTCGATCGAGGGCGGAATTCTGCTGATGACGCCGCTCTACGGCCCCGATGGACAGATCTACGCTCAGGCGCAGGGGGCGCTTGTGTTGGGAGGCTACACGGCGGCGTCGGGGGGCAGCGCCAAGCAGATGAATCATCCCACGACGGCGCGGATTCCGGGAGGCGCGTTTGTGGAGCGCGCGGTGCCGTTCGAGCTGAAGCAGATGCACACCGTGAATGTGGTGCTGAACGACGCCGACTTTCACACCGCGGAGCAGATGGCGGCGGGGATCAACAAGGCGCTGGGTGCGGCCAGGGCCAAGGCCATGGATAGCCGTCGCGTGGAGATTGCGACGCAGCCGGAAGAGGATGTGGCGGCGCTGCTCGACAAGGTGGAGGAACTGGAAATCGAGGTCTATCCGAGGGCGCGTGTGGTGGTGAACGAGCGTACCGGAACGGTGGTGATCGGAGGCACGGTGCGGCTGGAGCCGGCGTCAATTTTGCACGGCGGCCTGAGCGTGAACGTGATCTCGAACGTAGAGGTATCGCAACCGGGTCCGCTGTCGCAAGGGACCACACAGGTGGTGGAGCAGACCACGGTCCAGGCGCAGGACAAGCCCGTGAATCGCATCGACCTGAAGGAAGGTGCGACGGTCGAGGATTTGGTCCAGGAATTGCAGCGTACCGGCGCAGGCGCGCGGGACGTGATCTCGATTCTGCAGGCGATGAAGGCTGCCGGGGCTCTGGATGCGGACCTGGAAGTGCTGTGAAGCAGGGAATAGGGAGTGGGGAACAGGGAGTGGGGAATAGGGATTAGGGAATAGAGGAAGGCGTGGCAATGAGTTTCTTGGTTCAAGATTTGGCCCCAGGGGACGCGCAATGCGCCCCATCGCCGCGATTGGTGCGGGCGGCGCACGAGTTTGAAGGGCAGATGATGAAGGAGATGCTGAGCCCGATGTTGCATGGCGATGCGCTGACGGGGGCTGAGGATGGCGACTCGGATGCGGGATCGAACGGGGCGCTGGGCGAATTTGCGACAGAGGCATTGGGGCAGGCGATGAGCGAACGGGGAGGATTTGGGATCGCCAACCGGATTGTGAGAGATCTCACACAATCCGGTAACCGGCACGGAATCGGAAAGGTAACCAACTTTCTGCACGGGAATACCGAGATAAGAACTCCTAAATGACTAGAGTGATTAGCTGCGAGGCCGATAGACACATCAAGGAGCAGAGCATATGGACATTCGCAATAGCCTGGACGGACTGAGATCGCTTTTGGGAGTGAATCCGCCGGTTGCGCCGGCGCCGCAGGCCAAGAGCGGCAAGGCGGCGCTGGAAAGTGGATTTGACAGCGACCGCGCGACGCTGAGCGAGGCGGCAAGCGAGGTCTCGCAGGGGATTTCGGGCGAGGGTGTGCGGACGGAGAAGGTTGCGGCGATGCAGGCGGCGCTGGCGGCGGGAACGTACGAAGTGCCGGCGGCGGCGGTGGCCTCGAAGCTGGTGGATGCGATGCTGGCCGGCGGGTTGCAGGGCTGATCAACAAAGTTGGGGCAAGCGATGGAACTCGAGGCGCGTGCGGCGAATCCACAACTCAAGGATCTGGTGGTTGAGGCTTCGCGGGCGTTGGCGCGACTGGATGCGCCGCGGCTCGAGGAGTTGGCGCTGTCGTGCCAGGCGCTGAATCATGACCTGAACTTGTTCGGCGCGGCGGAACGGCAGGAGCTGGCGCGGCAGGCGCGGGAGGCTCAAGCGGATATGTCGGTATTCGCGCGCGTGCTGGACGCGACGCGGGCCAATCGGAACGTGATGAACCGGCTGCGGGAACTGAGAACGGGACGCCTCGAATACAGCGAGCGGCAGGCACGCGGCGAAGCGAGCACGGAGGCTGCGCATGGGGACGATTAGCGCCGCGCTGGGCGTGATGACCGGGGCGCTGAATGCGGACCAGGAAGCGCTGAACGTGGTGGCCAACAATGTGGCCAACGCCAACACGACGGGTTATACGGAAGAGACGCCGAACTGGCAGCAGAACGCGCCGATCGATGCCGGTGGAGTTCTGGTTGGCGATGGCGTGACGGAAGCGGGCGCGACGTCGCAGCGCGACCGGGTGTTGCAGGAGCGGCTGGACCAGCAGCAGCAACTGGCCTCGGCATCGGGCACGCGGCTGACGGCGCTCAACAGTATCCAGGCGCTTTTTACGCCAGACTCGGGCGCGGCGGGCGCGACGGCGGGAGACATTGGCAGCGACATCACGAGCTTCTTCAACTCGTTCTCGTCGCTCGAAAGTGATCCGACGAACAATGCGCTGCGCGAGCAGGTGCTTTCGTCGGCATCGACGCTGGCCGGAGACATCTCGAGCACGGCGAGCAGCCTGAACGCGCAGAGTGCGGCCATCGATCAGGAAGCATCGGGCGTGGTGAGCCAGGTAAACTCGCTGACCAGCGCGATCGCGCAACTGAACCTGGAGATCGAGTCGAGCTCGCCGCACGCGGATGCGGGAACACTCGAGGATCAGCGGCAGCAGGACCTGAGCCAGCTCTCGAAGCTGGTGGGGATCAACCAGGTGACGACGGAGAACAATGGATTGTCGGTGACGACGACGTCGGGCGAGTTGCTGGTGTCGGAGGGACAGAGCTTCCAGCTCAACACGGGAACGGTGAATGGCGCGACGGACTTCTTTCTGGGCGGCAAGGATGTTACGGCTGAGCTAGCGGCGGGCGGCGGGCAACTGAGCGGATACCTGACGGCGAGGAGTGTGGACATTCCCGGCGCGCTGAGCTCGCTCGATCAACTCGCGTACGGAATCTCGACCGCGGTGAATGCCGCGAACAATGCGGGCACCGATCTCGATGGCGCGACGGGAACGGCGGCGAATCCGCTAAACATCTTCAACGAACCGGCGCAGGCGGCGGGAAGCGCGGCGGCGATGACGGTGACGATGACCGATCCCAGCCAGATTGCGGCGGCGGGCGCGGGCAATGGAACAGGCGACAACTCCAATGCCGTGGCGATGGCGAACCTAGCCAAGGGGCTGATCGTGAACGGGCAGACGCCGATCAACTATTACTCGAACTTCGTTTCCACGCTGGGTGCGACGGTGGCCGAGGTGCAGACGGAGAACACGGCGCAGAATGCGTCGGTGACGCAATTGCAGACCGAGAACAATGCGCTCTCGAGCGTGAACCTGAACGACGAGGCGGCGGCGATGTCGAAGCTTGAGAACAGCTACCAGGCGGCATCGCAGGTGTTCACGATCCTGAACACGATCATGACCTCGGCCCTGAACATGGGCGTTGAGACGGCGGTGGCGTAAGAGCAGGGAACAGGGAATAGGGAACAGGAAACCGCGCGGAGTGAGCGGGAGCGGAGCGCCAGAAAGCAGGCTGCGGCGACGGGGTATCTGGAGAACAACGATGCGGGTGGATCCGACGTACATATCGAACCTGGTGGGCTCGCTTGACCAGACGCAGGTGAGCGAGCAACAACTGAGCGCGGAGTTGTCGAGCGGCGTGAGCATCACGTCGCTGAGCCAGAATCCGGTAGGCGCGGGCGAGAATGTGCTGCTGCTGAACCAGATCGAGCAGGACGATTCGTTCACCCAGAGCTCGAATCTGGTTACCGGGCAATTGCAGGTGGCGGATTCGGCGCTGGGCAGCGTGGTGACGGAGTTGACCCAGGCGATTTCGCTGGCGACGAGCGCCAACAACGGAACCATGAACGCGAGCGACGTGAAGTCGATTGCCAACCAGATCTCGGGAGTTCTGGACGAAGTGCAATCGCTGGCCAACACCAGCTACCAGGGCCAATACATTTTTGCGGGCGGAAAGACGAGCGCGGCGCCGTTTGCGACATCGATGGCCACGTCGCCTGCGGTGACGAGCTACAACGGCGACGAGAACGTGAACAATCTCGAGCTGCCGAATGGACAGAAAATCCAGTTGAACGTGCCCGGAGATCAGATCTTTCTGGGCAACGGAGCCAACAGCGTATTCGCCGCGCTGAATGCGCTTGTGGCCGACTACTCGAGTGGCAATGTGAACACGCAGCAGGCGGCGAGCGACACGGCCGCATTGAGCACGGCGTTGAACTATGTTTCGCAGAAGCGCGTGACGATCGACAACTCGATCACGCAGATCGGCGCTGCGTCGAGCGCAGTGACCAACGAAAAGACGCAGTTGTTGACGGCGCAGACCGACCTGATGCAGGCCGACATTCCCACGGTCTCGACGCGGCTTGCGATGGCAGAGACGCAGCAGACCGCGCTCGAGGATGTGATTGCGCAGCTTGAGTCGACGTCGAACAACCTGTTCACCAAGCTTTAAGCCCGATTTGTCTGGGCAGAGGTTTCGTGCGAGCTGCGTTACGGGGCTCGACGGGCCGACTGGGCTCATCAGCTCAGCAAAAATGGTCGAAATTTATCGACGATTTTGAGGCCGTTTTGTTGAGTCCAGACGAGTTAACATCGATTTTCCCGCTCAAAAATTTTATTTTTTTCTTTATTTAATTTTGCCCTCCCATGGAGTTGAGTTTGCGATCGCGAGACCGCTCAAGTGAATCGATCATGGTTTGAGTATGCGCCGGAACGGCGAAATGATATGCAAACTTGGAGGGGAGACTTTTCAGAGTGTTTTCAGCGAGTTGCGGGCGATTGTTGAAGTAAAAGGGCTTGACATGATGTGAGGTGACCCCCTCGGGTGAGACAGTTTGAGTTTTGACAGCTTGCCGTTTGCTGGATTGTGGTTGTCATTCGGGCTGAGGTGTTTCAGACTCAGCCCCGGTTGGTGAAGCGGAGGCGGG
>JBEKKI010000002.1:0-155673 GCA_050010795.1 Occallatibacter sp.
CTTCTCTTCCATCACACTGCTCGTTTTCCAGGCCATGAGCTCGTTGTACGTCCTCATGCCCTCGTCGCAGTGTCAGATATGTCCCCGGTTCAAAATGTCAGCCATGTCCCCGGTCCGTACCCTCATTTCATGTCAATCCCCGAATCTCCTCCAAACCCACCCATTCCCCTCATTCCAAACGAAATAAATTTCCCCCCAAGTTTGCGGTGAATTACGCGAAAATCTCTATCCTTGAATTAGGCATCAAAAATAGGCGTTTCTCCTTTCGGAGAGCGGATGGGCGGCTTACCGGTGCTGGCTACGGGGTCCCCGCGGACAACCGGGGCCCCCGGGAAGCGATCTTTGCTTCCTGGGGTGGGGACAGGTCCTCGTCCGTGGGGTGATGTAGGGGGATTACAGCGTCGATGGCCGCCTATCGTTCTTTCCGAGCGGTTTTGCACCTAAAAAGGTGCAAGGACCAGTTAAAAAGCGCCCGTAAGTCCTTTCCCCTGACGACTTTGCGTTCTAACCCTTTTTGTTTTCAATGGGTTGGAGCGAATGATAGAGGGTACAAGTTGCTCATTTCAAACCATTTAACCCCCAAAAGGGGGGTGGGGGGTACCTATGTAGGTGTGGGCCGGGCACGTACCTGACAGATTGAACCGGGGTCACGTTCTGCGAAGAATGCCGTCAGTTCTTCTCTGCCGCAAACGCATCCGCTTCGCGGTTCAGTTCGTCCACCGTTGCGGCATGCGTATAAAAAACCAGCCGGTAGCGGAAAGTCGTCGACTGTCCCTTTTCGAGCGTGAAGTCGAACGGCGGCTGCTTCGCGTCGAACATGTGCCGCCCCAGCGGGTTCGCGGCAAAGAGACCGTAGCCGCGCGCGTGCCAGTAGGTCGGATAGCCGGTGTTGCCGGGGTGGTCGAAGATCGCAATGGCCACCGTGTGTCCCGCATCGTCGTGGCCGGTGAGCGAGCACCAGCGCCCGCGCGTCGACCACGCCGCCTCGCCCTTGACGCCCCCGCTGGTCAGATATTCGCCGGTTGGCGGCGCCACACCGGGAATGGTTGCTGCTGCGGCGACCTTCGTTGCCACGCCGTTCGCGTCGGTAAACGTTCCGCCCTTTTCCTCGGGCGATTCAAGCCACCGCGCCACGCGCAGCCCGAGCAAGCCATCCTTGTCGTCGTTGAACACCACATGATCGAGCGCCTTGAGCGTCACGATCACGTCGATGCTGCGTGTCGATCCCTCATGCGCGAAGACATAGCGCGTGGTTTCAGCCAGGATGGGATGATTCTGCCCGTCGATCCACGTCGAGTCAGTCACCAGCTCGCCGCGTGTGGCTCCGCCCTTCGCTAAAACGATCTTGTCGAAGACAATTGTGCCCATTTTCGGCTCGCGCTGCTGCGGGATGGCGTCGGAGTTGTTCCAGAAATCGAACCCATTGACGTTCGAATAGTTGAACCATAGGCCATCGTGGTGCGGGTGGTCGGTTCGCTCGCCCGGCCGCGGCGCCAGTGGCCATCCGCGCGTGACCGTCACGCCGTCCGCATCGATGATCGGATACAGCACTGGCTTCTTCAGCGTCGCCGGCCAGATGTACGACGTGAACGCCTGCCCGTCGATCGTGATATCGACGCGCCGGTTTGCCGTGTCGGGGACTACATGCACTCCCTTTGGCGGCGCCGCAGAATCGCGCGGCGCGGCATAGGCGCCCGCAGCCAGCAAGGTCGCTCCGGCTGCCGCCGCAAGCAACATAAGGCTACGCATACACCTTACCCCCGGCCAGCACCTGCTGGGTTTTGTCGTCGAACGTCACCTTCATCCCCGTCTTGATGGCCGCCACGTTCATGCACAACGCGACAGAGTGGCTGTAGCCAGCTTCAATCGGAGCATTCGGAGTCTTGCGCGAGCGCACGCACTCCATCCAGTTGCGCATGTTGGCAGAGGTCTGGGGATCGCCATGTGTATTCGCATCCGTCTCCACGGCTTCCGCCTTCTCCACCAGCGAAAAACTCGGCAGCAGATTCGGCTTCATCTTCATTTCATCGGCGAACCTCGCTGTCAGCCCGCCCGTCGGCGTCACCGTCTGTTTGTCCATATCGATCATGCCGCCGTTGGAGTAGTAGAGCTCCTTCACCCCGCCCGCCGAATTCGTGAAGCGCGACGTGTACTGCACCTGGAACCCCTTCGTCATATCGTCGAGCGGACCGTAATCGAACACCGCCGTCATCGTGTCCCAATTGGTGCGCCCGTCCTTCCACAAATAAATCCCGCCATTCGCCACGCACGAGCGCGGATGCGGCAGCCCTGTGAACCAATGCACTGTGTCGATCTGGTGGACTAACCACTGGTCCGGAATCCCTGACGAGAACGGCCAGAATAGCCGGAACTCAAGATACTTCCGCGCATCGAACGGCCCCATATTCCTGCCGAGCGAATATCGCTTCCAGTCCGTGTCTTCTTCTTTCAGCAGCGGCACTACGTCCGGCCTGCGCCACCGCCCCGGCTGATTCACGTTCCAGCTCATCTCCACCATCACGATGTCGCCGAACTGCCCTGACTTGATGTATTCCGCGGCCTTTTGATACGCGGGTGTGGAGCGGCGCTGCGTGCCCACCTGCACAATCTTGCCGCTCTTCTTCACCGCATCCAGAATCATCCGCGCATCGGCCATGGTGTGCGCAATGGGCTTCTCCACATAAGCATCGCGGCCTGCGCGCACCGCTTCCGCGCCGTGGTACGCATGCTGAAAATCCGCCGTCGCGATGATCACCGCGTCCACGTCCTTGCGCGCATACAACTCATCGTTATTTCTCACCGTTTCCGGCCGGTTTCCGCAAAGCTTTTCGATGAAATCCGCGCCCTCATCGCGCCGCCGGTTCCACAGGTCCGACACCGCTACAATCTTGAAGTTCATCTCCCGCGCATGTTGCTGGAACGCCGGCAAATCGCCGCCCTTCATCCGGTCTCCGCAGCCCACAATACCCACGCGTACGCGATCGTTCGCGCCCATGACCTGCGCATAGCTCTTGGCGTTCCACGAGACTGCCGCTGCCGCCATCGCCGCGCCGCCGGCCTTCAAAAAATCTCTGCGACTATTCTGATTCGATTCCATCATGGGTTCCTTTTGAGGTTGGCTTTTCGGTGGAGTTCAGTGCGGTGTGCGAAACAAAGCAGCAAACAGTATAAAAGCCGTGGTGATAAGTCGGGCGCTTCGAAGTCCCTTCGACAGGACCCGAAGCGCCCGGCACTGCAAACGACTTGCAAAAAACGTTAGAAGTTGATCTTTATGCTGCCCTGGAAGACGCGGGCTTGATTGAGCGTTGACGAAACTTGACCAAAGGTCGATGACGTAAGAGTTGCGGCGCCTCCGGTATTTGCGGGAAGCGAGCCGGTTGTTGCGCTGGATGGAGGGTTGAAGTCCGGATGGTTCAGCACGTTGAACGCCTCCAGCCGTAGCGTCGTTGTCATGCTCTCGTGGATCGGGAAAACGCGCGAAACCTGCGCGTCGAATTGCAGCGACTTTGGCCCCCTGAACGAGTTTCTGCCGATGTTGCCGTAGGTTCCCGCCGCAGCGCAACCGGCCGTCATATTGTTCGGGCAGACCGGCTGGAAGGCCAACGGATTGAGGTATTCGCGATTGGATTCTCCCGTTCCCCTGTGGAACTTTACCTCCGAGTAGGGGTTGACACCAGCGACGAGGTTCGGACGATCGTTCCCCACGTCGGTCAGCGAATCGTCCGCGCCTTGGGTCACCGTGAACGGCGAACCGGTTTGAATGTGAATAAATGGAGCAAGTTCCCAGCCGTTCGCCAGCGCCTTCGTTATTGGATTGCCCCACGAAAACTTGCTTCTCGCCACCAGCGAGATGTTTTCGATATGCCGGAAATCGGAGCCGCACGGGCCGTAATCCATTCGCGGGTTGTTGGGGTTCTCGGTGACCTCGTTGGCAAGGTCACCCTGCGCGTCTTCTTCGTTCAGGCACTTCGACCATGTCCAGTTGCCCAATAAGCTAAAGGTGCTCGACAACCGGTGCTGGATCGACGCAACCAGGCCGTTGTAATTAGCAGTGCCTTCGTCGCCCACGATGTTCGAGCCCGCGCCGCCGCCCAGATACTGGTTGCCTTGCGCCGGATTCTGTGTGGTCAGCAGGAAGCGCGATGTCTGATTCTTGGTCGTCGAGCAAGGCGTTCCGGTGGCTCCGGGAGTCACCTTCGCCGGGCCCGTCGTCACAATGCCCGTGCAACCCGTGCCGCCTGCGCCCCATACGCCGGGAATATAGACTGCCGGATCGAACGTGTAGCTGATGGGATCGTGGCGGGTGGTGTTGCCGATGTAATCCACCTGTGCCTGCCAGTCGTGGGGGAACTGATGCTGAACGCTCAACGTCCACTGGATTGTGTAGGCCGCCTTGAACTGCGCCGGCATCACGATGAACTGCGACTGAGCGAAGAAAAGCGCCTGCGCTGGAGTGGGAATCTGCGGTTGTGGGAATGGGCTGGTGGTAAACGTGCCCACCGACCATGGTGCGGCGAACGGAATCGGTGGCGACGACGATGTTTGCGTGTTGGTGACGGCTGTTGCGAACGGCGGGTTCTGCTGGTTGCGCTGGCTGGTGAAGAAATTCGGGTTGTCGAACATCAGCGCACTGCCGGCGCGGAACACCGTCTTGCCGTTACCCCACGGGTCAAACGATACGCCGAAGTTCGGCGAGAACTGCATCCACGAGTTCTTTGTGAACTGCTTGGTAACGCCTTTGTCGCCGTAGTACAGCGCCCCAGCCGGAGCGTTCGGATACACTGTGCTGATCACGTTGGCCAGGAAGTTCGCCTGGTTGAACTCCACGCCGCGATTGAAGTAATCGTGCGGCATGACGTTGGGTCCGTAGCGCAGCCCAGCGACGATCGTGAGCTGATGAGTAGCGTGATACGTGTCCTGAACGTAGAGACTTGGGATCGGACCGCGCAGCGCGTTCTGCTGCTGCTTGCTCTGCTGGAATGGCGATGAACTGCCTAACGTGCCCATCAGGAAGTCCAGCGTCTGGTCGCCGATGGTGCTGCCGCCGTTGGGTCCGCTGCCGCTGTATTCGCCGTTGAACGTAAAGATGCCATTGCCTTCGTAGGCATTCCCGATGTTGAGCTGGTTCTGCACCCACTCACCGCCGAATCCAATCTGGTGCTTGCCGCGCACCCAGGTCACGTCGTCGTCAAGGGCCGCTGTGTTGTCGTTGAAGTGTGCCACCGAGTTGGTGCCGCCGCCGATCGAGAACTTGCCTTCCGTCAACTGCAAGCCATTCGGCTCCACTTGGTAGACATTCACTCCCAGCGTGGCCGCGTTAATGTCGTTGGGCGCATAACCGCGGTTGTTCACGCGCCGAAGAACGGTGATGTGCGCCGAGTTTACGATGTTCGAATTGATCGTGTACGCGTCGCCCAGCGTGAAGTTTTGCACGCGCTGAATATTGCCAGACTGCGTCGTGATGAGGATATTGGTCGGAGAAAAGTACGCCGGGAACTGGTAGCCATCAACCATGTAGCGGCCGAACAGGTTGTTCTTCGGGCTGATCGCCCAATCAACCCGCGTCACGAATTGGTTGTCTGTGAGCTGGTACGGGATGGCGTAGAAAACGAACCCGCAGTTGCTCGGATCTAGAGCTGAGTTGATCTTAGGCAGATAGGTCTGCAGCTTCAGCGAGGGTGCGCTATATGTCGGCTGCGTCGCGTACTTGTTTCCGGGCAGCGCCGCTCCGGTCAGCGGATCGACGAGCGGAATCGGAGCGTGCGATGAGTTGCAGGGATTACTTCCGCTCACGCCGGGCACGCCGTCGGTGGTGGAATAGTCCCCCGCAAGATTGGCCGCCGTGGGCACCGTGGCCTGCGTGGTCGATTGTGATTGCTTGGCCTGCGTGCGCTGGTAGCCCGCAAAGGCAAACAGCTTGTTGCGAATGACTGGCCCGCCAAACACGCCGCCGTACTGGTTCTGGTGCAGCGTGTCGGGGGTCGAGGAGAAGAAGTTTGTCGCATCGATGTAGTTGTTGCGGATGAACTCGAAGGCTTCGCCGTGGTACTTATTTGTTCCCGATTTCGTCACGACGTTGACCATGCCGCCCACGTGCCCGCCATCCTGCGCGCCCAGGTCGGTCGATTCCACGCTGAACTCGCTCACCGCATCCGGGAACGGATACGGCAGGTTGCCGTTGGCCATGTAGTCCTGGTTGTCGCCGCCGTCCAGCCGCCACAGCGTCGTGTTGCCTCCGCCACCGGCAATGGAGACCGAAATGGTCGCGTACGAGTATTTGGTGCCCGTAAAATCGCCGGCCGGCGCCGGACTCGAACCGCCCGATGCCGTGATCAAATCGGTCATGTGGCGGCCGTTCAGCGGCATTTCGCTCACTTCGTTCGCGTCGATGGTCTGTTTGAATGTGGCGTCTTCTGTCTGCAGTGCGAGACCTTCGGCCTGCACCTCGACACTTTGCGAAGCTGCCCCGACGGCGAGGACCGGATTGATGGCAATACTGCTACCGACCTCGAGTACGATCCCCCTCTGCGCGTAGGTCTTGAACCCGGGCGCCGCAACCGTCAAATCGTAGGTGCCGACGGGAACGCTGGGAAAGAGATAAACTCCGCCGCCGCTGCTCACGGTGGTGCGCCTTACCTGCGTTGCTTCATCCACCAGCGCCACGTTGGCATTGGCCACGACAGCACCGGATGAATCGGCGACCGTACCCTGGATGTTGGCAGTGCCGGCAATTTGCGCCCGTGTGACGCAAGGCGCCGTTGCAAAAGCGGCTAGGCCAAGCAAGCAGGTGAAGCGCGCGCAGCGCTGGAGCGCACGCAAATTCGGACGTGAAGATAGTAGGGTGGTAAATCGCTGCATTGTTGCCTCCTCAAGTTTCCTGCTGTGTTCCGAGGTTGACCTCAAAATCGCTTGACTTCCGATAGTTCGACGACTCGCGGTCTGAGAGCGTGGTCAGACCACAGAGATTTCGCTCAACATGGTTACAAGTGCCCTGAAGGGCTGTCAAGGGGTATTTCGAAACGTTTTCATATCTGTGTCTCAAAGAATCTTCTGAATGTTTCAGGGTGGTAATTTGCGCAGTTCAATGGGGTAGGTTTCTGCGATCTGCCGCTTCGCCAGAGAAAGCGCTTTCTAGAGCAGCTCTGGCGTCCATCGTATGGATTCAGCGCCACGTCTCCGCACAACAGGGTGTGCACATACGCGTTCATCCCGCGATACCACGCGCCGCGACGTCTTCGACTGAAGAATGTTGTTGTCGACGAAGAATGGACCGTGAGCCACCTCCACTAACGGGTTTCGGTCAGGCTTGCTTGTCACACGTGCGCCCTGAGCGCTCCGGTCCGTCCACCGCGGCGGGTTAAGCCTGCCGTTTCGATCCTGATTGCGCGACGGGCAGAATCGATTTATGGTTATCTGGCTTAGAAATTCGTGAGGGAAACTCGATGCAAATCAGACTAACGTTCGTTCTTTTTGCCGGGGCTACGCTCGCAACGGCCGCTGTGGCACAATCCGTGCCCGAGCGGCCCAGGATCACCGGCATCTCGCACCTTGCCGTCTACACGTCCGACGCTGCTGCGACCGAGCACTTCTACACCGTGACGGTTGGCGCGGTGAAGCAGCACGATCCCGAGAACTCGAAAGGCGTCCGTTACCTCATCAACTCCACGCAATATATTGAGGTGTTGCCGCTGCCCAAAGGGCAGGGAATCAACCGGACCGATCACGCCGCTTTCAACACTGAAAACGCCGACGGCCTGCGTAAATACCTCGCCGCCAAAGGATGGAAGGTGCCCGCGCACGTCGAGCGCGGACCCGACGGAAGTCGCTGGTTCGATGTCCTCGATCCCGAGGGCAATAAGATTCAATTTGTCCAGCCCCCGGCGAAACCCGAGCCTGTCGACGGGCCGAATCTATTCAGCCATCACATCATTCACGTCGGCCTGCTCGTTCACGACCGCGCCGCTGAAGATGCGTTCTACCGCGATCTTCTCGGCTTCCGTCCCTACTGGTGGGGCGGGCGCGACGGAAAAGTTGAGTGGGTCAGCCAACAGGTTCCTGACGCGCACGATTGGCTTGAATACATGCTGGCCGCCGGTCCGGGCAAAGGCATCCCGGCCGACATGTCGCAGCAGACCCTCGGCGTTCTCGACCACGTATCGATTGGAGTGCCTTCAGTCCCCGACGCCTACAAGGTTCTTGTCGACGGAAACCGCCTCTCCGGCCGCCACGACCAGGCGCCCAAGATCGGCCTCGATGGCAAATACCAGTTCAATATGTACGATCCGGACGGCATTCGCATCGAAGTCATGAACTTTCACGCTACCGAGAAGCCCTGCTGCTCGTCGTTTACGGCGGAGGACCCGTCGGAGTAGGGCGCCTTACGAGGACTGGTGGAAGCTGGCGGGGCGCGGTTTGGCCAGCAATGGGCGACGGAGTCGAATCAAAGGCTCAACCGCAAGACCAATCAGACCGTAGATCGCAGCGTTGAGGAACATGACCGTGTGCCAGCTGACCGGTCTCGTCGGCCAGAGCAGAGAAGCTGGGATAGTGATTGCGACAACTGTCCAATGCCCATCAAAATGGCCCGGACCGGCAATCAGTGCGAACAGGACCCAAAAGCAGGTCACGATCGCTCCCGCGAGTACCCAAATACCGACTCTCAGACCAGTTCTCCGCATCGCAGCCTCCCGAGCACCTTGCGCACAAGCAATTCTAGACCCTTGCTCGCAGGGAGGTCACTCCTCGCGTTAAAAGCGGCCTTACGTTATACTTATTAAGGCGTCAAGAGGCACGGAAGTTCCTGTCCAACGGCCCTCGGCGAGCGATCCGCTTTCCGAAATCGAGCAAAACCGAGAAGAAAATGCCTAAGTTGAAGACCCATACGGGCGCGAAAAAGCGCTTCAGCAAGACTGGCACCGGAAAGATCAAGCGGGGCCAGACGAAGACGCGGCACATTCTCACGTCGAAGGCGCCGAAGACGAAGCGGAAACTGGGCAGAACCCTGCTGGTTTCCGACGGCGATTACGCGAAGGTCGCGCGCATGATTCCATACGCCTAATTGTTGTGCTCCGAGAGCGCAACCGGGCCTGCGAATGCGTTGCAGCGCCCCCGCCGGAGACGGCGAGAGATCAGGCTTGAACGAGCGAGTGAAAAGGTTCCGAGCTGTCGCACTCTGATGTGACCGCCTCCTGCCTCCAGCCGCGTAACAGAAACGCAAAAAGGAGAGACAACCATGCCCCGCGTAAAACGTGGCACCAAGCGGAGTGACCGCCGCAAGAAGATCCTGAAACGAGCGAGCGGATACTTCCTTACCAAATCGAAGCTTTACCAGGCAGCTCAGGAAGCCGTCGAGCGCGGCCTGAAGTTTGCCTACAAGGGCCGGCGCCTCAAGAAGCGCCAATTCCGCTCGCTCTGGATCGTGCGCATCGCCGCCGCCTGCAAGCTGAACGGGACCAGCTACTCGCAGTTCATCAGCGGACTGAAGATAGCAGGCATCGAACTCGACCGTAAAGTTCTGGCGGATATCGCTGTGCACGACGCGGCGGGATTCACCAAACTCGTTGAGCAGGCGAAGGCGGCGAAGGGCAAGAAAGCCGCATAACAAAATACGACTGGCGGAAAAATGCGGCCCGGAGTTCGAGAGGACTCCGGGCCGTGGCGCGTTTGCCGGGATAGTCCCTCCCTTCAGCCGCGGACCTGTGGCGCAAATTTGGCAAGGGCGATGCTCCAGGGCGGGCGCGCAAGCGCACGCGTCTGCCCCACGTAGTGGTTTATCCTGCTCTTAACCCATGGCGAACGAACAAATACCCAATCTGACGGCCTTCGACGAAGCCGCACTCGACAAGGCGTTTGCCGCGCTGGAATTGCAGGCGCGCGCTGCTGCCGCCCGGCTCGATGGCGAAGCCGCGGTCGAGGCGTTTCGACTCGAATGGCTTGGGCGCAAGCAGGGCCGGCTCAACGAAGTCTCCGGGCGCTGGCTCAAGGCTGCACCGCCCGATGCGAAAAAGGCGCTGGGAGTGCGCTTCAATGCACTCAAGGCGGCCGTCGAAGGCCTGCTGGACGCGGCGCTCGGCGGCGGACCCAGCAATGCGGCGCTCAAATCCGAAGCCATCGACATCACTCTGCCCGGTTCGCGCTGCCTCACCGGCGCCGAGCATCCCATCACGCGCACCATGAACGAAATTGTCGCCGTGTTTGCTGCGCTGGGCTACTCCGTCGGCGTGGGGCCTGAGGTCGAGACCGACTTCTACAACTTCGAGAGCATGAATTTTCCGCCCGGCCATCCCGCGCGCGACACGCAGGACACATTGGTCGTCGCCAACCAGGAGCGCAAACCGTTGCGCGACCGCCTGCTGCTGCGCACGCACACGTCGCCGGTGCAGATGCGGACGATGGAGCAGCAGCCGCCGCCGGTACGCATTGTCATTCCCGGCAAGGTGCATCGCAACGACGCAGCCGACGCCACCCACTCGCCCATCTTCCATCAAGTCGAGGGGCTCTGCGTCGATACCAACATCACTTTCAGCGACCTGAAGGGCACGCTCGACCACGCCATGAAAGCGCTCTTCGGCTCAGCGGTCAAGACGCGTTTCTTCCCGTCGTTTTTCCCGTTCACTGAGCCCAGCGCCGATGTTTCGATAAGCTGCATCTTCTGCGGCGGCAAGGGCTGCCGCAAATGCAAGGACTCCGGCTGGACCGAACTGCTCGGCTGCGGCATGGTTGACCCCGCGGTGTTTGCGTTCGCTGCGGAAAAGCAGCCGGCCTACGATGCAAAGACGATTTCAGGCTTCGCCTTCGGTATGGGAGTTGAGCGCATTGCGATGATGAAGTACGGCATCAGCGAGATTGGCAGCTTGTTTGCGGGTGACATGCGCTTTCTGGGGCAGTTTGCATGAAGATACTCACAAAATGGCTTCGCGCATATCTTCCGGGTCTCGCCGTCGACGATCGGCAGCTCGCCGAGGACCTGACCAAGCGCGGTATCGCCGTCGAAGGCAACTACTCGCTCGGCGAGGGCAATGGATCGCTCTACGAGATGGATATCACCACCAACCGCGTGGACGCGATGAACCACTACGGCATCGCTCGCGAGGCAGCGACGATCTACGGCCTGAAGCTGCCCGAACTGAACTTCGTGCTTCCGAAGCCGCAACCGGCGGCCAAGCCCTTCCCGGTGCAAATCGAGGCGCAAGATGCCTGCGGCCGCTTCACTGCACGCGTGCTGCGCGGCTTGACCATCGGCGATTCACGCGATTGGTTCCTGGGCGCCGAAGTCGCGACCTACTTTGGCCTGCTCGAACAGAAGATGATCTCGAATGCCGTCGACGCGACGAACTTTGCATGGCTGGCCATGGGCCAACCCACGCACGTCTTCGACCTCGACAAGCTCGAGGGCGGAATCATCGTGCGGCGCGCGCGCAAAGGCGAGCGGCTCAAAACGCTCGACGGCGTTGAGCGCACACTCGACGCGGAGGATCTTGTCGTCGCCGACCACAAAAAGGCGCTCGGGCTGGCCGGAGTGATGGGCGGGTGGGACACGATGATCACTCCTCAGACGAAGAATGTGCTCGTCGAAGCGGCGTGGTTCGATCCCATGGTTGTTCGCCAAACCGCCCGCCGCCATGGGCTGCACACCGACGCGAGCCACCGCTTCGAGCGCGGAGCGGACTTCAATGCAGCGCCGGTGGCCTCGGCCCTTGTAAGCGCGATTCTTCTGGCAAATGGCGGATCGGTCGAAGGCGAGCTCGTGGACGCGCAGGTTCCCGCAATCGCCGAACGAACCGCGCGCCGCAAGCCCATCGAATTCAAATTGAGCGAGGCCTGGCGAATTCTGGGCGCAACAGAAGACGAAGCGGGAATTACGGCGGCGACGGTCGAAGGAATTCTTACGTCGCTCGGTTGTGGCCTCGCGGCGCCTGCGGTGCGGCAGACCTTTGCAGAAGAGTCGTGGCAGGTCACCTTGCCCAGCTGGCGGCTCGACCTCGAGCGCGAGATCGATCTGATCGAAGAGGTCGCGCGCGTCTACGGCTACAACCGCTTCGCCAACACGCTGCCCGCCTTCGGCGAGGGCGTGCAAGTTTTGCCATGGGCTGAGAAAGAAGCGGCCGTGCGCGGCACGCTGCTTGCCGCGGGCTTCAACGAAGCCATCGGAAGCACATTTTGCTTGGCGGCCGAGGGCGCGCTGACTGCGCCGCAGCCTGGCCTGGTGGTGCCGCTCGGCAATCCGCTCAGCGAGGAAGCAGGCGTGCTTCGGCCGTCGCTCGTGCCCGGCATGCTGGCGATGATTGCGGGCAACCTGAACCGCGACGTCAGCGACGTCAGGCTCTTCGAGATGGGAACGGTGTTCGGCGGAACGGCGGACAAAGTCGACGAGCATCCGGCACTGGCGTTCGGCGCAGTCGGCAGCCTCCCGGTGGATAGCGCGCTGCACGCAGGGCGTGCGATCGAATTTCACGACGTGAAGGGTATCGTGGAGCAGGTTCTCGAGCGCTTTGAAATGCGCGGCATGTACTTCGATCGCTTTCCAGTCGAAGCCGGTTTGACACCCGAGTGGTTGCATCCCTATCGCGCCGCGCGGGCCGTGGCTGACGGAGTGACGGTCGGCTGGCTAGGGCAATTGCATCCGCGCGAGGCCGCTGCGCGCAAAATCAAGGACGCGGTGCTGATCGGCGAGCTCTATCTTGACCGGCTTTACAAGATGCCGTTGCGCAGGCCAGTGGCTCGGGATATCTCGCGCTATCAGACCGTGCGACGCGATTTCTCCCTTGTGTTGAACGACAGCGTTGCCTGGGAAACCATCGACCGCGCGCTGACGGAGTTGCGAATTCCCGAGCTTGTGGAGTGGCGCGTGCGCGAAGTGTTCCGCGACCCGCGGCTGGGCAAGGGCGAGTATGCGCTGCTGCTGGGCGCCACTTTTCAGGCGCCTGACCGTACCCTCCGCGAGGAGGAACTTCAGAATTTTCAGTCACGTGTGGTCGAAGCCGTGGCAAAGGTGGGGGCGCGCCTGCGGGCCTGAGCAGATCTCTGCCGGGGGCGAGATATATACTCGAACGACACGGGGCCTATCTTTGGGGTATAGGTACTGGAGTCATTGTGGGATTTGGAGGAGCCTGTGGAAACTCAAAGCGAGGAACTCAAACAGGCGATGCACGAGGAAACCGGCGCTCTGGCCGTGAGCGTCGATGATTTTGCGGCGCTTGAAGAGCGTGTGCGTCGCGCCGTAGATGTGGTCAAGCGGGAGCGGGATGCGCGCACGGCGGCCGAGGCTCGCGCAGCGGAGCTCGAAACGCGTGCCACGCAGGCCGAAACGCGCCGGACGGAGCTTGAAGCGAGGGTCGCGCAGTCCGTGGCTCGCCAGGCAGACTTTGAAACCCGTGCCGCACTTGCCGAGGCGCAACTGAAGTCGCAGTCTTCGGTGATAGAGCAGCTCAAAATCGACGTGGGCGCGCTGAATGCAGAGCGCGATCAGGTGAAGCAACGCGTGGAGCGGCTGCTTACGCAGCTCGACACGCTCGAACTGTGAGGCAGGAATGCCGGAACAACCGCGCGCCAAGCCGGGCGACTACGTGACGGTCGAGATATACGATCAGCTCTACCATCTTTCCGGGCACGATCCGGAGCACATCCGGGAACTGGCCGCCGTGGTCGACGCCAAGATGCGGGCCGTGGCCGCGCACGGTAGGACGGCGGATTCCCTCCGCGTGGCCGTGCTGGCTGCGCTCAACCTAGCCGATGAGCTCTCGCAGGCAACTTCGGCCGATCTGCAACTGGGCCACAAGCGAGCCGCCGGTCTGCGCATGCTGCTGGACGAGGTGCTGGAAAAGCAGCAGTGAGCCATCGCCGGTAGTCCGAAATGAGTGACCCTCCCCAGACTTCAACTCCCCCAGGAATCACTTACCGTACTGCTCGTCGCTGACGTGCTCCATCCAGTCCACGGCCTTGCCGTCGAGTCTTTCCTGGATCGCGATGTGCGTCATGGCTGTCGCTGGCGCGGCGCCGTGCCAGTGTTTTTCGCCGGGCGCGATCCAGATCACGTCGCCGGGCCGGATCTCTTCGATGGGTCCGCCCCATCTTTGCACGCGGCCGCAACCGGAAGTGACGATCAATGTCTGGCCGAGAGGATGCGTGTGCCACGCCGTGCGCGCGCCAGGCTCAAAGGTGACACTGGCGCTTTGCACGCGCGCCGGATCGGGCGCGGCAATAATCGGGTCAATGCGAACCGTGCCGGTGAACCAATCTTCCGGGCCTTTGCCTGATGGCTGTGAACCGCTGCGTTTGATCTCCATGTTTTGTCTCCTGCGTCCTTTTGGAGCCGGCGTTGGTTTTGATCCAGAATTTCGCGACGCAAATAGGATAACCGCTAGGCGAAGTGCTCGAACCGGTAAGCGAGTTCCGGACCGCCATCTCCTCCGTAGGCAAGCTCGGCAACGAGGAGCGCAAACGGCTCGGTGTAGCGCGCGATGCTGAGTGGCCCGGCATCGATCGGGTCGAAGCCCGTGTCGCGGATCAGCTTGGCACCCGTGTTTTTGGCCTTCACATTGTCGCCGCAGTAAACCAGGCTGGGCCTTCGGGACTTCTTCCGATTCTCGAAAACGCCGAACAAGACCTCGCTGGGAACGGTGTTGAACGCCGATACCACGTGCGATCGGCGGAGCTTCCGGGCAAGCATCTCCGCGCCGGAGGACGTGTGGGCAACAATCAAAGCAGTGTTGTCCTCGTTCATCGGCAGGGAGCATGTGACGATGACTTTGCCCGAGAGGTCGCCCGCCTGCTTCAGAACGTCATCGACTCGCGACCAATGCACGGCGAGCAATACGGCGTCCGCGCTTTCGGCGGCTTCTCGAGGCGTGCCCGCTTTCGCGTTGGCCCCGGCCTCGCGCGCAAGCCGCGTGAGCTTCTGCCGGCTGCGCGCATAGCTGAACACCACCTCGTGCCCGGCCCGCGCGAAAATCGTTCCCAGCTTGGCGCCCATCAATCCCGAACCAAGGATGCCGATGCGCATGCTGCTCCTCCTTCAAATTCCAGGCCGGTTCCTTTTTCAAAGCCATGGCCGAGCGCCACCGCTCAGCGGCCGACCTGCGCCTGGAGATGAGCCGGGTACCGCGCGCCCTGAACTTCGACCGTTGCGACCGCGCTCTCGATCTCGCGCAGGTCGGCGGGGCTTAGTTCAACCTGGGCGGCGGCGATGTTTTCCTCCAACCGATGCAGCTTTGTTGTTCCCGGAATGGGTACGATCCAGGGCCTTTGCGCCAGCAGCCATGCCAGCGCGATTTGCGCGCGGGTTACATTTTTCTTTGCCGCGATTGCGCCGAGCGCGTCAACAAGCGCTACATTTGCTTTCCGGTTCTCTGCGTCAAAGCGGGGAACAACATTGCGAAAGTCTTTGCTGTTAAATTTTGTACTCTCGCTGATTGTGCCCGTCAGGAATCCTTTGCCAAGAGGGCTGAAAGGAACAAACCCGATACCCAACTCCTCAAGTGTCGGGATGATCTCTTTCTCCGGTTCGCGCCACCAAAGCGAGTATTCGCTCTGCAGCGCCGTGACAGGCTGCACGGCGTGAGCGCGGCGAATCGTTTTTGCGCCGGCTTCCGACATGCCGAAATGCCTGACTTTGCCCTGCTGGATCAGGTCTTTCACCGCTCCGGCAACATCTTCAATGGGTACGTCGGGGTCGACGCGATGTTGATAGTAGAGATCGATGTAGCCGGTCCTGAGGCGCTTGAGCGAGCCTTCCACGGCCTGCTTGATGTGCTCGGGCTTGCTGTTCAAGCCAGTCTGCGCGCCGTTCTCATCAAAGTTGAACGCGAACTTGGTGGCGATGACGACCTTTTCGCGGACGGGTGCGAGTGCCTCGCCGACCAGTTCTTCATTGTTGAACGGGCCGTAGACCTCTGCGGTGTCGAAGAAGGTGACGCCGCGATCGACGGCGGCGCGGAGAAGAGTGATCGAATCCTTCTTTTCAGGGAACGGGGCATAGCTGAACGTCATTCCCATGCAGCCCAGGCCGATTGCCGAAACTTCAAGATTGCTTTTTCCTAATCTGCGTTTTTGCATTGTCACTCCGTTTGTCGAAGCTGCCATCGCAGCCCCTCACCTTTGAAGCTAACGGAAGGTCCCATCCGGCGCTTTCCCGATCCTGCCGATTCTTTGCCTAATTCTGCCTATCTTTAGGATTTTGTGCACACGTCGCGCATTTGGCGGTACGCTGAAAAAGAGGATGGCAAAGCAGTATGGCGAAACAAGCGAAGAAACCCGGCGAGCAAAAGGCTGCGGTGATTGAGAAGCGCCGGGAACTGGCGCGCAGAATCGAAGCCCTCACGCAAACGGCAGGAACACATTCAACCGCAATCCCCGGTCTTGCGCTCTCTCATCGAGCGGCTCCCTCGGCCTGCATGTGGGCCACCTACGAACCCAGCCTCGCGGTTTTTGTGCAGGGACGAAAGCGCATCAATCTCGGAGGAACGGAGTACCTCTGCGACGGCTCATCCTTCCTCCTGACGTCGATCGATGTACCCGTGCAAAGTCAGATTATCGAAGCTTCAGAGAAAGTACCGATGATCTCCATGCTGCTCAAGCTCGACATGCCGATCGTGCGCGAAGTCCTGAGCCGCGAAGACCTGGCGCTGCCGGAGTCCTCCCCGCACCGGCGTGGAATGGCAGTCGGCGAGACGACCGTTGGATTGCTCGACGCGTGCCTCCATCTCATCGAGCTTCTCGGAACTCCCGAAGATATACCGTTTCTGAGTCAACTCGCTCAGCGCGAGATTGTTTACCGTATCCTTCAGACGCCGCAGGCGGAACGCCTTCGCGCCATTGCCACGGCTGGCGATCTCAGCCATCGCACGGCGAGAGCGATCTCCTGGCTCCGCGCCAATTACGCCAAGCCGTTGCGTGTGGAAGAACTCGCCGGTGTTGCCCGGATGGGTGTGTCGACGCTTCATCATCAATTCCGCGCCTTGACCGCCATGAGCCCGCTGCAATACCAGAAGCAACTGCGGCTGCAGACAGCACGGCAACGCATGTTGATGGACGGGCTTGACGCCACGAGCGCCGCTTACGACGTCGGCTACGAGAGCGTAAGCCAGTTCAGCCGGGAGTACAGCCGCTTCTTCGGCCAGCCGCCCATGCGCGATGTAAAGGGGCTACGAAATGCGAGCGCGGCAGTGAGCGCGGCGTAAAGTCCGTTTTTTGGGCGCGATTGCCGGCGCTTCGCTGCGGATATTGCAATGGGACCAGGGGGCTCCCGAATCGGAGCCCCTTAGAATTGCGTCGCTCACTTTTTGCTTGCAGGAAACGACTTCCTTGTTCTTCACGTAGAGCTGGCACAGCCCCATCATGCCCGACGGGCACTCGTAGGTTCCGCTTTGGCCATCGTCGGAGCAGCCGCCGCGCTGCAGAATCTGATCCACCTGCACCACAATCAGCGCGCCGCTAACTGGCGCAGGACATACTGCAGGATGCCGCCATGCTCGTAGTACTCGATCTCCTGCGGCGTGTCGATGCGGACGATGGTGACGAATTCCTTCACCTTGTCGTCGGGCGCGTTGGCTTTGACGCGGAGAGTGCGGCCGCTGGCGAAGCGGTCTTTCAAGAGCGCCGTGAGAGCAGGGAAGTCGTAGACCTCTTCGCCGGTGAGGCCGAGCGATTCGGCGTTCTGGCCTGCTTCGAATTGCAACGGAAGAATGCCCATCCCCACCAGATTTGACCGATGAATGCGCTCGAAGCTTTCTGCGATGACCGCGCGCACGCCAAGGAGCTTGGGACCCTTTGCGGCCCAGTCGCGCGATGAGCCTGAGCCGTATTCCTTGCCGGCGAGAATGATGAGCGGCGTGCCTCGTTCGGCATACTTTACGCTCGCGTCGAAGATGGACATCGGTTCGCCTTCGGGCAGCAGACGGGTAACGCCGCCCTCCGTGCCGGGCGCGAGCCTGTTGCGCAGGCGCACGTTGGCGAAGGTGCCGCGCACCATCACTTCGTGATTGCCGCGGCGCGAACCATAAGAGTTGAAGTCGGCGGATTTCACGCCGTGCTCGGCGAGATATTTCCCGGCAGGGCCGTTTGCTTTGATCGATCCGGCAGGCGAAATGTGATCGGTGGTCACCGAGTCGCCGAGAACAGCCAGCACGCGCGCGCCGGCGATGTTTTCGACGGGCGCCGGCTTCATCGTCATTCCATCGAAGTACGGCGCCCTGCGGATGTACGTTGAGTCGGGCTCCCACTGGTAGACGTCGCCGGTGGGGAAGCTGAGGCCCTGCCAGCTTGCGTCGCCTTTGGTGACCGTAGCGTACTCCTTGCGGAAGCCTTCGCTGGAGACGGCACGCTCGATGGTGTCGGAGACTTCTTTTTGCGCCGGCCAGATGTCGCGCAGGTAGACAGGCTTTCCGGCCTGGTCGTTGCCCAGCGGATCGGCGTCAAAGTTGTGGCCGATGCGGCCGGCGAGCGCGTAGGCAACGACGAGCGGCGGGGACATCAGATAATTTGCCCGGACGTCAACGTTGACCCTGCCTTCGAAGTTGCGATTGCCGCTGAGCACACTAACCGCGACGAGGCCGTGCTCGTCGATCGATTTCGAAACATCGGGAGGCAGAGGCCCGGAGTTGCCGATGCAGGTGGTGCAGCCGTAGCCGACAACATTGAAGCGCAGCTTTTCGAGATACGGCAGCAGGCCGGACTTCTGGTAGTAGTCAGTGACCACGCGCGAGCCGGGTGCGAGCGACGTCTTCACCCACGGCGGAACCGTAAGGCCTTTTTCGACGGCTTTCTTTGCGAGCAGGCCGGCGGCGATCATTACCGAGGGGTTCGACGTGTTGGTGCAACTGGTGATGGCGGCGATGACGACCGATCCATGATCGAGATATTGGTCGGGATCGACGTTGAAGCGCTCCTTCACAGTAGTCGTGACGTGAAGCGGAGTTCCGGCAGGCGCGGACGAAGTTGCGGAGCCTTCATTTTCTTCGGCGGCGATTACAGTGTCGGCGAGCGTTGTGCGTTGCCATGTAACTGCGGTGCGCGTGCCAAGCGGCTTCGCCGTGGGCGCGAGCAGCGAAGGCAGTTGCTGCGCGAAACTCGCGGCCGCGTCCTTCAGCAGCACGCGATCCTGCGGGCGCTTCGGTCCGGCAACACTGGGCTCCACGTCGCCGAGATTCAACTCGATGGTTTGCGAGTAGTCCGCTTCGGGCGCACCGGCAGCGTGGAAGAGTCCTTGCTCTTTGTAGTAGGCCTCGACCAGCGCGATTTGTTCTTCGCTGCGGCCGGTGAGGCGCAGGTAGCGCAGCGTTTCGGCGTCAACGGGGAAGATCCCGCATGTGGCGCCGTACTCAGGGGCCATGTTACCGAGTGTGGCGCGGTCGGCGAGCGGGAGCTCCGTTATTCCAGGTCCATAAAACTCGACGAACTTACCGACAACGCCGAGCTTGCGCAACGCTTGCGTGACGGTGAGGACGAGATCGGTGGCTGTCGCGCCCTCGCGCAGCTTGCCCGTGAGTTTGTAGCCGACGACCAGCGGGATAAGCATCGAGACAGGCTGGCCGAGCATCGCGGCCTCGGCCTCGATTCCACCCACGCCCCAGCCCAGCACACCGAGGCCGTTGATCATCGTGGTGTGCGAGTCGGTGCCGACCAGCGTATCGGGATAAGCGGAGAGCTGGCCGTCAACCTCCGCCGTGAAGACAACGCGAGCGAGATATTCAAGATTGACCTGGTGGCAGATGCCCATGCCCGGCGGAACAGCCGAGAAGTTGCGGAACGCGGATTGGCCCCACTTCAAAAAGGCGTAGCGTTCGCGATTGCGCTGGAACTCGAGCAGCGAGTTGGCCCCATATGCTGCAGGCGTGCCGTACTCGTCCACCTGCACGGAGTGGTCGATGACGAGTTCGGCGGGGGCCAGGGGATTGACGCGCTGGGGATCGCCGCCGAGTGTCTTGATCGCGTCGCGCATGGCGGCAAGATCGACCACGGCAGGAACGCCGGTGAAGTCCTGCATCAGGACACGCGCAGGCATGTAGGCAATCTCGCGGCTGGGCTCGGCCTTTGCGTCCCACTTGGCGAGGAACTCGATGTCGGCGGCGGTGACATTGATGCCGTCCTCGCGGCGGAGCAGATTCTCGAGCAGAATCTTGAGGCTGAAGGGAAGGCGCGCGAGGTTGAAGCCGCGCGCGGCGAGCGCCGGGAGACGGTAAATGGTGTAGGAGCGGCCACCGGAGGTGAGCACGGCGCGGCTATTGAAGCTGTTCATCGGAAGATCCCTTTCTATCCGCGGGAGGGGCGGATGGTTTCACGAAACCCGATGTGCGGACGAACCGCCAATGAGTTTCCGCTGGTCGGGGAGAACGAGGCACGGCGCGCGCGGACGAAACTCTCGACGGAAATAGATTACTCAGCGCGAAGGGTTAACGTCCACGGTCGGGGCGGCCGCGGCGGAAGCGCCTGAGGACGGGCGAGCCGGCAATGTTGAGACGGCAGCGCATGGGTACAACAGAATTCTAGCGCAGTTTGCGGTTTTTGCGGAAGGGGCGAGAAAGTTAGGTCGTGATACGATATATTTGAGGCAGTGGATCGAACATGAGCAAAGGGAATCGATCAGCCAAGTCCAGTGCGCGGCGAAGGGAGATCTCCGCAGCCGATTACCGCAAGCTTGCCGAGTTTCGCTTCCGGATCCGGCAGTTTCTGCACTTTACCGAAGAGGCTGCGCGCTCGCATGGCATGGAACCACAGCAGCATCAGCTTCTGCTGGCCATCAGGGGATTGCCGAAAGGCGCACGACCGACAGTGACAACGATTTCGGACCGTCTGTGCCTGCGCCACCACAGCACAGTGGAGTTGATCGACCGGCTGGAGAAACAGGGAGCCGTGTCGCGACAGCATGGGGAAGAGGACCGGCGCGAGGTTCTATTGCACCTGACGCCGCGCGGCGAGGATTGGCTGCGCAGGCTCACCGTTTCCATCTGGCCTCAACTGCAGGTTGAAGGTGTTGCCCTTTCCGACTCGCTCAAGAAGCTTCTGGCCGCCTCAAAAGAGCAGGGAAGGGAACCACGATGACTGAATCTGCCGCCGCAAAACACCGCGGCTCGACACTTGAGGAGCTTGGCGATTTTACGACGACGGTCCGGGTGATCCCGATCTCGGTGATGGCGACACTTATCGGCGTTCTGGGAGCGTTTGTGGCGTGGTTCCTGATTCGCCTGATCGGATTGTTTACCAACATCTTTTACTACCATCGAATCAGCACGGCGTTTGTTTCCCCAGCCGGCAATCATCTGGGAATCTATTCGATCGCGGTTCCAATCATTGGTTCGCTCATCGTGGGTTTGATGGCGCGTTACGGCTCGGAACAGATACGCGGCCACGGAATCCCAGAGGCCATTGAGTCGATTCTGATGAATGGCAGCCGCGTTCGCCCGCGCCTGGCCATCCTCAAACCACTATCGGCAGCCATTTCGATTGGATCGGGCGGGCCGTTTGGCGCCGAGGGACCGATCATCATGACCGGCGGGGCATTCGGCTCGATGATCGCGCAGTTCTTCCATTTGACGAGCATGGAGCGCAGGACGCTGCTGGTGGCGGGAGCCGCAGCGGGAATGTCGGCGACATTTGCCGCGCCGCTGGCATCGGTGATGCTCGCGGTGGAGTTGTTGCTGTTTGAATGGAAGCCGCGGAGCGCTATCCCTGTGGCGCTGGCCAGCGCCACGGCGTGTGCCGTCCGCCGTTACATTCTCGGCTTGGGGCCGCTGTTTCCGGTGTCCGGCCATCCTGTGTTCATCGGCCCCGCAGGACTGGCCGGCTGCGTGTTTGCCGGAATTGCCGCAGGCGCGCTTTCGGCGCTGTTGACCTTGGGCGTTTACGCGGCGGAAGACCTGTTTAAGAAGCTTCCCATTCATTGGATGTGGTGGCCCGCGATCGGCGGCGTGTTCGTGGGGATCGGGGGCTTGATCTTTCCGCAGGCGCTGGGCGTTGGATACGACACCATCGCCATGCTGATCCAGGGCGATGTTGCGCTCAAGTTTCTTTTGGGCGTTCTTCTCGTCAAGTCGGCAATCTGGATGATCTCGCTGGGCTCGGGAACTTCGGGCGGCGTACTAGCGCCGTTGTTGATGATGGGCGCCGCGCTGGGGGGGATCGAAGGCATGTTCCTGCCTCACTTTGGCGCCGGGTTCTGGGCGCTGGTGGGGATGGGGGCAATCCTGGGCGGCACCATGCGTTCGCCATTCACGGGCATCGTGTTTGCCCTTGAATTGACGCACGACATCAACATGCTTCTGCCGCTGATGGTGGCGTGCTTTCTTGCCCATCTCTTCACCGTGCTTACGCTCAAGCGTTCCATCCTGACCGAGAAAATTTCGCGCCGCGGATATCATCTGAGCCGCGAATACTCGCTGGATCCATTCGAGATTCTGTTTGTGAAGGAAGTGATGGGCACGAACGTCGTGGCGCTGCCCGGCGATGCAACTGTGGACCAAGCGCGCGACCTCGTTCGCCGCCCGGAGCATCCCCGGGGCCAGCACCTGTTTCCGGTGGTCGATGGCGCTGGGGGTTTGCTGGGAGTGCTCACGCGGACCAAACTCTTTGAGCTGTTCGATCAAGCACCCGGCAAGGCAGGGGCCTTGAGGCTGGCCGACATTGCGGTGAAGGATACAGTGGTGGCATATGCCGACGAACCGCTTCGAGTGGTTGTGCATCGCATGGCAGAGTCGGGATTCACCCGTCTTCCGGTTCTTGATCCACAATCGGACCGGCGGCTGGTCGGCATGATCTCGCTCGACGGCCTTCTGCTGGCACGGTCGCAGAATCTGACCGAGGAACGCGCGCGGGAACGCGTGCTGCGCATCAGGCTGCCGTTTGGGAGGCAGACGACATAAGCCTCTCCTTTACTTGAAGTGCGATGTTCTTCGCGGCGAGGTTTCCCCTGCATTGAAGTATTGGGCGGCCATTGAGGGGCTGTTTTTGCGTTTTTTCGCATGGCTCGGGCGCCACATGCCCAACGAGCAGCAGCGGTTGCTGGCGATCACCATTGTGGCCGGAGGGTTGTGACGCCGGTGTACGAGGCGCTGGTGGAGCGGAACGGCATTTACCTGGATCAAAGGTATAGGCCGCACGGTTCCGAAGGGCAAAATGCGGTGCCCGTCGAGGAGTTGCGCGCTGAGAACACAGCCTCTCAACCGGCGCACTAAGGAATTCAGCGCTCCGCGCCGCTGTGGCGGCGAAGATCAGCTAGCGCGGTTCCATGTTGTAGAGGAAGTAAGCGCGGAGCTCAAGGTAGGGGCCGTGAAATTCCCGCGGTAGCGACGGATAATTTGATCCCGTGATGGCGCCCCAGGCCGCGCGATCCAGCCCCGTGTCTCCGGAACGGCCGTCCAGCTGCATGTCTGTGACCTGGCCATTGGGCAGAACTTTGAATCGGACCACCACCACGCCTGACTTGAGGATGGGCGGGTTCACTTCATCGGGGATGAGAGGGTCCCAGGTGTGCTCGGTGATGTAGTGCCATCGCGCCAGCCAGGAGCTGAAGTCGACGCCCTGCGTGTCCGACAGCACTTGCACGCCCCCCGATCCCGCGCCGGGGTGCCTTGACAGCCCGCCTGAAGGCACATTGCCGTAATTCTGCTGGCTGCCTTGGCCGCGCATCGCGTTTTGCATGTCCTGCTTGAGCTGATCGGCAGGATTTTGCGAGCCCATGGCGAAATTGGGTTTAGCAGGCACAGCGGCCGGGCGCGGCGCCTCAACCTGCGCCTGCGGGTTGGGCGGAACCGGCTGCGACGCCTGCGGCTTGGGCTGTTCCGGAGCCTGCACCTGCTGATCGGCGGCCGGCGGAGGCGGCGCTTGCTTCTCCATCTCCTCGAGCGTCTTTTTGTCGATCAGCGGTTCCTTCGGCAACGGCTTAGGCGTTACCTTCGGTTGCGCCTGGCGCAGCGCGTCGGGTGGCAGATCGAGGTACGCGAGATCCTTGCGCTGCTGGATCACGTCGAACGGATCGACGACCTTGGGGACTTTGAAGACATATTGCGGAATCCAGGTGATGGCGGAGAAAAACAGGATGTGGATGAGAAGCGCGAGCCAGAAGCCTTCGCGCAGCCGCGACCAACGTCGCTCGTCTTCGAGCTCGCCGATCATCTCCAGCAATTCGTGCGTGTTGTAATCCAGCCAGCGCGAGCCGCGCACGACAGGGGAACCGGACTCTTCGGTGTCGAGCGGGCGATCGGGAATCAGAGGCAGTCCCAGAAATCCGCCGGGGACGGGGACCTCCTTCGCGGAGGGTTCCGTATGCGGGCTCGGCTCTGCGGATCCCTTGGGCTCGTTCACTTCGGTTGGCGCTTCGCTGGTGGGCATTCCATGGTGAGGAGCGTTTCGGGGCACACGAACGTCCCCAGCCCCATCTTCGAATCCTTCCTGTCTATTTTCTCATCCTCGTGTAAGACTTGCCCAATCTGGTGCCACGTACAATGGATCTTATTGAATTGACGCAGCAAAGGCCGGAAGGGGACAGGGCTTGAAGCAGTTTTTTGCACGCGTGATGGCGGATTGGAAGTTAGTACTCCTGCCTGCGCTGGTGAAATGGGGAGTTTGGGGAGTGGGGGCGGTGGCAGTGCTCGATTCCTCCAGCATTCCCGTGCCCATGGACGCGATTCTTGCCCTCTATGTGTGGAACGACAAGCCGCACTTCTGGCTGTATTGCCTGATCGCCGCGGCGGGGTCGGCGATCGGCGGTTTGCTGCCCTACGGGCTGGGGCGCGCAGGGGGCGAGCTCTTCCTGCTCAAGCGCATCGACCGGGCAAGGTTTGAACGGCTGCGTGATCGCTTCCAGCGGCAGGAGTTCCTCGCCGTGATGATCCCGTCGATGATGCCTCCGCCGGCGCCCTGGAAGATGTTCGTGTTTGCTTCCGGCGTGTTTGAGATGCGGGTGGCGAATTTCCTGCTCGCGGTTCTCGCGGGAAGGATGCTGCGCTGGCTTGCGCTCTCGTTGCTTGTTCTCAAGCTGGGGCCGGGTGCCGTGGACCTGGTGGAGAAGCACGCCCTGGTGACGGTGCTTGCGGCGGGCGCAGCAGCGGTGCTGGGATTCTGGCTGTGGTGGATGCGCAGGAAGCGCGGCGGCAAGCTGCTTGAGGACTAATGCAGACGAGATCGGCGCCTTGTGCGGGATGGCTGGGAAAATCGCCATATCGTTCGCAGCGGAAAACTAGTGCGGCGATTTTGGCTTTGAGCCTGTGCCCGTCTGCGGTGTGCCGCCCGATCCGGCGGAGCCATTGTTGCTGCCGCCTCCGTTTTGCGGTGCATCTACCCTCATGCGATCGCCGCGTCGCGAGACGGTCTGCGGGCCGAACTCCTGCTTGAACTTATCCGTCGAACTACTTGATCCGTTGTTGTTTCCCTGCTCGCCGCTGCCCTGATCGGGCGGCGTGGCGATGGCCGTGCGATCGCCGCGTCGCGAGATGGTCTGCGGGCCGAACTCCTGCTTGAACTTATCGGTCGAACTACTTGATCCGTTGTTGTTTCCCTTCACGCCGCTGCCCTGACCGGGCGGCGTGGAGATGGCCGTGCGGTCGCCGCGGCGTGACACAGACTGCGGGCCAAATTCCTGCTTAACCTTGAATTTTTCGACGCGACCGCTGGTGCCCTGATTGCCGTTTGCGGACGGCGTTCCGTTATTCTTCGCGCCATTGCCGGCCTGCTGAGCCGCAATCGGCTGCGAGAGAACCAAGGCAACAAGGAAAAGGAAAGCAGCAAAGCCTGACGCGATGCGCATGTTCACGGTTGACCTCCGATGCGCAAGGGGATGCGCACCTTTACAAGGCTCTGCTGACGGAGACTTAAGTGTCAATTACGCGAACGTGCGGAATTGTTACCGAAGTGCCTTTGGAATCAGGCTGCTTTCGGCGCGCCGCTCGAGAGCGGCTGGCGCATTTTCCTCACCAGCGCGGGCGCACCCAGCGCGACCGCGAGCACGATGGACGTTGCGGCGAGATCGTTGCGGTAAAACGGGATCGCAGCCACGTAGCAGCTGACGAGCCCGGCAAGCGTGTGCGGATAGCCGTTGAAGCCGCTGGCCCAAACACTGTAATCGGAGACGATCCAGAAAGACGTTGGGCCAAGCAGGGCGGCGACTGCGCCGCGTGCGAAGGTTGTCTTGCTCTTGAGCAGGATGGAGCCGAGGACCATCACAGCCAAATACCAAGTCCAGGTGATCAGGTAGCTCTGCCAGCGGAACGCATAGTGATAGGTGAAGGTCGTCAGGCAGAAGTCGCTCAGCATGAAGATGCCGAGAGGCGCCAGCATCTCGCGCCACGACCGGCGCGCGCCGAAGTAAATCAGTGAGCCCGTGACGGCCGTAAAGTTCAGCAGCGGCAAGTGGCCTGCAACCAAATAGCGGGAGAGCACACCAATCAACACGAGCAGATAAGCAACCATGACCACCTCATTCGATTGAGCTACAAGAAATCCTGATTTGAAACGAAGGCCCTGCGAATCGGAAAGCTTCAATCAGGGGCTGCATCTATTCTGCGGTGCGCGGGTCATGTGGTCAACTCGAACCGTTCCACAAGGTGAAGAAAATTTTGCGCGGGAACAAAGTTTCTATCGCTGTTCCCGGCCATTCATGGCCTCGCCGGCGTCGTCGCGGCCGTCCACAATGTAGACCCAGCCAGAGAGCGGCGCGCGCGCAGCGGTGCTCAGCGTTCCAATGAAGGCGTAGTTGAAGCGCAGGTCGGTGAATTCGATGGTCGTCCAGGTGCGGCCGGGCGGGAGTTGCGGAGGATTCAGGCCGGGCACGGGACCCGGAATCGGCTCCTGGCCCACGTCGCGCACCACGGCCCATGTTCCCCAGTCGAGATAAACCTGGCCCAGGAACGTGCGTTTGGCAGCCTCAACCGCGGGCGTATCGGCTGGCTTGTAGAGCACATTGCGAAGCGAGTCGCTCTCGATGGAGGCGGTGCGCGTGTTAATCTCGGCGGTCTGGTAGAAGTCGGCGGTCTCGAGGATCGCGTGCCAGCGATAAGGATTCACGGGGTAAGGCTCGGCGGCCATGCGCGTCACAGGCTCTGAAGCGACCACGGTGTTGTCGAGCATGGCGAGCGCTTGCGCGTGCTCGGCCCGGCGCCAGCAGCCGAGCACCACCATCGCGGCGAGCGCGAAAATGGCCCAGCCCTGCCCGCGAAACGGCCTGTGGCGCGCACCAATTTCGCGATCCGCAAGTCCCAGCAGCCAGGGAATCGTGAACGCCAGGAAAAACACCACCCAGAGAATTGGCTCGGCGATGAACATGAAGCTGCCCGCATACCAGTGAGGATTCAACGGGAAGAACGGGCGCAGGCCGTAGTTGTTGGTCCAGTCGAGCAGCAGATGGCTGAGCGCTGAGAGGAATGCGGTCAAATAGAGCCAGCCCCATCGCACGGCGGGCACCGCCGGCGCTCTCGCGTTTTGGAAGAATGCATCGTCCTGGGAAGCGCCCTTAGCATCGCGACGCTTGTTTCGCTCACGCCACAGATGCAGCAGGCCCAGCCCGCCCACCACAACGCCGGCCACCACGGGCACCGCCCAGAAGGTGTGCGTGATGCCGCGGTGATGCTTAAGGCCCTCGACCGGCCCGGCGAATCCCCACAAAATGTCGAGGTCGGCGGCCTCTGAAGCCAGCACGGCGGCCAGCGTCGCGTAGGCCGTCTTGCGGTTCAATCCGGCACGGCCAATGCAGGCGCCAGTAAGGAGATGAGTGATGGGTTCCATGAAGACGTGCTTTCCGCTAGAACATGGTTGAAGGCTCAGGCCCACTCGCCCTGGCGCATGAGTGGCTCGACGGCGCCGGAAGCACTGATGCCATCGATATCAAGCTGCCCTGAGCCGATCATCCAGTCGACATGGATCAGGCTCGAGTTCGCGCCCCGTGCAGCGAGTTCTTCGGGCGAGAGCTTGTCTCCACCGCGCAGGCACGACGAGTAGGACTGCCCAAGCGCGATGTGCGAGGCGGCATTCTCATCAAAGAGCGTATTGAAGAAGACCAAGCCGCTTTGCGCGATGGGCGACGAGTGGGGAACGAGCGCCACTTCGCCGAGCCTGCGCGCGCCGTCGTCGGTGTCGATCAGCTTCTCGAGCACTTCCTGGCCGCGCGTGGCGCGCGCCTCCACAATTCGCCCATGCTCGAAGCGAACATGGATGCCTTCGATCATCGTTCCCTGATGTGACAGTGGCTTGCTCGCGGTCACAGTGCCGTCGGCGCGGTCCTTGTGGGGGAGGGTGAAGACTTCTTCCGTCGGCATGTTGGGAATGCAGTAATAGCCGTTGCCGGCCGTGGAGCCGCCGCCCAGCCACTCGTGATCGTCGGGGAGCCCGAGGCGGAAATCGATACCGGGGCCGCGATAATGCAATGTGGAGTAACGCTTCTCGTTCAGGAATGCGGCGCGCTTGTGCAGTTCGGCGTCATGGACCTTCCAGGCTCTCACCGGGTCGGGCGTGTTGATGCGCGTGGTGGCAAAAATCGCTTCCCAAAGCTTGGCCAGCGCCTCGTCCGACGGATCGTTGGGAAACATGACCGCGGCCCATGCCGGGGTGGCGCCAGCAACGATGGTCCAGTTGATGGCGTGGCGCGTGATGAGTTCCAGAGCCGGCCGATAGGCTGTCGAGACAGCGCGATTGGCGCGGCCCACCTTTTCCGGGTCCTCGTTGGAGAGGAGATTGGGATTCCCTCCGGCGATGGCGAGACGAGCCGCGCCGCTCTTGAAGGCCTCGGCCATTCCGTCGTAGAGCCACTTGGCCGCGCGGTCGAAGCTCGTGTCGGGCGCGTGGCGATAGCGCAGCAGCGCGCACTCGTCGTCAGAGAAGAGCGTCGTGACGAGCGATGCTCCGGCGCGATAAGCCTGCTTTGTGATGCGGCGCGCCAGGGGCAGCGTGTCGATCGATGCGGTCATCACGAGCTCCTGTCCGGGTTTGAGGCCAAGGCCCACGTTCACGGCAACCGCAGCTAGCTGATCGAGGTTTTCAGATTGTGTACGCACTTCAGGCGTGATTGCAGTTGGCGTCATCTCAGGAATCCCATTCGCCGAGGCGGGCCATTGATTCGCGGATCCGCGCATCGGAAGTTTCTACTTCTATTATTTTAGGGGTTCGCGCCGCGGCCACTGGCAGAGGGGGTTCTTGCGCGGCGTTTTGGCTCGCGCGGGCAAGGCGTGGGGGCACGCAATCGTGCCGGTCGTCACTCGCTACTGGCGGCTGATTCACCTAGAATCGGCAGTGGACAAAAAAGTCCGATTGAGGGGCCATACCGTCATGATGCTATCGCGAATCGTTTTTAGGAAAAGGGGAATTCTCCATTCAGCAGTCTTGATTCTTCTGGCCGTTGCAGCGGCCGCATTTCTGAACGCGCAGGCGCAAAGCGCAGGCAACAGCTTCGGGCCCGGCAATCCTTTTTATGTGCCCAGCACGTTGCCGTTCCAGGCTCCGCCTTTCGACAAGATCAAGGACAGCGATTATCAGCCCGCCATCGACGCGGGAATGGCGCGGCAGATTATCGAGGTAGAGGCGATCGCCGACAACCCGGCGCCGCCCACGTTCGACAACACGCTCGCGGCGCTGGAGCGATCGGGGCAGCTGCTGAACCGCGCATTGAACGCCTTTGATTGCGTGACCCAGGCGAATACCGATCCGGAATTGCAAAAGGTGCAGGACTACGAGGCGCCGCGGCTGGCTGCGCAGCAAGACGCGATTTATTTGAACGCCAAACTCTATGCGCGGGTGAAGGCCATCTATGACAAGCGCGCCTCGCTCGGGCTCGATCCCGAATCGCTGCGCCTGGTTGAGTACTACGAACAGCAGTTCGTGAAGGCCGGCGCGAATCTTTCCGACGCGGACAAGGCCACTCTGAAGAAGCTCGACGAGGAGGAATCGACTCTCGAGAACTCTTTCATGACCAAATTGCTGGCCGCCACCACGGCCAGCGCGTACGCTACGAAAGATCCCGCGGCGCTGGCCGGGCTGAGCGATGCGCAGAGGTCGGCTGCGGCCGAGGACGCGAAGGCGCACAAACAGCAGGGCTGGATGCTCGACCTGCAGAACACTACGCAACAGCCCGATCTGACCGATATTAGCAATCGCGCCACGCGCGAGGCTCTTTTTGAAGACTCCTGGAATCGCGGAGAACACGGCGACGCGAACGACACGCGCTCTACCATTGCGCGGCTGGCGCAGCTTCGGGCCCAGAAGGGTGCGCTGCTGGGCTTCAAGAACTATGCGGCGTGGGAGTTGACCGACCAGATGGCCAAGAATCCTGAGGCGGCGATCCGATTCCTCGATGCGCTGGTTCCGGCCGCGACGGAAAAGGCGGCCAGTGAGGCAAAGGAGATTCAGGGGTTGATCGACTCACAGCACGGTGGGTTCAAGCTCCAGCCGTGGGATTGGGAGTTCTATGCCGAGCAGGTGCGCAAGGCGAAGTACGATCTCGATGAGTCGCAGGTGAAGCCCTACTTTGAGCTGAACAATGTGCTCCAGAACGGTGTCTTCTATGCGGCGCACCAGCTCTATGGCCTCACGTTCAAAGAGCTTCACGACATTCCGGTGTGGCAGCCGGACGTGCGCGTGTTCGAGGTTTACGATGCCGACGGCAAACCTCTGGCGATTTGGTACTGCGACTACTACAGGCGCGACAACAAAAATGGCGGTGCGTGGGAGAACTCGCTTGTGGGTCAGTCGAAGCTGCTGGGCACGCTGCCCGTGGTTTACAACGTGGCCAATTTCCAGAAGCCCGCTCAGGGACAGCCTGCGCTGCTGAGCTTCGACGATGTGACGACCATGTTCCACGAATTCGGCCACGCGCTGCATGCCATGTTTGCCAACACCGTGTACCCGAGTTTGTCGGGCACATCGGTGCCGCGCGACTTTGTTGAGTTTCCCTCGCAATTCAATGAGCACTGGGCCAGTTATCCGGCAGTATTCGACCACTACGCGCGGAACTACAAGACCGGCGAGCCCATGCCCGCTGAGCTCGCGGCGAAAATCAGGAAGGCGAGAACGTTCAACCAGGGCTATGCGCTCACTGAGGTACTCGCTGCGTCGGAGCTCGATCTGCAGTGGCACATTCTTCCCGAAAGCACGCCGCTCCTGAATCCCGACACCTTTGAGGAAGAGGCGCTCGACAACACTCATCTATCGATCGCCTACGTGCCGCCGCGCTACCGGTCAAGCTATTTTCTGCACATCTGGGAGGAGGGCTACCAGGCCGGCTACTACTCGTACACGTGGAGTGAAATGCTCGACGATGCCGCGTTTCAGTGGTTTGAGGATCATGGCGGCATGACGCGCGCCAATGGCGACCGCTTCCGGCTGATGGTGCTCTCGCGCGGCAACACTGAGGACCTCGAGAAGATGTACAACACTTGGCTGGGCGCCGAGCCCAGCATCGAGCCGATGCTGAGGTTCCGCGGGCTTATGGAAACGAAGGAGACGAAGTGAGGTGAGCTAGCGGGATTAGCTGAGCTGGCGGGGTTACGTGCGTCGCTCACTATAATTCGTAGCTATGGCCGAAACGAACGCCGCCAAAAAGATCGAGAAGCTGCGGGAAGAACTTCGCCGCCACGAGCATCTCTACTACGTTTTGGATGCGCCGGAAATCAGCGACGCCGAGTACGACGTGCTGATGAACGATCTGAAAAAACTTGAGGCGGCGCACCCCGAGCTGATTACGCCCGATTCGCCGACGCAGCGCGTGGGCGGCAAGCCGGCTGAGGGCTTCAGGAAGGCGCAGCACTCGCGCCCCATGCTTTCGCTCGACAATGCCTACACCCCCGAGGAACTGGCCGGCTGGGATCGACGCGTGCACGAGCTTGCCGGGAATCTCCCAGTGGAGTACACGGCGGAACTGAAGCTCGATGGCCTGAGCGTGGCGCTCAGTTACGAGCCTGCGGCGAACGGCGCTGCGCGGCTGGTGATGGGCCTGACGCGCGGCGACGGCCAGACCGGCGAAGACGTCACCTCCAACATTCGCACCATCCGCAGCGTGCCCCTCAGCATCCCCGCCGAGCGCTTGGACAAAGCAAGGCTACCGCAAACGATCGAAGTGCGCGGAGAAGTTGTGATGCCCGAAGCGGCCTTTGTGCTCATGAACGACGAGCGCGAGCGCGAAGGGTTGCCGGCGTTCGTCAATCCGCGCAACTCAGCCGCGGGCACGCTGCGCACGCTTGATTCCTCCATCGTCGCCAGGCGGCGGCTGGTCTTCTTCGCGTACTTTCTGCTCGTTAACGGCGAGTATTTCGCCGCGGGACAAACGGCCACTCTCGACATCCTCACCTCGCTCGGCTTTCGCGTGAATCCGCATCGCCAGCGCATCGAAACGGTCGAGGAAATGATCAAGTTCATCGACGACGCCGAAAGCAAGCGCGCGTCGCTGGGATACGAGATCGACGGCGTGGTGTTAAAGGTGGACGCGCACGCAACGCAGCAGCGGCTCGGTTACACCGGGCGCGCCCCGCGCTGGGCGATTGCGTACAAGTTCACCGCCAAGGCAGGCGTCACGCAGGTGAAAGGCATCACGGTGCAGGTGGGCCGCACGGGCAAGCTGACGCCGGTGGCCGAGTTGGCGCCCGTTTTCATCGGCGGCACCACGGTGAGCCGGGCCACGCTGCACAACGCGGATTTTATTCTTGGTCTTGGACTAAAGATTGGGGATTACGTAAAGGTGGAGCGCGGCGGCGACGTGATTCCCAAGGTAGTGGAGGTTCTCGAGGACGCCGATCACCCGCGCGGCAAGCGCAGCTTCGAGTTTCCGTCGACGTGCCCGGAGTGCGGCAGCAAAGTAGTCCGCGCGGAAGGCGAGGTGGATTACCGCTGCGTGAACCTGAACTGCCCCGCCAAACTGCGCGAGAGCCTGCTGCACTTTGGCTGCCGCGAGGTGATGAACATCGAGGGTCTGGGCGAGGCGGTAGTCGAGCAACTGACAGAGAAGCGTCTGGTCAAAAGCGTTGCCGATCTTTACTCGCTTGATGAAAGGGCGCTGGGATCGCTCGAAAAAGAAGTGGTTCGCGTTGACAAAAAAACGCAGCAAAAAACCGCGAAAAAAGAGGCGCTCCTGGGTCCAAAGGCGATCAAGACGCTTCTTGAAGAGATCGAGGATTCCAGGAAATCCGGATTGGCGCGCGTGCTGATGGGGCTCGGCATTCGATTCGTCGGCGAGCGCACGGCAGAATTGCTTGCCGCTGAGTTTGGCTCGATGGACGCGCTGATGGCCGCCTCGGCAGAAGAGCTCGAGCGGGTGGAAGAAGTGGGCCCGCGCATCTCGCAAGCCATTCTCGAGTTTTTCGCCGATAAAGAAAATCGCGATCTGGTGAAACGGCTGGCAAAAGCCGGTGTGAATATGACGGCTGAAAAGAAGCAGCGCACATCGCAACTTGCGGGCCTGACCTTCGTGCTGACCGGGACACTCCCGAACATGACCCGCGACGAGGCCAAAGAAAAAATTGAGGCCGCCGGTGGCAAAACCGCAGGCTCCGTGAGCAAGAAGACGAATTACGTGGTGGCAGGCGAGGAAGCCGGATCGAAGCTGGACAAGGCGCGCGACCTCAAGGTCCCGGTGATCGACGAGGATGGCCTGTTGGCACTCCTTGCCGGGCGTGCCGCGCCAAAATAGCGGACAGGCAGCTCAATCGCGGATCACTGCGGTTTTTCCGCGTGTGCCGGCCGGGCCGCAAGCAGCGGCAACAGAGCCACGAGAGCTAAGGTCAAATCGAACCACATAACAGCCACCCCAGTCCAAATCCAGGTCAAGCGTTCGAGCGGCGGCGCGCTGCCATGTCGGGACGATTCTCAATCGCACGCAGTTCGCGTTCGCGTTCGCGTTCACGCTCCCAGGCCTCGGCTCGCCAGTTACGCGAGTTGTATCGCGGCGTCTCTTCGGGGATGCGAGCGTTTTCCCCTGGGTGCGGGCGCGATGGCATCGTCAGCAATTCCGTTTGAGGCCGGTAAATCGGCTTAGGCAGCACCCGCTCCGGCGGAGTGAGCAATCGCGCGGATGATTCGGTCTCTTCAGCCGCCGGTTGAAGCTTCGCTCGTGGCGACGCCGGCTCGGTGTAAGCAGCCCCCGAGGTAAGGCTCGTGTCGACGTGCGTCGCGGGCGCTGCCTCCGTTTCGTCCGCCGGACGCTGCGCGCGCACGGCAATCGACCGGGCCACGAAGTCATCCACCAGCTTGTGCAGGCAGGTTTGTCCGCAGAGATGCTTTGCGCCTGGACGCAGCCGGTGGCGCGAGCTCCAGCCGCTAACGCGAAGCTCTCCGCCCTGTTCGTACGCGACAAACCAATGATTGGTCTGCCGCTTCTCCGTTGCGCAGATGTCGCACGATATTGCCTGACGGATCACCGCAAATCCCTCGCTCCGCGGCAGGTCTTCATGAGATGCCGGAACCTCCCACGTCTAGTTCATCGTGCGGCGCAGTCATTTGGATGAGGAAGTGGGTATTGGAGTAAGGGGCCGGATCAATTTGGAACAGCAGAGCGGGGACTTGTCCTGGTTTGGGACAGAAGGCGCGGCCCTGAGATCGGCAATGCGGGGGCAAAAGCAAGAGCGCGGCGATGTCAGCGCTCTCGCAGGAAAGAAATCTCACGATAGGAGGTGTGCTGCCGTCGCCCCGGCGACTTCCTTATTGGCCCGTGGCGAAATAACCCTTGCGCGCGTGCACCTGGTAGCGTCGGTCATAACAGTAGAGGTAGATCGTTCGGTAGGAGCCGTCGGCTATGAAATCGGCCGGAGTATAGACCAGCGCATATTGGCTTCGAAGCTCTTCCCCAATTTCCTTAAAACTCACCGCCATCTCTTCAACAGACGGCGGGAAAAAGACCTCACCGCCGGTCTCCTCCGCAAGTTCCTGCAGAACCTTGTCACCCGGGCCGCGGCTCGGCGTCCAGTTGGTACTGACGGCGTAGATGATGGTCTCCGCGCGCTCGCACTCCTTGATGGCCTCGGGCAGATAGACGCGGCTTTGATCGTCGTCGCCGTCGGAGATGAGGATGATGGCTTTGCGAAAAGGCTCGGGGCCGCGTTCGGTGAGCAGCTTGCTGCGGCAGGCGGTGTAGACGGCGTCGAAGAGCGCGGTGCCGCCGCCCGGCGTCAGCTTGTTGATGCCTGACTCGAGCGCGTCTGGATCGTTGGTCCAATCCGCGGTCACCGTCGGCGTCACATCGAATCCCATGACGAAGGCGCGGTCGTTGCGTGCCTTCAGCACCTGGAGCAGAAACTCGGTGGCCGATTGCTGCTCAAACTGGAAGCGCGAGCGAATGGACGAACTGGCGTCAATGACAATGCCCACGCGCAGCGGAAGATTGATCTGCTGGTGAAATGAGTCCACCTTCGCGGGCGCTTTCTGATCGTCGAGAAGGGTAAAATCATTCTGCTTCAGGTTGGGAATGTAATGGCCGTGCCGGTCGGTGACCGTGAAAATCAGCGGGACCTCGTTCACAGTGACCCGGATCCTGCCGGCGTCGGAATCAGGCGTGCCGCCCTGGGCCGGCTGCGTCGCGGGTGGAACGGCGGAGGGCGCGGGCTGCTGGGCAAACGCAGCGGCGCACGACAGCGCAACCGCCAGGGCAAGCGGGTAAAACCGCCGCAGGCGCGCATGAAGGCCGGGCTGGGGCGGGAAAAGCTGGGTGGTCATCACGATCTTATTCTAGCAATCGCTGCGCTTAACGAATGGCTGCGGGGATTGACATCCGAGGTACTTTTGTCAGCCCTCCCGAAGACCGATTATCGCGCGGCGGCAGGGCCCGCAGCTTTAGACACGTTCAAGCCGTTCAAGGAAAGCGGTGAGTTCGCCGGGCAGCGGCGCTTCGAACTGGAGCGGCTTGCCGGTGAGCGGGTGCGCGAATTCGAGCCTTGCCGCGTGCAGAAAGTTGCGGCCGAGCTTCAGCCGCTCCGGCTCCGATTTCCGGCGGGCGCCGCGTGCGGTCACGGCAGCAGGCGGCGTCGTCAATTGCGCCGCTCCGCCGTAGAGCGTATCGCCGGCAACGGGATGGCCGATCGACGCCAGGTGCACGCGGATCTGGTGGGTGCGTCCCGTTTCGATACGCATGCGCAGCAGGGTGAATTTGCCGAAGCGGGTGGTCATTCTGCGCAGCACCTCGTAGTGCGAAATCGCCGCGCGGGCGTTGTCGCTGGGGCGCGTCGTCATACGTGTGCGGCGCACCCGATCGCGGCTGACCGCTGCGCTGATGGTGCCCTTGTCGCGAGCCACCCAGCCGTGCACAAGAGCAATATAAGTCTTGTGCACGCGGCGGCCGGCGAACATCGCTCCGAGAGCGGCGTGCGTGCGGTCGTTTTTGGCCACGACGATCAGGCCGCTGGTGCTTTTGTCGAGCCGGTGAACGATGCCCGGCCGCAGTTCTCCGCCCGTAGTGGAGAGCGACTTGAAGCGGTGGAGCAGGGCATTGACCAGCGTTCCGCGGCTGCGCGCGTCGTCACTCTGTCCTGAACCCGCATGCACCATCATGCCGGCCGGCTTGTTCACCACGGCCAGATCGTCGTCTTCATAGACGACATCAAGCGGGATCGCTTCAGGCGTTGCTTTGAGGGGCGCGGGGCGCGGATCTCCCGTGATCACAATCCGCTCGCCGCCGCGCAGTTTGAGCGAGGGCTTCTCGCGGACGCCATTCACCAGCACGTCGCCCTGGTCGATGAGCAGTTGAACGCGCGAACGGCTGACACCGTCGAGTTCGGCCGCGAGGAACGCGTCAAGGCGCCTGGCCTTCGCATCGGCAGGCACGGCGATGGTGCGTGCGGCAGTCACGCTGCGCCTCCGCCGTCTTCGGTGGTCGCTGCTCGGCTTTCGGCGCGCGGCGCGCCTTTGTGCTCGCGCACGACCAGCGCGCCGGCGAATACAAGAAAGACTGCAGCGATTTGCGGCCCGTCGATCGCGCCGTGGAAGAGCGAACCGCGGCCCACACGATCGCGCCACAGCTCCGTGAGGAAAATGGCCACTCCGGCGCCCATCAGCCACAGGCCCGCCACGTCGCCCACGCGCCGCTGGAGCGGCAGCCAGACCCAAAGCAGAATGGCGAGCGCGAGAAACGCGAGCGCCGCGTAGGCCTGCACAGGATGCAGCGGCACGCCCAGCGGTGTGCCGCTCCAGATGGCCGCCAGAGGGTTCGTGTAGATGATGGCCCAGCCCACGCGAGGCCCCGCGTCGATGCCGTAGCCGGAGCCGGCGGCCAGCGCACCGATCTGCTCGAATGCCAGGCCCGCGGCGAGCGGCGGGGCCAACGCATCGGCCGTGGCGCGCCATGGGAGTTTTGCTCTGTGTGCGTACCACGCTGCGCAACCAAAGCCGGCCACCGCGCCCGTGCCGGCCAGCAGCGGATGATGCACCATGGCCAGGCCCAGCAGCCAAGCCGGATGAAGGCGAAGAGCGTTCCAGTTGGCTGCGACCAAAAGCAGGCGCGCGGCGGCCAGAGCGGCAAAGAGGCTCAGGATGCAGAGATTCCACACCTTGGCCGCGTCTACGCGCACCATGCGCGCGGTACGTTGTGTAAGCGCCAGCGCCACCAGCACGCCGAATGCAGTGATCGCGCCATACGACGGGATCAAAATTGACCCGATGTGGAAGAGGACTGGATGCACTTCAAGACAGGATAAGAGATTCGGCTATCGGATGCGGATGATCGAGAGGGAAATCCGGCGGATCGGAAGGGAAAGTAGAACCCGGCCCACTTGGCCGTGAGCAATGCGCCGGTGAACCCGTCCTAGGACGGTGGAGCTCCCCGCGGTTCATTAGGCATTCCGGACTGGCGGACACGGCACACAGAACCGATGATCGAGTCGAGCTCCTGTTCAATGAATGTAGGTTCAACCAGCGTTGATCACCCACCTGCTTTGCAGGCCGGTTTCTATTGCGGATAGTAGGGGTGATGCGGAAAAATTGCAAGTCTTGTGCAAAAAGGCAAGGTGTGGTACCGTCACCTGCCGCTCCATTCGGGAAGTGTCGGTCCAAAACGGCACGGGCACTTTTCAATCGCTGCCGCCGGAGTCTTGAACCGCCGGAGACGCGGCCGGCTCCGGAAATCCCGGCGAACGATGCCGCAACCAGGAATGCGCAAATCAACCAATACGCAACCGCCACAGACTGCGTGCGAAGGCGTGCCATGGTCCCTCTCAGCGGATAGTTTGGATTTCGAAAGGACTATACCTCCGTTTTCCACCGCGCGGTCCTGTCGGGACTCTTGTTGCCATCACTGACGCAGGTCGGGTGTCGCGCAGGTTGTTGTATAGTCGTGTGTTACAGGCGAGCGGATGGCTGAAAGGTAACCTGCAGGCGCAAACCAAAGACTCGCCCAAAAACCTCCAAAGGAATGTCACTGAAATGTAATGGAGTGATTAAAATCACTGGCATGCAGGAAAATCGAGTGTATCGTTGCTCAGCGTTTTCAGGATAGGTTGGCGAGATGCAAAGGCAGAGGTCACGGCAGTCGGCGGGGATGAGTGCCTTGGTGCGCCGCCGCGTCTATGTGGGTCTGTCGCTCGTGATCTTCCTGTCTTTGGGCGCGTGGCTGTTTTTGGGACTCGTTGGATGCGGCGCTTCAGTGATCCTCTCTCCTTCGCCTCCGGTGCCCCAAAGCACTGTCACTCCGATTCCTGGTTCACCCATTGACCACATCGTCGTGATCATGCAGGAGAACCGCAGCTTCGACAACTTGTTCAACGGTTTTCCCGGCGCCGACACCGCTCAAAGCGGTTGGAATGGCGGTGTATTGATCCCGCTCAAACCGATTTCGCTCGGCGACGCGAACGATTTCAGCCACTCGCACAAGCGCTGGTGGGAGGATTGGGACCAGGGAAAGATGGATGGGTTCGCTCAGAACGGTTCCACGTTGCCGTACTCATACGTTCCCGAAAAAGATGTAGAGCCTTACTGGATGCTGGCCCGGCAATACGTGCTCGGTGACCGGATGTTCCAGTCCAACACCGGCCCCAGCTTTGTAGCGCACCAATACATGATCGCGGGGCAAGCGGCGAATGTGGCTGAGAATCCGAGCGGCTCGATATGGGGTTGTGACGCGGCGCCCGACACGCGGGCCGCGCTGATTGGACCCAATGGCACCGAGCTCCCCGGCGTCTACCCTTGCTTCGACTACACAACGGCTGCCGACCTGCTGGATGAGAAAGGCGTAACGTGGCGCTATTACGCCCCCGGCAGCGGCGATGGCTTCTACATCCTGTCGGCCTATCAGGCCGTCCGGCACATCCGTTACGGCAAGGACTGGGACGAGAAGATTATCTCTCCATCGAACCGTTTTATCGTCGACATCCAGCATGGCGAGCTGGCCCAGGTTACGTGGATCGTTCCCGATTGGGCGCACTCCGATCATCCCGGCTCAGGCAGCGAAGGGCCGGACTGGATAGCCTCGATCGTGAATGCCATCGGCAACAGTCCCTACTGGAATTCGACGGCCATCTTTATTACCTGGGACGACTGGGGCGGCTGGTACGACCATGTGATTCCACCGCACATGGATGCGATGGGGCCCGGCTTCCGCGTTCCGCTTCTCGTTGTGTCGCCTTACGCGAAGCACGGCTATATCACGCATCACTTCCACGAGGCGAGCGGATTCATTTCGTTTATCGAGCACAACTTTGACCTGGGCACTCTGGACGCGCGCGACGCAGGCAGCGATGCCTATCTTGAATGCTTCGATTTCACGCAAAAACCGCCGGCCTTCGCGCCTGTTCCTACCAAGGTGACGGCAGACCTCCTGATCCGCGAAGTGGACAGCGGGCCGCCCGACGACGATTGAAAGGCAGGGAACAAGGGACCAAGGGAACAAGAGATCGGGAAAACAGAGGCCAGAGATTAGAGATCGATGAGCGAGAGAGCGGCGGGCGCGAACCCGCCGTTTTCATTTCCTACTGCGGCGGTGTGTGGCCGATGAACTTGTCAGCCCACTGGATGAACCACTTCATGTTGGGCGCGTCGGTGTGGCCGCCATCGTGCTGCCGCCAGGCGAGCTGGCCGTCGAGATGGCCCTCATTGACGGGTGGCATGACTGCGGTTTTGTAGTCGCCGGCGATGTCGAGAGCTTTTGCGCCGAGCAGCGCAAAAACGCGGTTGGCGTCGATGGTCGCCATAAAGCTGCCTTCGTGATCGAGCCATTTGGCGTCGCCTTTCGCCGGAACGCCGTAGCTGATGAAGGTGAGTCGCGGCGCGCAGAGCGCGATCAGCTCGCTGGAATCGACGGGCAGGTCACCGGGGTTCATCGCGCCAAAGGTGGCGTCGCTCGCGTCGTACTTGATGAAATTGCCGGCCATCCAGTAGTACTCGCCCGTCGCCAGGTTCTCCACCCCCTCGCCGAAGTTGCGTCGCAGCAATGTGGCTCCGCCTTTGCCTGAAGAGCCGACCAGCACCATGGCGAAGCGCGGTTCGAAGGCCATTGTGACCAGCGCCGCCTTGCCGTAGCGCGACACGCCCTCGATGCCGACGTGTTTCGCGTCCACCGCGGAATCGGTCTCGAGGTAGTCGAGGCCGCGGCCTGCGCCCCAGGCCCATGCGCGCAGCGCGCCCCATTGATCGGGCTTGCGTGGTTGGCCCTTGTTCACCAGGCCAATGATGCCGCGCGTCAGGCCCGCGCCGTTGTCAGCCTGCACGCTTGCCGGGTCAAAGCGTACGAAGCCCCAGCCGGCGGCTACGAGCTGCCACTCGTTGGGAGGATCGCCGTCGGCATTCAACTGCGGCGGCACGAAGAACGGGGCTTCCGGGAACGGCTCCCATGCCGGATGGTCTGCGAAAACCTGCTTCAGCGACGGGTCCTGCTTGAGGAGTTGCGCCTTCATCGCTTTGTTGATCTTGTCGAGATCGTCGCCGCGCGGCTCATTGGGATTGGGGAAGCCGGCGCGCGTGAACTCCATGAGCACGGGAACGGGGCCGGCAGCGTTGGCCGGCGTCACCAGCGTCATATGAATCTTGACGCTGATGGCAGGGCAGCCCGAGTTGTTGACCACGCCAATCAAGTCCTTGGCGATGACGGGAGTGAAGCCGATGAATTCGTGATCGACGGCCGTGACGGTCCAATGAACCGAGGGAACCTTGGCAGGCACGAAGCCATAGACGTACTTCGAAAGCATGTCGACGAGTTCGGGGCGGCGGTCCTTCCACCACGTCTCGGACGTGGTCACTTTGCTGCCGTCCTTCATCGTGAGCGGATCAGGGACGTTTGGGTAAGGGTTGGCCTTTGCCTCGTCGTAGTTGGCGTGGTTCGGGGCATTCTCGTTCCCGCTGAATCCGGGGCGCAGCGCCTTGATCCCAAGCTGATCCATCATGTTCTGGTGATCCTGCTCGGCCGTAAACGTGACCGGCTTGCACGGATTTTGCGCTTGAAGAACGGTTGCGGCGGCAACAACAAACACGAAAATGGCAGGCTTGAAGCTGGGATGCATGGCTGTGCTCCGGGGTGATATGCTTGCAACGTTTTTTTGAGGAGTTGAATTTCTTCGAGGATCATACTAAATCATCAGCTATGAGACTTTCGGGCAAAGTTGCAGTCATTGCATGGTTTTTGGCGTTCGCAAGTTGCGCGTTGGCTCAGAAGAGCGGCGCAAAAACAGACGCCTGGGTGTCGAGTTGGGGCACATCGCAGCAGATTCCCGAGCCGCAGAATGCGCTGCCGCCTGACGACATGCGCGATGCGACGATCCGGCAGATCGTTCACCTGTCGCTGGGCGGGAGCACGCTGCGCGTGCATCTGTCGAACGCGTTCGGCAAGGACGCGCTGCACTTTACGTCGGTGCACATCGCGCATCCGCCGTCGCCCGCTTCCGCGGCCATCGATCCTGCGACCGATCACGCGCTCACGTTTGCCGGGAAGCCGGACGTGACGATTCCGCCGGGAGCGGAGTATATGTCCGATCCGATTGAGACGACGGTCGCGCCGCTCTCCGATGTTGCGGTCACGTTCCACCTCGATGAGCCGCCCTCGCCCGAGACCGGACACCCGGGCTCGCGGTCGACAACCTACTACGTGCACGGCGACCAGGTGAGCGCGGCCGATCTGCCCGATGCGAAGCACATCGACCACTGGTACCAGTTGACCGAGATCGACGTGCCCGCCAGGAAGGGCGCAGGTGTGGTGGTCGCGCTGGGCGACTCGATCACCGATGGCCATGCATCCACCACAAATGGAAATGACCGCTGGACCGATGAGCTGGCCAAGAGGCTGCAAGCCTCGAAGAAGATGCAGAACATCGGCGTATCGAACCAGGGAATCGGCGGCAACCACCTGCTCACCGACGGGCTGGGCCCGAATGTGCTCGCGCGGTTCGATCGCGACGTGCTGGCGCCGGCCGGCGTGCGCTGGGTGATTGTCTTCGAGGGCGTCAACGACCTGGGCTCGCTGTCGCGCAAGCCCGATGCTCCGGCCGAGGTGCACGCGGCGCTGGTCGATCGCATCATCGCAGCGTATGAACAAGTGATCGCCAGCGCGCATGCCCATGGCCTTCGCGTGTACGGCGCGACCATCACTCCTTTCGTCGGCTCGTTCTACGCGAAGCCGGGCTCGCTCAACGAGAGCGACCGCGAAGCAGTGAACAAATGGATTCGCGAAGAGGGGCCCTTCGACGCGGTCATCGATTTCGACTCCGTGGTGCGCGATCCCGATCATCCCGACCGCATGCTGCCGGCCTACGACTGCGGCGACCACCTGCATCCCGGTCCCGCGGGATACAAGGCGATGGGCGACGCGATTCCGCTGAGCTTGTTTGGGAAGTAAAGGCAAGCAGGTTCAGCGCGGAAACCAGCTGCCCGAAGCATTCCGGTACCAGGAGAAGGCGGGTTGAGTTCCGTGGTCTCACGGGTCTCAGAATCGGGACCCGGGGCACCCCGTGTCGTGGTGAGGTTGCTTTCCTGAGAACGGGGCCACCCGCCGATTGCTTTATTCTGGTATTCCCAGTTCTCGAGATCGAGACCTGAGGCGCCCAGTTATTCTTGGTCGGTCAAATCTGGGTACCCCCGAAGGAGAGCTATGACCCGGTGGATGAATCTTGGCGTTTCGGGCGAATGTGGTTGGCCAGACTCTCAAATTGAGGTCAGCTTCGGCACCACGAGGTTTATTCTCATGCCCCAGACAGACAAAAATTGCGCATCTATCCATCTCGAAACGCACAGTAACGACAACCTGGACGAAATGACCACGGTGAACCGTTTTCTGAGCATAGTATCTTGGGCCGACAAGCAATCCCTTCAAAACAATTATGGTTGGTCTGGGAATACGGTGCCTTGTGCGGTTCCTAAGATGAGTCTCGCGCGAAGCATTGATCGTAATTTTCTGATTCGATGGAATCCTCTCCTCGACACAAAGCAACAACTTGCCGTAGCCCTCTACCGTGAGGCAATGTCCGTCAACAGCATTCCATACCAGTTTCTTGGTTTTTTTAAGATTATCAACATCCTCCACAAGGATGGGCCTGCTCAAAAGGCTTGGATAAAAGCGACCCTACCACGCCTAACGGAGAGATACCTGCAAGACCGACTACTGGCTCTATCAAATACTGAGCCGGATGTCGCTGCATATCTATTCGAATCAGGTCGCTGCGCTGTTGCACATGCATTCTCAGACCCATTGATTGATCCGGACGATCTCACGCATCTGCATCGGTTGTCAGCAGACCTTGAAGTTGTTCAAGCCCTGGCGGAATATTTTATAAAATATGAACTAAATGTCCCTGATTATCCTTAATTTGACCTAAGCGGGCGGAACCCAGCTAGCCGAATCTGGAGCAATTCTACCGCCTGGAAAGGGGTGCCGATTTGTGCTGTGACGGGGGAGCGTCGGGAATAGAACCGAAAGCTTTTTTATAGCTCGACTCTGTGTCACCCCACTCCTTTAGGACATCCACGGGTATAGAGGCATTGTTCATAATGTAATCAAATTCGGTGTTGACCAGATTAAGCTTCAGTAACTCACAGCCTTTAGTGCACTCGTTGGAGACTATATTCTCCCCCGAAAGCAGGTCTCGCACGCTTTCAAATACCAGTGCCCCCCCGCGAAAGTAGGTGGCCTCTTCCAGTTCAGCGACACAGCTATTTCGGGCAGGGCTGTAATCCACCTTCTCCAGTGTCACACTCCTCCCCGTCACGCTGTTGTCGTTGAGGTCAGTGTTCTCTTTCACATAGGCCTCAGCAGCAGCCTTGCAGCGCAGTCGTTCTTGGAAAATCTGGCTGTCATGGGACTGGCGATAGCGGTCCTGCGACTGTCGGTAGACGTTAAAGCCCTCTGTGGCCGCGGCACCAAGAACGATACCGGCTATGAGCGCCATGATCGTGATTTTGCGAGCCATCATCGTCTTGGCCTGGTGAGTGAGCTGGTGCCCCATCCTCCCTTGTGGTTCCCCTGGCAATAGAGTTCCTGACGTGGCCAACAAAAGGGCCCAGGACACCGGAGACAAAATCCTTTCCCAGGTCGCAACCCTAGTCCAGAGCAACCCGGTAGTCAACCGGCGGAGGCGGGTGGCCCGGTTCCTTGGAATACAGACTCACCACGACAGAGAATGCCCCGGGTCCCGATTTTGGAACCCGGGAGGCACGAACATTTCCATCGCGGCTCTTACCCTTTCGACGATTTCGAAGGTGGAGGCGCCGGCGCGGCGGGTGCGGCCGCCGGAGCAACCGGAGCGACCGGAGCGACTGCTGCACTCGGAGCTGCCGAAACGCCGGAACTAGCCGACGCACTCGGAGCCGTTGAACCGCCCGGCCCGACTTTCTGCATCAGCAGCGCGCCCAGACCTTCGAGAACGCCGCCGACCGAGCCGCCGCCTCCGGCAACGAGCGTGTTGGGCATGAATGGTACGTTGCTTCGCGAGAGTGCCTCGATGGCATTCACCAGGGCTGTGGCACCCTGGCCCAACGCGGCCACCTGCTTTTGATACGCTTCTGCGCGAGCCAGCCCCACTGCGCGAACCTGCGCGCCCTGCGCTGTGCCGGTGCGCTCAATGAATGAGGCCTCGCCATCGCCTTCCGCCTTGCGCGCCTCGGCGTTGTTTTTCTTGATGTCCACGCCGACCGCTGATTGCGCGAGCTGTGCCTGCATGTCGGCGGTGCCGCGGGCCTTCTCGGTCTCGATGCGCTGGTCCTGCGCCTGCCGCTGCATCTTGAAGGTTTCCACTTCCTGGTGCGCGACCTCGCGATTGGTGAGCACCGTAACCAGCGCGGGCGGGTAGATCACGTCCTGAATGTAGACGCCGCGGGTTTCGATCTCGTATTCGCTGAGCTTCCTTTGGATGTATTCGAATGCTTCTTCCTGGACGATCTGGCGGGTCTGGATGAACTTGATGGCTTCCATGCCGCCGATCTTGTCGCGGAAGAGGTTGCCGACCGCCGCCTGCAAGACCTCGTTCACCAGATTCTCCATGGAGCCGACCATGGAAATCACGCGCGGGGCCTTGGTGTCGGGCACGTGGATCAGGACCTGGAGATCGATGGCGAAGACAAAGCCCTCGTTGCTTTTGGCGATGATGGGCTCTAGCCGCGCGTCGAGGCCGTGCGCGCCGGTGACGTCCTTGGCCCAGTCGAGTTTGAGGATTGCGGTGAGGACAACCTTCGCGTCATAAATGCGCGGGTTGATGGGATATTTGCCGGTGCGCAACGCTTCCTGCCAGATGCCTTGATGTCCCGGCCGCACCAGGCTGCCGAATTTGAAGTCGGCGCCGGAAGTGTCCTGCGTGGGCAGGCCGACGTAGGCCTTGATGACCGCGACCTGGCCCTGTTCGACGACCAGCATGGGAACCTGCTCGACGCGCACCAGAAACGGATTGAGGTTGAAGGCGCCGTAGAGCAGCGGATCGTGCTGCAGGCCGATCTTGCCGCCCGCATCGAGGAATTGCTGGAAGTCCTGGTAGTTGTTGTGCAGGGTGTTCTTGGTGCCGAGGATGGCGGCGATGAGCTGAAAGTCGGTTGTGGCGGGGAGCTTCTCGAGCGTCTCGACGTCCTCGAATGTTCCCAGCCTGCTGGCGATGGCGCCGGCCGGCAACGGCTGGCCTTCGAGGGCCGTCACGATGCCGATCATGTCGACGACTTTGCCGCCCTCGGTCGGCCGCGGCGCAATGCGCGTGACTTCGAGCTGCCGTTCATCGAGCCCGAAGGCTTCGTAGGTGAGCCAGCCTTTTTGTTGGGCCAGCGTGCGGTATGCGTCGGTGATGGGAACGCCGAAGACATAGGGTTTGGTGATAACCAGGAACGCCACAGGATGAATCGGCGCGAGCATTCCGGGAGAGAGAACCGGCCTCTGCACGCCTTTCTGGCCGCCGTGTGCCACGAAGTTTGAAACATCAGTGAAGTTGCCGAACTCGGTTTTGTAGACACCGGATTTCGCGCCAATCGGCGTCGCCTCGCCCACCTGGGCAATGACTACGCCGATTTGACCCGCGGGCACCTGCACCCATGGATGCTTGGCGACGGCATAGATGAGGCAGAACTTGAAGCGCAGGCCCGGCATGAGCAACTCAGCCTGGTAACCCGCCTCGCCTTTGAAGGCCACCGGGTTACTGCCGGGCAATTTTGCGCCAAACCGCTTGCGGACCAAACCGATTTGCGTTGGGCCGATGCTATAGATGGATTTGAAGATAAGGACGATGAGAAGCACCACCAGAATGCCAATCACCACATCCAGGAAACCCGGATTAAACGTCGAACCCTCGAACATGATTTCTCCCTGGCTGCGCATGGAGCCAGCTCGCAGCATGCTGTTTGGGGAACGACTCAGCATACACCCGGCGGAACAAAGAGTTGCTACGAGGCGGTTTGGGCGGGCGACGTTGTGCTGGGGGCGTGGTGCTATTGCGGTGCTTCGGCCGCTTTGGCGGTACGTGCGGCGCGTCGCTTTTTGGGCGCGGCGGCTTCAGGCGCGGCCGCCGTCCTGGGCGCGCGGAAACGCAATCCGTTGAGCAGATTCTCGCCCATGGCATGCAGCCGCAGAAAGTTGGTTGAGCCGGATTTGGTACGCGTGCCGGCGACGATAGCGATGACCTCGCGCGGCCGGATGTAGCCACCCTTCTCGAGCAGAGTTTCCGCGCAGTCGACGAGAGCTTCGGTCGAGTTGACCTTGGGACAGCGAATCGGCGTGGTGCCCCAGAGCAGGTTGAGCCGATTGACGGTGACATCGAGCGGGCTGAGTGCAAAGATCGGCGCGGCGGGGTGGTATTTCGAGAGCTGGCGTGCGGTGGAGCCTGACTCGGTAAAGAGCGCGATGCCGCGCAGGTCGAGGTCGTCGGCGGCATGTGCCGTGGCTTCGCAGATGGTCTCGGCGATGGTCAGCCCGCTACGGCGCTCGCGCAGTTGGGGTTCGAGATTCTCACGCATGTGTTGCTCGGTCTCGGTCACGATGCGCGCCATCATTTCCACCGCTTCGACCGGGTACTTGCCCACAGCCGACTCGCCGGAGAGCATCACGGCGTCAGTGCCGTCATAAATGGCGTTGGCCACGTCGGAAACCTCGGCGCGCGTGGGGCGCGGGTTTTCGATCATCGATTCCAGCATCTGCGTGGCGGTGATGACGGGCTTCGAGTACTCGGCGGCGCGGCGAATGATGTACTTCTGGATAGCGGGAACTTTTTCCGGGGGAACTTCCACGCCCAGATCGCCGCGCGCCACCATGATGCCGTCGGCCACCTGCAGGATGGCGTCGAGATGCTCGACGGCCTGTGGCTTTTCCAGCTTGGCGATGATCCAGGTATCGGCGCCGTGCGCAGCCACACGATTGCGAACGAGCGCGACGTCCTCCGCTGTACGAACAAACGAGACCGCGATGGCGTCGCAGCCGTGATTGAGTGCGAACTCGAGATCGACGGAGTCTTTTTCCGTCATCGATGGCGTGCGCACCAGGACGCCGGGCAGGTTGATGCCCTTGCTTTCGCCCAGCATGCCGCCGTTGATGATGTCGCACACTACGTCTTCTCCGGCGATCTCGTGAACGCGCAACTCGATCAGCCCGTCGGAGAGCAGGATGCGCGAGCCCTGCTCTACGTTTTCAGCCAGAGTCTTAAAAGTGGTGCCAACCAGAGATGCGGTGCCCGGCACCTCGCGCGGCGTAATGGTGAGGCGATGACCCTCCTTAAGCAGAACGGGCTGATGCTCTTTGAGCAGCGAGGTGCGGATCTTGGGCCCCTGTAGATCGGCCAGGATGCAGAGCGGCTTGCGCTCCTCCTGGCTCACTTTGCGTATTTTCTCGATGACCGCGATCTTGCGCTCATGCGTGCTGTGAGAAAAGTTGAGCCGCACAACGTCCACTCCGGCGTGGATCATGTCGCGAATGACCGGCTCGGTGTTTGAAGCCGGCCCAAGCGTGGCGACAATCTTGGCGCGGCGCTGCGATGGGGATTCGGTCAGATTCAGGTCGGCAAAGGGCATCAGTGCGGCTCCGTATGAAATGCCTGTTGGGCAAGAAAGGGAAGTTCTTCAGTGGGTGAAACAGAGCAGGGGACGCGACTGCTCTTATTGTAAATGGACCGAACGAAGAGGCCGGAAACGCGGGAAAAGGGAATAGGGAATAGAAAAACGGGACTGAGGAACTACGGGAGGAAGTGAACACAGGGCTGATCGACGCCCTTGCGCGGTCAGTTGGAGAGTTTCGCGTGCTCGCGAGTTGCAGTTTTCCTCGTCAATTGGTGTTGTCGCTCCTGGTAAAGAACCCCGTTCAACTCCGCGCCCAGCAGAACACTGAACGACGTGAAGTAAAGCCAGACCAGAGTGGCGATTCCGGCGGCGAACGATCCGTAAAGCCGCGTGTAGTTCGCCACGCTGGTGACGTACCAGCCATAAGCGAGGGTGATCGGAAACCAGATGAATGTGCCCGCGATGGCTCCGGGAGCCACCCAGAGCCAATGCTCGGTGCGTTTGGTACCGAAATGATAGAGAGCGGTAAGGACGGTGGCGATGGCCGCGAACGTGACCAGCCATCGCACGCCGCGCCAGAAGAAGATCACAACATGATGCAGTTCGTGGCCGGAGTTTTGGATCATCCAATGTTCGATCTCGTGGCCGAAGACGATGGCCATCGAGGCGATCGAGAGCGGGATGAGTGCGATGAACACCAGCATCAGCGCGCGGGCGCGGCGGCCCCAGAAGGTCCAGCTTTCGGGCGACAGCCGGTAGGCGCGGCGAAACCCCTCCATCAGCGACAGCATCACTCCCAACCCTGCGAAGAGGCTGAGGCAGGTGGCGGAGAGAATCAGCTGGCCGGAGTGCAGATGGTGCGTGAGGATGGAGGACTGCACGAGATCGAGCGTGTCGGGCGGCAGGAACTGCTCGAAGACTCCTCGCGCCTCGCCGACGAGCGTGGAATCTTCCTCCACCTGCGCCAACAGTGTGGTAATCACCAGTAGGGCTGGGAAAAACATGAGCATTCCGGAATAGGCGGCCGCTTTCGACGTGTTGACCACGTCGTGAATGAAGGCCTGCACAAGCGCTTCCCGGATCCTGGAAAAGTAGCTTGTCATCGACGCTCCATGCCAGAGTAGAGCATTTCCCCGGTTTGCGGGGATAAAAGCAGTGAACCAGGGACCAGGACAACCAGTAGAGACAGGAACATAGGGACCAGAGGAAGCAAGCGAAGCAGCAGGCCGTTGGTAGAAGCAAAGCAAATGGCACAAATCTGGGGGTGTGAAGAGGGCAACTCCGCACACGCGCGCCGGCATCGAAGGAAGGCTAAGAGCCCGGAGAGCCATGCCAGCGAAGATGTGCGTGTTGTTTCCGGTAAGAGCCACGCGCGACGGGCAGGGGTCACGGGCGGGAAGCAAAATCTCTTTCCAGGGAGAAAGGAGAAAGTGAAATGAATTCATGGCGATTGAGCAAGGAGATCCCCATCGGGGCGGCGGTTGCGTTGTTGGCGTGCGCGGCTTTGATGGCCCAGATGCCCGGCGGCGGAGGACAGACGCCGGGACAGCAATCCCCTGCGCCGGGGCAACAAAATGTCCCCGGCAACGCCGGCGAAAACATGCCCGGTGCGCAAAACAATACCCAGGCCCAGCCGTCGATTGTCGACCAGTCATTCGTGCGTAAAACGCTTGAAGACAGCCAGGCCCAGGTTCAGATGGGGCAACTGGCCGCGCAGAAATCGACCAGCGACGATGTGAAGCAGTTCGGCGAGAAGATGGCTCAGATTCACCAGCAACTGAACGAGCAGCTCAAACCCGTCGCTCAGAAACTGGGCGTAAGCGAGCCCAAGGAGCCGTCGAAGAAAGACAAGCAGGAGATCGCGAGGATGCAAACGCTGTCGGGCGCGGACTTCGATGCTGCCTTTATCAAGGCCATGATGAAGGATCAGCAAAGCGACCTGAAGGATTTCAAGGACGAAGCGCAGTCAGCGCAAGATCCGACCGTGCAACAGTTGGCGCAGATGGATACGCCGGTGCTCAGCCAGCACCTGCAGGTCCTCGAGAAGTTGGCGCAGGCCCACAACGTGACCTTGGAAAGCAAGAATTAGGGCAACGAGCCGGCGAGCCAGTAAGTCGGCGGTCCAAAAGCCGACGAGACAGCCGCGAAGCCCGATGAGTTGAGGGCCATTGCGCTCGCGTGTGCGTTTCTATCAGGCGCCTACAGCGGTTCTCCAGTTGCTGTATGGCGAAGCCTCAACTGCTAAGTGGCTTTTTCATCAAGAAAAAGCCACCCTGCACGACACCGGAAATGGCGCATAGTGACCGGAGAACCGCTCTAGCGGTCGGTGCAGGAATAGCACGGATCGATGGAAGCCTGGATCAGCGGCGTGTCAGCGAGGCGCGCGCCGCGCACCATCCAGCGCACAGCCGGCATATTGGCATAGGTGGGTGTGCGCACGTGCACGCGGGCCGGATTGCGCGAGTTTTCTTTCCAGGTGACGCTGTACATCACTTCGCCGCGAGGCGCTTCAACGCGGCTGGTGGCCGTGCCCGCCGCAAAGACAAGTTTTTCCGGCGCAGAGGTGATCTCGCCCGGAGCCATTTTGGCCAGAGCCTGACGCAGGATGTTGCAGCTCTCGATGATTTCAAGAGCGCGGACGAAGAGGCGCGCGCGCACGTCGCCCGCTTGCTCCACCGGAACCGCGAACTTGAGTTCCTCGTAGGCCGCGTAGGGAGCGTCGTGGCGCAAATCCTGCGGGACGCCCGAGGCACGGGCCGTGGGCCCCACCACTGCGCAGGAGATGGCCTTTTCGTGCGTCAGCACGCCGATCCCGGCGCACCGCGAGCGCGCCGTGGAGCTGGTGGTGAAGATGGGAATCACGGTGCGCATCATCTCGCGCTCCAGTTCGTCGATCATCGGCACCAGCGCGATTGGGTCTTCGATATCGCGATTCACGCCGCCCACGTGATTCATGGAGTAATTGACGCGGTTGCCGCTAATGGCCTGCAGCACATCCATCACTCTTTCGCGCAGGGCAAAGCACGTCATGAACATGGTTTTGAAGCCCATGAGCTTGGCAGCGATTCCCGCCCACAGCACGTGCGAGTGCAGACGCTCCAGCTCCGCCATGATGACGCGAATGTATTTGGCGCGCGGCGGCGCATCGAGGCCGGCCAGCTTTTCCATGGCTTGGCAAAGCGTCAGGGTGTGGATGAACGAGCAGATGCCGCATACGCGCTCCATGAGCGCAATGACCTGAATGTAGTTGCGCGTCTCGGCCAGGTGCTCGATGCCGCGGAAATTGAAGCCGATGTTCAGTTCGGCGTCGCGGACAGTCTCGCCCTCGCAGATCATGTCGAGCTTGTAGGGTTCTTCCAGGCCCGGATGATATGGGCCCATGGGGATTTTGTAGCTCACTTTGCGACCTCCTTTTGCCCCTGCAAGCCTGAAGCGGGCTCGTCTGGCGCCGGAGCTTCGCGCAGATTCACGCCCGGCTTGTCGCCGGGCTTCAGCAGCAGCGGCTCGTATTCGCGGCCCGCGAAGTTGATGGCGAAGCCTTCGTGCACTTCGCGCTCAATCCAGTCGGCGGCCTCGCAAAGGTCGAATATGCTGTCGATCGAGTTGCCGGCAATCTGGAATGGAACGCCGAGCAGGCGCCCTTCGAGGTCCCAGTGATACTCGAGGCGGAACCCTTCCTTGGCCGGCAGTTCATAGGCGGTGATGGTGACAAAGCGCGCGCCGGCTTCTTTCATGATCAGGGCCACGTCGCGAACGCCCGCCTGGCCGGGGTCGAACCAATATGTGCCACGGCTCTCGACCAAAGGTCCTGCAGCTCCGAGCTTGTCTTGAATCATTTCGAGAGCGATCATTGTGCGCCTCCAGCGGGATTGGGTACGGGCGCCGCAGCGGCCGGAACGGCGGCAGGCGCAGTAGCCGGTTTGGGTGCGGGCGGCCTGCGCGCCACGGTGTAGGACTTTTTAAGCTCGCCCTGCGCCAGATAAATGGGCGGCGTGTTCTCTTCCTGGCTCAGGGCATGCTCGGTGCGGCCTTCTTTGAGAGCGTGCTCCGCGCAACCTTCAACGCAGCGTCCGCAGAAAGTGCATTGGCCGGGGTTATAGCTCCACGTAAACTCGCCTTTGCCGGCTTTGAACTCGATGGCGCGCGAGGTGCAGCGGAAGCGGCAGACGGCGCAGCCGGTGCAAAGCGCGGGATCGAACTCGACCAGCCCGCGAAAGCGCGGAGTGACCTTGGGCCGCGCGGGAAAGAGAAGCGTCTGGTAGCCGCGCCACAGATTCTTCGCCATCATGGTGAGAATGTTCATGACCGGAACCTCATGAAGATCGCGGATGAAATGGCAAGAACCGCAAAGATGAGCGTGCACTGCCAGTAAAAGCGCACACTGGAGTCGATGGCGAGACGCGCCGTGGCCGCAGCCAGCGCCGAGAGCAGCAACACGGCGGCAAACGAGAGCGCAACAAAGATGCAGCCGGCGAGCCACGCAGCCGCAACGTGCGGAGCGACCAGCGTCGCGACCAAACCCGTTGACGCAACCCATTCGAGCCCGTGCGACAGCTCCCACATGGCCAGCTCGGGCCCGGCGTACTCGGTCATCGGGCCAGCGTAGATCTCCTGCTCCGCGTTGGGAAGTGAGAAGGGATTGATATGCAGCTTGGCGGGCAGAGTGACCAGGATTGCGACTACGCCGAGCCAGCGCAGCGGCGAACTGGGCAGCGCCGCCAGCGCTTCGAGTCTGAATGTGTGCTGCGACGCGGCGATGGAGACAATCGCCAGCAGAAACACAACGTTGTAGGAGACGCTGAGCGCCGCCTCGCGCGCCGAGCCGATTTCTCCGAAGATGGACCGCGACGAAAATCCGGCGGCGATGATGCAGATCGACGGAAGCTCCAGCAGCGCGAGCAGCAGGATCAGGTCGCCTTCGAATCCGCCGGACGATGGCAGCACGGGCAGCAGGCCGACGGCTCCGGCAGCGGCCGAAACCGCGATCAGCGGCCACGCGCGCATCAGCAGGCCGGCGATGCCGCTGCGCTGCGGCGTGCTCTTTCCGAGCAGCTTTATGAAATCGAAGAACGGCTGCATGAAGGGAGGGCCAACGCGCTCCTGCATCAGCGCCACCGATTTGCGCTCCACCCAGAGGAAGAACCACGCGGCAGGCACGGCGAAAAGCAGGCCGGGAAAGATGAGCAATCGCGCGAGTGCGGTGAGGAGTGTGGTCATGGCTGCACCTCCTCGTGTGTCTCGGCGACCAGCGTGACAATGGGCTCAGGCGGCTTGCTTTCGCGCTCCGCCAAAATTTCCGCCGCTTTGGCGATGCCCTGGATGATCGCGTCAGGCCGCGGCGGGCAGCCGGGCACGAAGACATCGACCGGCAAGTGTTTGTCGAGCGGCCCGGCGAGCGTGCGGCTATCAATAAATACATTCGTCGTGGCCGGGCACGAGCCGATGGCCACGACAGCCTTGGGCCCGCACACCTGGCCGTAAACGGTCTTAACGGCATTCACAGCCTTGCGCGTCACCGGGCCCGTGACGCAGAGGATGTCGGCGTGCCGTGGGCTGCCTTCGAGGCGCACGCCTAACTGCTCGGCATCGTAGCGCGGCGAGAGTGCAGCCACAATTTCAATGTCGCAACCGTTGCAACTGCCGGAGTTCATGTGGAAGAGCCAAGGGCTGCGGCGGCGGGCATAGCAAAGGAGCCGATTCCAGAGTTTCATGGCCGCACCCCCATCAGCAGATGCAATGCATTCGGCCAAGCGCCCGCGGCGACAAGCAAAATGGTGAGCATAACGATCGCGGCCTGCAAAGCGAACGGCTCGCGCGCTGTAGGGCCGGGCGGCGAAGCGGACTCGCCGGGCGGACCCCACCAGTTCCTCGAGAGCGCCAACGCGTACGCGATCAGCGCGAACACCGACGAGCAGATGAGGATGACGAGCGGCCAGATGCCGATCTCGAGCGCCACGGAATAGAGCCGCCAGCGGCCGATGAAGCCGAGTGTCGGCGGCACGCCGAGCATGGCCAGCATGCCAAAGAGGAATCCGAATGCGCTCACCGGGTAGCGCACAGCGAGTGCGATGGGCTCGGTCTCAAGCGCGCCTGCAGCTTCGGGAGCAGCAAGGCAGATGAAGAGCAGTGCCTTGGCCAATGCGTGCGTCGTCGCGGCGATCAGCGCTCCCTGCGCTCCGATGGCGCTCATCGAAGCAGCACCGAGCAGCAGGAAGCCGACATCCTCAACCGTCGAAAGCACCAGCAGCCGCTTGAGGCTGCGTTGGGTCAACATCAGCAGCGCGGCAAGAAGCGACGTTCCCACGGCGATGTAAATCCAGAGCGCCTGCGGCGCGAGCGCGAACGGCGAAGCCTGCGAGGCCACGCAGAATTCACCGAATGCCGCCATGTCCACGACCGCGATAATGGCGCCAAGCACCAGTGCAGGAACCTCGTCTGCCAGCTTGAGCAGCCAGAAGAAGAGCGGAATGGCAGCCAGCTTGACGCAAACGCTGGTGAAGAGCAACGCGCGCGACCACCCGGGCTGGCCATGCTCCGCGAGAAGTTCGCTGAGAGCGAGCGAAGCCGCCGAGACCACGACGACCGTGGCGTAGGCGATCCGGGTCGACTGCGTTTTGGCGTTCTGCCAGACCAGCGAAATCGTCACCAGCGCGCCGAATTCGAGAAATGCGAGACGGAACCAGGGGTCGTGAACGGTAAGACCCGCAACCACGGCGACGCAGGCCACAAGCATGAGTGGAACCAGCTTGCGCCACGTCGTGATGGTGACCGCGGCAAGCAGAAGCGCGCCCGCTGCAACGGCGCAGGCCGCCACAAGCAACGGCGGAATGGCCGAGGGCGAGGAAGGCGCGGCGTTGACGGCCGCCGGCGCCAGCCAGCGAACGCCTGCCAGCATGGCCGCGGCAAAGACGAGGATGAGCACTGTCGCGCGGCGCTCCATCCAGGCAAACACAACACCAAGCCCGCGCGAGACCGCTTGCAGCCCATCCCACACGCTCAAGTACGCGCGATCGACATTCGACCAGCGGAAGAAGGAGTGCCAGTGCTCCTGAAAAATCTCAGAGAAATCGCCGGCCGTGAGCCGGTCCTGCTCGCCCAACGGCTCGCCGCCAGTGAAGACCCCACCGCCCGCCCCCGCGAGCGCCGCACCCGACGATGCAACCGGCCGCGCGGCATACGCGACGAGATAAATCGCGCCGCCCAGCACAATCGACACGACAGCCAGCACCAGGCCGCCTACGCTCGAGAAGCTGCCGGCATCGGCCGAAAGTCCAAGCCACGTAACGTGCACGCCCGCGCCGAGACCGAGCGCAGCGAGAATCGGATTGAGGAAGTAGTTGACGGCCAACTGCGGCGCGATGCCGAGAACCACGCTGCCCGCCGCCAGGAATCCCATGCCCCACACCATCGAGGGCGGCGATTCGTGCGCATCTTTTGTTGCCTCAGTCTGAGGCCCGAGAAATACCGCGCTGGTCGCCTTCGCGCCAAGGAACACCGTGCCCAGGCTCGCTGCCCACGCGACCACAGCGGGCACGGCCCAGCCGGCCTGCAGCGCCGCGGCGTAGAGCATCCACTTGCTGGCGAAGCCGCTCATCAGTGGAATGCCCATCATGCTGCCTACGCCGATGAACCACGAGAGCGTCGTCTGCGGCATCTTCGCGGCCAGTCCGCCAAGCTGGTTCATGTCGCGCGTGCCGGCGGCGTGTTGCACACTGCCGGCCGTCAAAAACAGCCCGCCCTTGAAAAAGCCGTGATTCAGGCAGTGCAGCAGCGCGGCGGTAATCGCCAGCGGAGTGCCGATGCCGAGGCCCATCATCATGTAGCCGATCTGGCTTACCGTAGAAAACGCGAGCATGCGCTTCAAGTCGGTTTGCACCATGGCGTACATCACGCCCACTGCCATGGTCACTGTGCCCACCCACATCAGGCTCTCGCCCCACGCCTGCGGCCATGCGCCAAAGCTGTGCATACGCGCGGCCAGATAAACGCCTGCCTTCACGTAGCAGGCTGCGTGCAACAGCGCGCTCACCGGGGTCGGCGCGGCCATGGCTTCGGGAATCCACGTGTGCAGCGGCACCTGCACGCTCTTGGCCACCAGCGCCACCAGCATCAACGCGAAGAGGCCGCCGGTAAAGCTGTGCGCTACGGCGGGGTCGGTCCACAACGCGCTGCCCGCGCGGTGGTAGAGAACCAAAATCGCGGCCAGCAAACCGTAGCCGGCAATGTGCGTCATCAGCAGCACTTTGCGCGCGCCGTCGACGGCTTCGCGATTCGTGTACCAGAAACCGACCAGCGTGAACGAGCAAAGGCCGACCACTTCCCAGCAGAGATAAAAGATAAAGAGATTGGCGCAGTACACCAGGGTGATAAAGCCGCCGATAAAGACCAGCATCGTCGCGTAGAAGCGCGTGGCCGCCTTATCGTGCGCCATGTAGCCGATGGAATAGAGCAGCACCAGCCCGCCGATGCACGCGCCCATAAAGGCGAAGAGGACGCTCAGCGCATCCACGTGCAGAACCATCGCGAGCGGCCCATCCCACGGCAGTGGATTGAGATCGATGCCCTGACCATTGCGAACGGCGGGCGCGAGCCCAATGACCGCGACGAGAGACGGCAGGCAGGTGATAAAAGCGATGATTCCTTTTGCCCGGGCAGAAAAGAACCGCGCAACCAAAAGCTGCAGCACGGCGCCCAACAGCAACGAACATGGAGCCAACAAAATCAGTGTCGAAATCGGGTTTGGGGCATCCATGTCTTCATGTTGAACGTGTGGCCATTAGGCGAGATGTGATAGCGCACACAGGCAGGAAAAAGGGCGATCAAACGGCACCCGTTTATACCGCATTGCGGGAGCGGAAGTGCCGGAATTTCCAGCCGTTGCAGGCGCGTGCGGCGGCTTTTTTAACAACCCATTGCAATCGTGTGCAAGGCGCAACGGGCTACAATGCAGCGGAGGTTTACTCTGCCATGAATCGATGGGTAAATGCACGCTTCTGCGGTTCGGTTGTTCTGCTGTTTTTAGGATTGATTTTGGCACCACGGATCGCGCCCGGTCAGGTGGTCGTCAGCGAGCAGGAGCGCGCCGCGGCGTTGTTGCCGGCGCCGCAACACGCAGTGGTCGAGCGCCTGATGAGCCTCGAGCAGCTACCCGCCGGAACATGGAAGATGCACCCGGGCGACCTGCCGCACGGCGAAGCCACCGATCTCGACGACAGCGGCTGGCAGCCCGTCGCGCTGTTGGCGCACGCGCCCAACGATGCTGTCTGGTTCCGGCAGACGATTCAGATCCCCGACACACTCTTGGGTTACGACCTGACCGGCGCGCGAATCTGGGTCCAATTCCACGCCAGCGCCAACGGACCCATGCCCGAAATGATTTATTTCAACGGCCGCCGCGTAGCCATGGGCGAAGATCTCGAGCCGATCGTCCTCTTCGACGATGCGCATCCCGGCGACAAAATTGTCGTCGCCGTCAAGCTGCTGCACACCGTCGACGTGAAGATTTTCCGCGGCGCGACGATGCGCGTCGAGTTCGCCCAGAACCGGCCGAATCCCGAGGACCTGGAGGAGGAATTTCTCTCGGCGTCGGTGCTGCTGCCGAGTTTTGCTCCGGGCGATCAAAGCAAGCTCGACACGGTCAATGCGGCCATCGGCACCGTCGAAGTTGCCTCACTCGACACGGCCGAAACAGCGAGCGGCGACACGCGCGCGCAGGACGAGGCCAAATTCGACGCGAGCCTGAAGGCGGCGCAGGCGCAAATGGAATCGCTCCGCCCGCTGCTCCAGACGGCCACCGTCCACCTCAGCGGCAACTCGCATATCGACGCGGCGTGGCTGTGGCCGTGGACCGAGACCGTCGACGTGGTGCGGCGCACCTTCTCGACGGCGCTGCAGTTGATAGACGAATATCCCGGCTACACCTTCACGCAGTCGGCCGCGGCCTACAACGAATGGATGGCCGACAAATACCCTGATCTGAACGCCGAGATCAAGAAGCGCATTGAACAAGGCCGCTGGGAGATTGTGGGCGGCATGTGGGTCGAGCCTGACCTGAACATGCCCGCCGGCGAATCGCTGGTGCGGCAACTGCTGGTGGGCAAGCGCTGGTACAAGCAGGCCTATGGCGTCGACGTGCGCATCGGCTGGAATCCCGATTCGTTCGGCTACAACTGGCAACTGCCGCAGATCTATAAGAAGAGCGGCGTCGACTACTTCCTTACCCAGAAGATGAGCTGGAACGACACCAATAAGCTGCCGTTCAAGCTGTTCTGGTGGCAGTCGCCGGATGGATCGAAGGTGCTCACGTATTTTCCCAACGGCTATGGCAACGACGACCTGAGGCCGCTGCACCTCGGCGACGATCTTGCGGCCGCGCGCAATCTCGCGCCGGGCATGGACGAGATCATGGACCTTTACGGCGTGGGCGACCACGGTGGAGGGCCCACGCGCGCCATGCTCGACCAGGGCTTCCACTGGGATGCGCCCGACCCCGCGTCGATCGCCGCGAATGGGGGGCAGCCGGTGACGCCGCATTACGAGTTCGGCACCGCGCAGAGTTTTTTCTCGGCTTTGGAGAAGGAAATTGCTCCGGAAAGTAAGGCGTGGAACTACCAGTCGATTGCGAAAGGCTACACTCCTCCGCCCGCGGTTCCCGGCAAGATTTCGATTCCCACGTGGGACTCGGAGCTTTACTTCGAGTACCACCGCGGAGTGATGACCACGCAGGCCATGCACAAGCACAACATGCGCGTGAGCGAAGAGGAGATGCTGAACGCCGAAAAGTGGTCGTCGCTGGCTTGGCTCGACGGCGCGAAGTATCCGGCGGACGAGCTGACCGAAGACTGGAAGAAGGTGTTGTTCAATCAGTTCCACGACCTGGCCGCGGGCTCCGGCATCGCGATGATCTACAAGGACGCGCAAAAGGACTACGACTGGGTGCGGATGTCGACGGGGGAGATTTCGGCGGCGGCAACGCAGATGCTGGCGGAACACGTCAATACCACGCCAACCACCAAAGAGCCGAACAGTCAGGCAGTAGTTCTGTTTAATCCGCTCGGATGGAAGCGCTCGGGTGATGTGACTGTGAAACTCCAGTTGCCCACAACCGCCCGAATGGGAGTTCGCTCGACCGACGAAACCCGTGGCGTGATTACGGGCGAAAGCGATGTCCACGTCGACGATGAGACTGGAGAAACCCAAATTACAATTCACGTCGACGATATTCCCGCGCTTGGATATAAGGTCGTGGCACTTTCGCCCGAAACGGCAATGGATTCTATTCAAACTATTCTGGCGACGGCCAAGGAAACAGCAAGCTCAATGGCGATCGACAATCAATTCATTCGAGTAATTGTAGATAAGGGTGCTGGATGCATCACAAGCGTCTTCGATAAGAGGTCGAATACCGAAGCTCTTGGTCTGAACGCCTGCGGCAACCAACTTCAGTTTTTCAAAGACACCCCAAAGCAGTACGACGCATGGAACATCGATCCCGGCACGCTCGACGTTCCTCCCATCACGGTTGACAAAGCCGACAGCGTGGAACTGGTAGGCAAGGATTCGACCGATCCTGCCATTCGCGTTACGAGCCACTGGCAAAACTCAAAGTTCGTCCAGACCATTTCGCTTAAAGGCGACATTGTCGACATCGACAACGACATTGACTGGCACGAATCGCACGTGCTGCTCAAGACCGCGTTTCCGCTGAACGTCACGAGCGACTTTGCTACGTACGAGATTCCCTACGGAACCATCGAGCGGCCGACCACGCGCGACAATAGCTGGGAAAAAGCCCAGTTCGAAGTGCCGGCGCTTCGTTGGGCCGATCTTTCAGGCGCAGGACCGGACGGCAAGATTCACGGCCTGAGCATTCTCAACCAGGACAAGTACGGCTACGACGCGGCGGGCAACGTGCTGCGGCTTACTTTGCTGCGCTCGCCCACCTGGCCCGATCCCGATGCCGACCAGGGTCACCAGCACTTCCACTACGCGCTCTACCCGCACGCCGGAACTTGGAAAGACGCGCTTACCGTGCGCCACGGATTTGAGTACGACTATCCGTTGCAGGCTGTCGTTACCACGGCGCACGCCGGTTCGCTGCCGCCCGAGCACTCGTTCGCGTCGGTCGAGCCCGACGATGTGGTTCTTACTGCCGTCAAGAAGGCCGAGGACGCGAACGGCCTAATCTTTAGAGTGTACGAGTGGGCAGGGAAGGAGACGACGGCCGTTTTCCACGTGCCGCCGGGCGCGACCGCAGCGGCGGTGACGAACCTGATGGAACAGCCCGAGGGCGATCCGCTAACGGTCGACCACGACGTTGTGAAGGTGCCGATTCATCCCTACGAAATCCTCACGATCCGAGTCGATTATCCGAAGGCAGGGAGCAGCCAGTAGCCGGTAGACGGTAGCCAGTAGCGAGACACTATCAGCTCTGAGCCTTCAGCCGGTATTCGAGGAGCGGAGTACGATTCGCCAATCAATGATGACCGACCACCGATCACTGACCACTGATCACTGACCACTGTTCACTGACCACTGGTATTCTTGATTCAGCAAGGAGCCTGCACCATGCACATCTCTTCCCCGTTTGTTGTGGTCCCGGTCATCATCGCTGTATTCGTCGCGTCGATTCTGTTTGCGACCAGCAGCAAGGAAGACAAGCCGTCGGAACATTGAGCTTCACTCAGAGTGTACTTGTAACGCCGGTCTCCAGACCGGCGGTACAAAGAGACTGGAGACCGTCGGTACTACCTCCGATTTGCGGAACCTTTTGCCCCCTGGCGGCGTATAACGTCCCCAGAGGGCGAATGCCATGATTCGGAACTTGACACAGACCTCCATGATTCGGAACTCGACACAAACTTCGGCGCGGAGCTCGATGCCGGCTGTGGTGCTGGGCGCGGCGGGCCTGGCGGCCTGCATGGTGATGGCGGCCGGACTGGCCGGATGCAGGGTCAACGTAGAGAAGGGCGCGAACGGCGAGGATAAGAACGTCCGGGTGGACACCCCCTTCGGCGGCATTCACGTGAACACCGACCAGACCACGGCGGCGGATCTCGGCCTGCCTGTGTATCCTGACGCGCAGCCGGCCACCGGCGACGACAAGCACAAGTCGGCCGACGTGCACCTGGGCTTCGGCGAGTGGGAGATGCGGGTAAAGGTGGTCAGCTACTCCACCGGCGACGGCGAAGACAAAGTGACGGCTTTCTACAAGAAGGCTCTGGGGCGTTACGGCGATGTGATTACGTGCCAGGACAAGAAGCCGGTGGGCACTCCCACGCAGACCTCGGAAGGGCTGACGTGCAACGACAACGGCAGCAACGTGCAGGTCGACAACCATGGCACCAACTACGGCTACCACCCGGGCGGCGGCTTTGAGTTGAAGGCCGGCTCGAAGCGCCACCAGCACATCGTGGGCTTTGAGAGCTCGGCGCCGGGCCAGACGCGATTCGCGCTGGTCGCGGTGGATCTGCCGGCGCAGATGGCCGGCGAGTCCGGTTCGAGCGACTGAAGAAGACAGCGGGGCTGGCGGGGCTGGCAGCGCTCGATCTGCTTGCGGCCGCCGTCGGCGAAACGGACAAGAACGACTGACGCCGGGCCCGGCGCCGTGGCCGGGCGGCTTGCCCGGCTACAATTCTCCAGTTGGGTTTCTATTCTTTCCAATTGGAGACCATCCCTATGCCCAAGGCATTTCATCTTGTTGCTGCGGCCCTGCTGGCCGTGTCGCTCCCACTTTGCGCAGCGGACAAGCACAAGCCTGCCGCCGTGCCCCCGCCGCCCGCGCCGGTCGATCCCTATGCCGAAGTGCAGCCCGCCACGGAGACGCTGGACCTGAACATGTACCAGCGCATCCGCAACGAGGAGCTCAACAACTCCCACGTAATGGAGTTCGCCGGCGCACTGATGGACGACATCGGGCCACGCCTCACCGGCTCGCCGAATGCGAAGAAAGCTAACGAATGGACGCGCGACACGCTGGCCAAACTCGGCCTCGCCAATGCGCACCTTGAAGATTGGGGCGAGTTCGGGCTGGGATGGCAGCAATTGAATAGCTGGGCGCGCATGGTTGCGCCCGATACGGCAGTGCTCATCGTGCAAGCCACGCCATGGTCGCCCGCGACGCCAGGGCCGGTCACCGGCAGTGTGGTCTTCGTGAGCATTCAGAACGAAAAGGATTTCGACCAGTACAAGGGCAAGCTGGCCGGCAAGATCGTTCTGTTTGGACCCATGCGCGAAGTCCCTCCTGTCGATCAGGCGCTCTTCGGCCGCTACACCGACAAGGACCTTGACGACATCGCGCAATTTCAGTTGAATGGTGGCTTTCCCGGCGCTCCCACGCCAGAAATGCAGGCCCGGCGCCAGGCGTTCATGGAACGCGCGAGGCTGCTCGACAAAATCGCACAGTTCTTTGCCGATGAGAAAGCGGCCGCGGTGATTGAGCCCAGCCGCGACGGCAGAAACGGCGGTGGCTCGGGCGGCACGATCTTCGACGATAACGGCGCCACCCTCGGCCGCTATCCCTATCAGGCCGATCATCGCGTGAAGATTCCCGTGGCCGTGGCAGCGATCGAGAGCTACGGACGCCTCTACCGCCTGACGCAGGCGCACGTGCCCGTGAGCATGGAGATCGAAATCGATACCAGATTCACAGGCGAGCACGAGCACGCCTACAACACCATTGCCGAGATTCCGGGTACCGATCCCAAGCTGAAAGACCAGGTGGTGATGGTTGGCGGGCACCTGGATAGCTGGATCGCCGGAACCGGCGCAACAGACAACGGCGCAGGGACCATTGTTGCGATGGAGGTCATGCGGATCTTGAAAGCGCTTGACGTAAAGCCGCGGCGCACGATTCGCATCGCGTTGTGGACCGGCGAAGAACAAGGCATCTTCGGCTCGCGCGGCTATTGCAAGGAACACTTTGGTTCGGCAAAGCTTTCAACCGCGCCGGACCAAATAAATCTGCCGGAATACATGCGCCGTAGCGTGGGGCCGCTGGAGGTGAAGCCGGAGCAGAAACTCATCACGGCCTACTTCAATGTGGACAACGGCACGGGCAAGATTCGCGGCATCTATACACAAGGCGACGCGGCCATCGCGCCAATCTTCGCGCAGTGGATCGCGCCGCTGAAGGACCTTGGCGTGACCACGATTACCGAGCGCAACACCGGTGGCACCGATCACCTGAGCTTCGATGCGGTCGGTATTCCGGGCTTTCAGTTCATTCAGGACATGCTGGACTACGAGTCGCGCACGCACCATTCGAATGAGGATGTCTATGAGCGGTTGCAGGCGGCGGATCTAAAGCAAATTGCGACCGTCGAGGCCATCTTTGTTTACGACGCGTCGCAGCGCGACCAGATGCTTCCGCGCAAGCCGCTGCCGCAGCCCGATATGGAAGAGAAACAGCGCGCACCGATTGAGAATCTTTACCCGGACGCGGTTCCGCAGCACCCGGACGCGGTTCCGCCGCCCGATTTGGGAAAGCCGTAGCGCCGGCGGGGTGGGTGCCGCAACCTCGCCATTGCGGCGCCTCACGCATCGCGGCCTGCGTTTTCGCAACTTCCGTGCGCCCGGCAGTGGAAAATGCGCCTGCAGCGCAACTTCCTTGCGTAATTGGAAGGATTCCGCACAAACCGGCCGTCTACACAGGCGTTCTCGATTAGGATGGCGGTTCCTACATGGGTTTTTGCCTTGATTGTGCAGGGGCAGGGGTGACTACCATCACAGCCGGTTTTCCAGGCTAAAGCGCAGAATTACGCCGGGTTGTGAGGATTCTGGATCTACGCGGAGGCACCGCCCGTGCTGGAACGATGAACGCCGAAGCACGCACGCAAGAAGTCGTGCAGAGGCGGCACCAAATGATCTGGAGCGAGGAGTACCAGCGCAAGCGCATGAGCGCGGCGCAGGCCCTCGAAACTGTAACCTCCGGCGCCCGTGTATGGATCCAGTCGGGCTGCGGCACGCCATCAGTTCTGGTCGACGCATTGGTGGCCCGCGCCCCAGCTCTGCGCGACGTTGAAATCATCCACATGAAGACGCTGGGCGCGGCGGACTACACGCGTCCCGAATACGAGGGACATTTCCGCCACCGCGGATTGTTCCTGGGCGACAACGTGCGCGAGGCGGTGTGCGACGGTCGCGCCGACTATACGCCCATTTTCCTCAGCGAAATTGAAGGCCTGTTCGAAACTGGCAAACTGCCGCTCGACGTGGTGCTGATGCAGGTGTCGCCACCGGACGCGCACGGATTCGTGAGCCTGGGCACGACGGTGGACTGCACGCTTACGCTGGTGCGCTACGCGAAGACGGTGATCGCCGAAGTGAACCAGCAGATGCCGCGGACACATGGCGAAACAAACGTGCACCTGAGCCACATTTCGGCGATTGTAGAGAGCGACCGTCCACTGCTGGAACTGGAGGCGGAGAAGCTAACTGAGACGCACATGCGCGTGGGGCGCAACGTGGCCTCGCTGATTCCCGACGGAGCCACGCTGCAGACCGGCATTGGCGGCATTGCGGAAGCCGTTCTGCACTGCCTGGGCGACAAGCGCGACCTGGGCATCCACACCGAGCTGGTTCCTGACGGCGTGGTCAATCTGATGGAAGCCGGCGTGATCAACGGCGAGCGCAAAACGCTGCACCGCGGCAAGGCGGTGGTCGCGTTTGTGCTGGGCTCGCGGCGGCTGTTCGATTTTATCCGCGAGAATCCCAGCTTCGAGTTCCGGCCCATCAGCTATACCAACGATCCGTTTGTGGTGGCGCAGAACGACCGCATGGTGGCCATAAACGGCGCGCTGCAGGTGGATATGACGGGGCAGGTGTGCGCCGATTCGATCGGCACGCGACCCTACAGCGGATTTGGCGGGCAGATCGATTTTATTCGCGGGGCGGCGCGGTCGAAGGGCGGCGTGCCGATTATTGCGCTGCCATCGACGGCGCGGGGCGGCATGGTGTCGCGGATTGTGCCGGTGCTTGAGCCGGGTGCGGGCGTGGTGACGTCGCGCGCCGATGTGCACTACGTAGTGACGGAACACGGGATCGCGTATTTGCACGGCAAGACGCTGCGCGAGCGGGCCGAGGCGCTGATCGCGATTGCCGATCCGAGGTTCAGGGCGGAGCTCGAGGAGTTTGCGGTGCGGGCGCACTACATGGAGAGGAAGGGCGTTTGCGTGTAAGCGGAGCCGAAGGGTTCGTGCTTTCCCACGTCTCAAAATCGAGACGTGGGGCACTCAGCATGGAGGGGATGAACGGAATGACCGATGCGAAGAAGCCGGGGCAGAAACAAGACCGTGGACATTTGCGGATCGATGACCAGGAGTGCAAGGGCTGCGGTCTGTGCATCGAGGCGTGCCCGCCGCGAGTGATCGCGATGAGCGAGCGCCTGAATCACTACGGCTACCACACGGCGGCGTACGCCGGCGCGGGATGCACGGGCTGCGGCATCTGCTTCATGGTGTGCCCGGAGCCGGGAGCGATCACGGTGTACCGGCTGGTAAGCGCGCGCGATGTGACGCCGCGCCCGGTGGCCGCGCAGGAGGGGGCAACGCCATGCGCAAGCAACTGATGAAGGGCAACGAAGCCATCGTGAAGAGCGCGATTCTGGCCGGGTGCCGCGCGTTCTATGGCTATCCCATCACGCCGGCGAGCGAAATTACCGAGGCCGCGGCGGAGTTCATGCCCAAGACCGGCGGCGTGTACGTGCAGGCAGAGAGCGAAGTGGCGGCCATCAATATGTTGTACGGCGGGGCGTCGGCGGGCGTGCGCGCCATGACGGCGTCGAGCGGCCCCGGCATCAGCCTGATGCAGGAGGGAATCAGCTACATGGCCGGCGCGGAGCTGCCCTGCGTGATTGCGGACATCACGCGCGGCGGGCCGGGCCTGGGTAACATCGCCGCCGAGCAGGGCGACTATCACCAGGTGGTCAAGGGCGGCGGGCACGGGTGCTATCGCACCATCGTGCTGGCGCCGCACAGCGTGCAGGAGATGGCGGACCTGACGGCGCTCGCGTTCGACCTGGCCGATCGCTATCGAAATCCCGTAGTACTTCTAGCCGATGGATTCATCGGCCAGATGATGGAGCCGGTGGAATTCCCGCAGAGAGCGACGGCGCCGCACCAGCCGGATTGGGCGGTGACGGGAACGGCGGCGACGCGCGGGAATTTGATCAACTCGCTGCACCTTGACGCGGACGAACTGGAGAAGCACGAGCGCGAACTTGAGGCCAAATACCAGGCGGCGTCGAAGATTGAGGCGCGCGCCGAGGAGTGGCACACCGCGGACGCGGAGATCGTGCTGGTGGGCTACGGAATCGTAGGACGGATTTTGAAGGCGGTGACCGCGGAAGCGCGGGCCGCGGGACTGAAGGTGGGCGTGCTGCGGCCCATCACGCTGTATCCCTTCCCAATCGTCCAGTTCCAGCGGCTGGCGTTCTCGGCACGCCTGTTCGTGGTGGTGGAAATGAGCCTGGGCCAGATGATCGAGGATGTGAAGCTGGCGCTGAACGGCTCGCGGCCCGTGGAGTTCCTGGGGCGCGTGGGCGGCAACGTGCCATCGCACGAAGAGGTGCTGAAGTTTGTACACGAGCTGGCGCGGCGCGAGCGGCTGGAGGGCCACGAAAACCTGAAAGTCGAATCGCAGCAAGAGGAGCGGATGGCAGATGTCTACTGAACCGGGTGCGGAATACGCGGTTGTGCAGGGCAGGGCCAAGTCGTTCTACGAGCGGTTTGAGCGCAAGGAAGAGTTGCAGCACCAGACGCACTATTGCCCGGGCTGCGGTCACGGCACGGTGCACAAGATGCTGGCGCGGGCCATCGACGAGCTGGGCGTGCAGGACCGCACCATCATGGTGGGCCCGGTGGGCTGCTCGGTGTTCACGTACTACTACTTCGACACGGGCAACGTGCAGGCCGCGCACGGGCGCGCGCCGGCGGTGGCGACGGCGATGAAGCGCTCGCGCCCCGAGGCCATCGTCATCAGCTATCAAGGCGACGGAGATTTGTCGGCCATCGGGTCGGCGGAGATTCTGCACGCGGCGAACCGCGGCGAGAAGATCACCGTGATCTTTGTGAACAACGCCATCTACAGCATGACCGGCGGGCAATACGCGCCGACGACGCTGCTGGGCATGAAGAGCACGACCACGCCCAACGGGCGCAACGCGGCCACCGAGGGTTACCCGCTTCACGTGAGCGAACTGCTGAGCACGCTCGAGGCGCCTGTCTACATTGAGCGCGTGGGCCTCGGCGACAACAAGCAGATCGCGCAAGCGGCGCGGGCCATCAGGCGCGGCCTCGAGAACCAGGTACGCGGATTGGGATTCTCGCTGATCGAAGTGCTGTCGCCGTGCCCGACCATCTGGAAGATGAATCCGGTGGATGCGCAGCATTGGGTGCGCGACGTGATGGAGAAGACATTCCCGCTGGGCGTGTTTTGCGACCGGACGAAGGAGCGGATGGAGGCTTTGGATTTGAAGCCGGTGACGCCTGCTCCGCCGCTCGAAGAGCTGCCGCGGATTCTTGGCGTGGCGGAAGCGGATTTGCCTCAGGGGAACGCCGCCGCGACGGCGCCCGAGAAGGAAATCGATGTGCAGGTGCGCATCGCGGGCTTTGGCGGGCAGGGCGTGCTGCTGCTGGGCGAAGTGCTGGCCGAAGCGGGCCTGGACGCGGGCCTCGAAGTGTCGTGGCTCCCTTCGTATGGTCCGGAAATGCGCTCGGGCACGTCGAACTGTCATGTGCGGCTCTCCCGGCACACCATCGACTCGCCGCTGGTCACGTCGCCGACTGTGCTGGTTGCGATGAACGAGCCCTCGCTGAGGAAATTCGATAAGAGCGTGCGCCCGGGCGGATGGGTGATTTACGACGGCGACGAGTTTCCGGTCGACTGCGAGCGCGACGGCGTGCGGGTATTGGCGCGGCCGTTTACGCAGATTGCCGACGAGCTGGGCGACAAGCGCGCGGCCAACATGGTGATGCTGGGCGCGGTGCTGGAGATTGCGGGCGTGCTGCCGCAGGCTAGCATCGACGACGCGCTGCGGCGGCTAGTGAAGAGTTCGCGCTGGGTGGAACTGGACGAGCGCGCCCTGGCGCGGGGAAGGGAACTTTACCGGAAATTGCGGGCGGAGGTGTGAGATGAAGGCGGATGCCGACCCCAACGTGATTGTGTACTTCGGCGGGCAGTATGTGCCCATGCGCGAGGCGCGCGTGGGAATCCTGACCCACGCGCTGCACTACGGAACCGGCGTGTTCGAGGGGATTCGCGCGCACTGGAACGAGCAGTCGCACGAGCTCTACATCATGCGGCCGACGAAGCACTACCAGCGCTGGAAGCGGAACTGTTCGATCCTGCGCATCGACGTGCCAAAGACACCCGAGGAGTTGTGCTCGATCACGGTGGAACTGGCGCGGCGCAACAAATTTGAGACCGATCTCTATATCCGGCCGCTGGCCTACAAGAGCGCGGAGCGCATCGGCGTTGCCCTCGACGATCAGGACGCGTTTGCCATCGTTGCCGTGCCATTCGGCGAGTATCTGCACAGCGAGAACGGGTTGCACGCGGGCGTAAGCTCGTGGCGGCGGATCGAGGACAATGCCATTCCGCCGCGCGCGAAGATCTGCGGCGCCTATGCGAATTCGGCTCTCGCCAGCGACGAGGCGCGGCGTTGCGGGTTCGACGAGGCCATCCTGCTGAACGAGGACGGCCACGTGACCGAGGGCGCCACCTGCAACCTGTTCATGGTGCGCAAGGGCAAGCTGATCACGCCGGCCATTACTGACAACATTCTGGAGGGCATCACGCGCGACTCGATCGCGGAGCTGGCCATGCGCGAGATGAACATGGAGATCGTGGAGCGCTCCATCGCGCGCAGCGAATTGTACGTGTGCGACGAGCTGTTCCTCACCGGCACGGCGGTGGGTATCGCGCCGGTGGTGCGAGTCGATCACCGGCCGGTGCGGTCGGGAACCATCGGCGAGATCACGCGGCGGCTGCGGCAGTTGTATTTCGACGCCACGCACGGCAACATGCCGGCGTACCGCAAATGGCTGCTCCCGGTTTATGAGGGCGGCAGGGTGAAGGAACAAAATGCGGCGCACGCCGAGGAGACAAGCTTGGCCTGAGCGAATGCCGGTGACGCATCCCGCCCTTTTCCGTTCACCAAGACGAACGGAAAGGGATGGGGCAACCTCGGCGCCCAGGCAAGGAGGGAATACGAATGGCTACAACGACAGCAGTGAGTCAAACCAACGCTTATGACGTTGCTATGGAGAATTTCGATACGGCAGCGAACGTCATGGGGTTGGACAACAATACGCGTGAAATGATCAAGTACCCCGAGCGCATGCTCACGGTGGGCGTGCCGGTGCGCATGGACGACGGCAGCATTCACCGCTTTGTGGGCTACCGGGTGCAGCACAGCTCGGTGCGCGGGCCGGGCAAGGGAGGCATCCGCTACCATCCGCAGGTGACGCTGGACGAAGTGAAGGCGCTGGCCACGTGGATGACGTGGAAGTGCGCGGTGGTGAACATCCCCTTCGGCGGGGCCAAGGGCGGAATCACCTGCGATCCGAAAAAGATGTCGCAGGGCGAACTGGAGCGGATGACGCGGCGCTACACGAGCGCGATTCTGCCGCTCATCGGGCCGGAGCAGGACATACCCGCGCCCGACGTCTACACCAACCCGCAGACCATGGCCTGGATCATGGATACCTACTCGATGACCAAGGGCTATGCCATTCCCGGCGTGGTAACAGGCAAGCCCATCAGCCTCGGTGGGTCGCTTGGCCGCAACGAGGCCACGGGCCGCGGCGTGTTCTCGACCGTTGAGTGCGCGTGCGAGCATCTGCACATCCCGCTCAAGGGCGCGACCGTCGTCGTGCAGGGCTTCGGCAACGCGGGATCGATCGCCGCGCAACTGCTCCATGAAGCGGGCGCGAAGATCATCGCGGTCAACGACTCCACGGGCGGCGTCTACAACAAGAACGGGCTGAATATTCCCGAGCTGATCCAGATGAAGGCGATGTGCGGCCACGTGGACGGATTCCCGGAGAGCGAGCCTATTCTGCCGCACGAGCTGCTGGCCTTGCAGTGCGACATCCTGGTGCCGGCGGCGCTCGAAAACGCGATCCGCGACGACAACGCCGGCAAGGTGCACGCCAAGATCGTCGCCGAGGCAGCCAACGGCCCGCTGACTCCCGCGGCGGACCGAATCCTCGAGAGCAAGGGCACGTTTGTGATCCCGGACATTCTGTGCAACGCGGGCGGCGTCACGGTGTCGTACTTCGAGTGGGTGCAGGACGAGCAGCACCTGTTCTGGGAGGCGCGCGACATCTTCAAGCGCCTGGACCACGTGATGAAGACGGCTTTCCGCGACGTGCTGAAGATTCACATCGAAAAGAACGTGCCCATGCGGATCGCGGCCAACATGCTCGGCATCGGCCGCGTGGCCGAGGCCGTGCAGATTCGCGGCATCTATCCGTAAACACGGTTGGGGTTTCTCCCGCGCCCGTTCTGTCTCCGCCGCGAACATTGCGGCGGAGGCGGGATGGGAATTTGGGGAGCCTCGAACGATGGTTTTTTGAGCTCCCCTTGATCTGCGTTGACCCACCCCTATCCGTTCGCCGCGGCGAACGGAAGGGGCGGACTTAGGTACCCCTGCATTCAGCGTCTCCCTGTACAATCCACCTATGATCGGCACGCCGCACGGCGCAACCACGGTTCACGTTCCTTTCATCGAATAAAAGTTAGATAGATGCGGGACGTTTCTCCATGACTTTCAGGATCCATCCGGCAATTCTCGGCGCTGCTTTTTGCATTGGCTCGGCCTCGATCGCGGCGCAAACCATCGATCTTCCCTCGAGCAAGCAACTGATCGGCGAAGCGCCAGGGCACCCGCAACGCACCAACAGCCTGCCCGTCTCGATGGCCGTCTCGCCCGATGGGCGCTACGTGGTGACGGCGAACGCCGGCTACGGAACCTACGAGTCGAAGTACGATCAGTCGTTCACGGTGATGGACACAGCGACCGGCGCGCTGGCCGATTTTCCTGATACGCGGACCGCGCCGCGCGCCAAGCAGACGCTGTTCTCCGGTCTCGCGTTCAGCCGCGACGGCACCCGCATCTACGGCAGTATGGCTTCGCTGATCGATCCGAAGGGCGAAAGCGCGGGAGACACGGGCAGCGGCATTGCGGTGTACAGCTTCACGGCAGGCAAAGTCGCGCCGGAGCGGATGATTCACCTGCCGCAGAACCGTCTGCCCGCGGGACGGAAGACTCGATCGGTCGAAGGGGACTTGAGCGACGAAGGCATGCCGTACCCGGCGGCGATTGCGGTGGTCGGCGACGCGGAACGTGAAGAGCTGCTTGTTGCCGAAAATCTTTCCGACGATGTTGTCCTGCTCGATGCCGCGACCGCCGCAATAGAAAATCGATTTGATCTCTCCGAAAGCGACGCCGTGCCCACAACGTACCCGATTGCGCTGGCCGTGACGAAAGACGGCAAGCGCGCCTTCGTTGCGCTGTGGAACGCATCGGAGATTGTGGAACTCGACCTCGCGCGCGGCCCGGTGGGGCGCAAGCTGGCACTGCTTAAGCCGTCTGACCCGGTCGCTCCGGGCGCGCATCCGTGCGCGCTTGTTTTTTCGCCAGACCAGAAAACACTCTACGTGGCACTGGCCAATCGCGACGCCGTGGCGGCGATAAATGTGAGCGCGGGGCAGTTTGCGGTGAAGGGATACTTCGACACGCGGCTGCCGGGGCAGAGTTATTTTGGCGCCGAGCCGGATGCTCTGGCCGTGAACGCGGACGGCAGCCGGTTGTACGCAGCGAACATGGCGAGCGACGCGGTGGCGGTGATTGACACGCGCAAACTGATGCCGAAAGCCGCAAAGGCGGGAATGATCGAGCCGGACGGATTTATCCCGACGGAGTGGATGCCGATCTCCATGGCGTTCGTCGCCTCGGCCGGCGACGGCAGGCTTTACGTTGCGACGGCAAAAGGGAAGGGAACCGGGCCGGACAACTATCTGCCGCGCCGCGTGGAGACGGCGCCAAGCGTGAACGCGCGCGCCAATCAATACATTCCGACGCTGCTCTACGGGTCGCTGGCGGCGATCGACGAGCGCGAGATCACGAGCCATCTCGCTGAGTGGACCGAGAACGTGCTGGCCGCGAACCGCATGAAGGCCGCACAGGAAACGATCAAATTCGCCGGCGGCGCCGGGAATCCGACACGGCACATCATCTATATCATCAAGGAGAACCGCACGTACGATCAGGTTCTCGGTGACCTCGCGCAGAACGGCAGGCCGGTGGGAAACGGCGATGCGAAGTGGGCGATGTATGGTGAGGCGGTGACGCCGAACCAGCACAAGCTGGCGCTCGAGTTCGGCGTGCTCGACAACTTTTTCGACTCCGGCGAGGTGTCGGGCGACGGCCACGTGTGGTCGACCGCGGCCATTGGCACGGATTATCTCGAAAAGACGTGGCAGCAGAACTACCGCGGCGCGCAGCGGCCCTATGACTACGAAGGTGTGGTGGCGGACGGCTATCCGTTGCTTCAGAAGATTCCCGACGTGGATGAGCCCGCGAGCGGATATCTGTGGGGCGACCTGGCTGCGCACGGAAAGACTTACTACCATTTCGGCGAGTACATTTCGTCGCGGTTCTGCGGCCAGAAAGAACTGTCGGACTCGTCGATGGGCGGCATGTGGGCCGGTCCGCAGTGCGCGCACAATGTGATTGAGCCGGGCGAGCCGTTGCCGGCGGAGTGGGGCGGCGGGGTGAACAAGTGGCCGTGGCCCGTTCCACGCCTCGCGACGAATACGGCAACCAAGCCGGAGCTGGTGGGTCACTTCGCGCCCGAAGCGCCGGACTTCAATCTCCTCGTTCCCGATCAGATCAGGGTGGAGATTTTTCTACGCCACCTGAAGCAGTGGGTCGCGGACCGCGAGCACGGCCGCGACACGATGCCTGATTTTGTGCTGCTGCGGCTACCGAACGATCACACCATGGGGACGCCGCCGGGAGGGCCGTCGCCGAAGTCGTCTGTGGCCGACAACGATCTTGCCGTCGGCCGCGCGGTGGAGGCAATCTCGCACTCGCCCTACTGGGACGACACGGCGTTCTTCATTCTGGAGGACGATGCGCAAAACGGCGCCGACCATGTGGACGCGCACCGCAGCATTGCGCTGGTCATCAGCAAGTACTCGCCGCACGGGGCGAACGGCGCGCCGTTTGTCGACAGCCGGTTCTATTCGACGGTGAGCGTGGTTCGCACCATGGAGGCGCTGCTGGGCCTGCCGCCCATGAACAACGACGATGCGTTCTGCTCGATGATGGCGCCCGAGTTCACAGGGCCGGGCGACCAGCCGCCTTACACGGCCGACTACCGGAACCGCGACAACGGCCTGATCTATACGGCGAACGCCAAAAACACCGCGGGCGCGCGCGACAGCATGAAGATGGACTTCAGCCACGCCGACCGCGCTCCGGCGGAGAAGCTCAATATCATCCTATGGAAGGACGCGATGGGCAGTGCGCCGGTGCCGGCGATGCTGAAGGCGAAAGACAGGAAGGCAGCGCACAACGACGACGATTAGCGGGGAGTACGGGCGGCATGGACGGGCGCAACCGGGCGCTGCATCCGCCGTCGCCCGAACGGTTCACAGGATGGGATCAGCGGTGGAAAAAGCGGCCCGAACGGCGCCACGGCACGACGGTAACTTAGCCAAAACCGCCCCCCAACTGTTAGCTTGAAAGAGTAAGAAATTCTCTCCCGCGATGGCTTCAAGTCCCTATTTTTCATTGGCGGTTCTGTTCGTTGCAGCGCTGGGCTTTGGCCTGGCACCGCTGGGACTGGCGTGGCTCTGGGCGCGGGTGTTTGCGCCGCCCAAGCCGAACCCCACAAAGAATGCGATTTACGAGTGCGGGCTGGAGTCGAAGGGCGACGCGTGGATGCAGTTCCGCTCGGCCTACTACCTCTACGGCATTATTTTTCTCATCTTCGACGTGGAAGCCGTGTTTCTGCTGCCGTTTGCAGTGGCGTTTACAGGATTGAGCGCGGCAGCGTGCGCCGCCATGCTGGTGTTCGTACTCCTATTGGTAGAGGGGTTGGCGTGGGCCTGGGCGAAGGGGATTTTGACGTGGGCGTGAAAAAGCAGGGACCAGCCACCCCTGCGGGCACAAATCGCCCGCTGGGGGCCCCGGCAGGGATTAGGGAATAGGGAACAGGTTTTCGTGCGGCATTGAAGGTCGTGCGAGAAGGTGGGGCGGGTTCTACTGGCCACTGATCACTGACAACTGATCACGGGAGCAAAGCGACCAACGATGGCAGTCGACCAAAACCTGAAGATCGAACTGGGCAAGCAGGGCGTCTTCGTCACGACCATTGAGGAGCTCTACAACTGGGGTCGTCGCAGCTCGGTGTGGCCAATGCAGTTTGGGCTGGCGTGCTGCGCGATCGAGATGATCGCGACGACAATGGCGCGCTACGATCTTGCGCGGTTCGGCGCGGAGATCTTCCGGCCGTCGCCGCGGCAGGCGGACTTGATGATCGTCTCCGGCACGGTGACCAAGAAGATGGCGCCGCAGGTGGTGCGTCTCTACAACCAGATGGCCGAGCCGCGCTACGTGATCGCCATGGGCGCGTGCGCCATTTCAGGCGGGCCGTTTAAGCAGGGCTACAACGTGCTCAAGGGCATCGATCGCTACATTCCCGTGGACGTGCACATTCCCGGGTGCCCTCCGAGGCCCGAAGCGCTGATCCAGGCATTCATCACGCTGCAAAAAAAGATTGACAGGCAGCATTTGACGGGCGCTGACCGGCCGCGCTTCCTCGACAAGAACGCACAGGGCGAGTTTCCCGTGCCCGAGCAGGGCGAGCACGACCTGGAGCCGACATCGAACAAGGGCGTGTGGCCGGTCCCGATCACGATTCGGTGAGGCAGGGACCAAGGGACCAAGGGACCGAGGGAACGAGGGAACAAGAAAACAGGAACAGAAAGCCTCGCAGCGGCAAAGATTTGCTGAGAGCTGATAGCTGAAAGCTGAGAGCTGATTTGAAGACGGTCGAAGAAATCAAGGCGGCGATTGAGGCGGCGGTTCCCGGCGCAGGGGTCGAAGTTGTGACGAATCCCGGGGCGGCGGCGCAGCACTCGCTCCGGCTCGCGCCTGAGAGCGCTGTCGCCGTCGCGACGTTTCTGCGCGACGACTCGGAGCTGGCCTTCGACTTCCTCTCCAACCTGACCGGCGTCGACTGGCCGGACAAGGAGATCGCGGAGAAAGTTAAAGTAACACATCAAGCGATAAAAACCGTCGATGGCGTTGAGAAAACGGTCGAGGAGACCGTCGAAGAGACGCGCAAGCGCGTCGAGCCCGGCTGTCTTGAAGTGGTATATCACCTCTATTCCGTCGCGAAGAAGCATGGGCCGCTGGTCGTCCGCATGCGCACCGGGAATCGCACCGACCAGACGGAGCTGCCATCGCTCACGCCCGTCTGGCGCTCGGCGGAGTTTCAGGAGCGCGAGGCGTTCGATCTCTACGGCATCATTTTCACAGGCCATCCCGATCTGCGCCGGCTGCTGATGTGGGATGGATTCAAGGATTTTCCGATGCGCAAAGATTACGTGGAGCCGGACGATTTTGAGTACGAGCCCACGCCGCACGATGAGGTGTTGCGGCGGGCGGAAGAGCATAGAAGCAGGGAGCAAGCGAGCGAGGGAGCGAGGGAGCAGGAGCCGAGCGGCGCATGAGCGTGGTCGACACAAAAGCGGAGAAACCGGCAGGATGGAATCGGCCGCCGGTGATTGAGCCGGATGGCGAGGGCGAGCTGCTCGAAGTCGCCATGGGGCCGCACCATCCGTCGACGCATGGCGTCTTCCGCATGGACCTGGCGCTCGACGGTGAGCGCGTCGCACGCCTCAAGCCGGTCTTCGGCTACCTGCATCGCAACCACGAAAAACTTGGCGAAGGGCAAACCTATTTGGCATCGATGCCGTACACCGATCGCCTCGATTACATTTGCTCGCTCACCAACAACTGGGCCTACGCGCTGGCCGTTGAAAAGCTCGCCGCACAGGAGGTTCCCGAGCGCGCCGAGTACATTCGCGTGATCCTTGCCGAGCTGACGCGCGTGCAGAACCACGCCGCGTCGATCGGATTCTTGATTCAGGAGATGGGCGCCAGCGGTACGCCGCTCATGTACGCCTTCAAAGAGCGCGAGAAGATTCTCGACCTGTTTGAGTCGCTTACCGGCTCGCGCATGATGTGCAACTACATGCGCTTCGGCGGTTGCCGCGTGGATGTTTCCGCGGCCTGGCTCGACGCCACACGCAAAGTGGTGGCCGGGCTGCCCGCGTTTGTGGATGAATTCGAAGCGCTGCTCTCGACCAACGAGATCCTGATGGCGCGCTGCCAGGGCGTGGGCATCCTCAGGCCGGAGCTGGCCGTGAACGCCGGAGTTTCGGGGCCCATGCTGCGCGGGTCAGGCGTGAACTACGACGTCCGCAAGGTGGACCACTACGGAATTTACGACCGCTTCCCGTTCCGCGTGCCGCTGGGCGATCACGGCGATATCTACGACCGCTACATGGTGCGCGTGCTGGAGATGCGCGAGTCCATCACAATTCTCGAACAGGCGCTCAAGGAGATTCCCGGCGGGCCCATTATGGATCCGAAGGCGAAGCTGCGCGGTTTTCGGCCCAAGCCGGGCGAGGCGTACGGGCGCATCGAGGCCCCGAAGGGCGAGCTTGGCTTTTATTTGATCAGCGATGGCGGGCCGAATCCGTACCGGTATCGCGTGCGGCCCCCAAGTTTGATCAACCTGACAATTCTGGAAGACATGTGCCTGGGGCACAATGTCGCCGATGTGGTGCTGATTTTTGGCAGCGTGGATATTGTCCTTGGCGAAGTGGATAGGTAGCGGCTAGAAGCTGATTTTGGAGGATGCATTGCTGGGTGACGGAATCCTGAAAGGGATGGCGGAGACGGCCAGGAATTTCTTCGGCAGCTACGTCTCCAAAGAGCGGCTGACGACGGTCGAGTATCCCGACGAACGGATCCCGACCGTCGAAAACGCGCGCGTCTTTCCCTTCCTGGTGTACGACGGCACAGACTGGGAGGCGGGCATGCGCTGCGTGGCCTGCCAGATTTGCGAGAAAGAGTGCCCGCCCAAGTGCATCTACATTGAAAAGAGCAAAGACAAAAAGCCGGACTACGTGGGCAAGCCGCAGTTTTATCCGGCGCGATTCGATATCGACGTTTCCGTCTGCATGAGCTGCCAGATCTGCGTTGAAGTTTGCCCGTTCGAAGCCATCAAGATGGATACGCAATTTGAGCTGGCCACGGACGATCGGTTTGGCGGGCTGCTCGAAGACCGCAAACAATTGGCCAAGTCGAACGAGTACTATCACTCGATCCATCCCACTGAAGCCGCCGAAGTGGATGCGCGCCTCGCCGAGGAAAAGGCCAAGGTTGAAGCAAGGGCTAAAGCAGCGGCCGCGGCCGCCGCGGCGAAGGCCGCCGCGTCAGGCTCGTCAACAACGGCTCCGGCTACGCCTGAGACGCCCGCCGATCCTGCATCAGCCACTCCCGCAGAACCAGCCGAGGGAGGAAGCTAGCCGATGGCGACGACACCCCTCGCAGTGAATGCCGATCAGATCTTCATTCTTCTTCGCAACTGGCTCGTCGGCTTTTTGCCCGCGGCGCTGCGGCCAGCGGCAGGCGTGGTGCTCGGCGTCATTGCGATCGTGTGCGTTTTTCCCGGCCTCTTCGCGCTCACCACCGTGTTCGAGCGCAAGGGCCTTGGCCGCATTCAGAACCGCCTCGGACCGAATCGCGTGGGCCCGTTCGGCTTTTTTCAGCCGATAGCCGACGCGCTCAAGGCGCTGACCAAGGAAGACATTGTTCCGCTGAGGGCCAACGCGGCTGTGCACTTTCTTGCGCCAATTGTGCTGGTGGTTGCAGTGTTCATGGGCTTTGCTGTGCTGCCCGTGGGTCGCAACATGGTGTTGGTCGACATGGACTCGGGCCTGCTCTTCTTCTTCGCGATGGGCGCGGCGACGGAGCTTTCCGTTTTCATGGCCGGCTGGTCGAGCCGCAACAAGTATTCGCTGATGGGCGCGATGCGCGCCGTGGCGCAGATGATCAGCTACGAGGTGGTGCTGCTGCTTTCGAGCGTCGCCGTTGTCATGATCACCGGCTCGCTTTCGCTGCCGAAGATCGTCGCGGCGCAGAACACGTATAGCAGCGTCTTTCCGCACTGGTACATCTTTACGCCGTGGGGACTGGCCGCGTTCCTGATGTACGCCATCGCCGGCACGGCCGAAACCAATCGCTCGCCGTTCGATCTGCCCGAGGGCGAGTCGGAGCTGGTGGCCGGATACCACACCGAATATTCGGGATTCAAATTCGCGCTGTTCTTCCTGGGCGAGTACCTGGCGATGCTTTCCATCTCCGGCCTCGGCACCACGCTGTTTCTTGGCGGATGGTCGGCGCCGTTCTCGTTTTTGCAATTCATTCCATCATGGTTCTGGTTTTTCGGCAAAGTGATGGTGTCGATCTTCGTCTTCATCTGGATGCGCGGCACGCTGCCCCGCCTGCGGCAGGATCAGCTGATGAACTTTGCCTGGAAATTTGTTCTGCCCTTCACGTTGCTCAACCTGCTCGTCACGGCGCTGTGGCGCTTTATGGGCGAAGGCTGGCAGCGCTGGGTGGTGTGCTCAATCATTCTCGTGGCCGCTTACGTGGTGATGGGCCGCGCGGCCATGCGCAGGGAGCACTTCGGTCCCAGGAGATATCGCTATGCTGAATAAAACAGGGACCAAGCCACCCTGTCGGACAAAAATCGTCCGCCGGGGGCCCCGGCAGGGACCAAGGGAACAAGGGACCGAGCGAGCGGCACAGGAGATTCAGGGCCCGCGCCGCCGGACCTCGCAAGAAAGGACGTTCGACCGGTGAGCCCGATCTTTTATCTGCTTGCGGCGCTCACGCTGGCCGGCGGGCTGGCGACGGTGCTGCTCAAGCATCTGGTTCACGCCGCGCTCGCCGTCACCGTGGCCTTCGCCGGGCTGGCCCTGCTTTTCCTCGAGCTTGACGCGCAGTTCGCGGGCTTTGCGCAGATTCTCGTCTACATCGGCGCCGTCGCCATCCTGATTGTCTTTGCCATTCTGCTCACGCATGGCTCGGAGCTGCCCAGGGAAGGCGTCTTCAGCAAGACCTGGTTTCTTGGGTTGGTAATCGCTGCGGGCGTTTTTTCCGTTCTCGGATGGGCCGTGCTCCAGAGCGTGAGTGCCGTACCGCAGCAGAACACCGTGCCCACCGTGACGGTCAACGACATCGGCATCGCGCTCGTCGGCCGCTACGTGCTGCCGCTTGAGATTGTCGCGCTGCTGCTCACCGCCGCCACCATCGGCGCGGTCATCGTGGCCATGCACGAGAAAGAGAGGCCCAAATGACAGCCGCCACGCCGCTTGCCGGCTACCTTCTTGTTGCGGCCATGCTCTTCGCTATCGGCCTCGCCGGCGCATTGGTTCGCCGCAACGCCATTATGGTGCTCATCGGCATCGAGCTGATGCTGAACTCGGCCAACCTGAATCTGATTGCGTTCTGGCGTTTCGGCCCCCACCCCGAGGCGCTGACTGGGATGATGTTTGCGATTTTTTCCATCGCCGTGGCCGCGGCCGAGGCGGCCGTGGGACTGGGCCTTGTGATCGCCATCTATCGCCACACCGGCGCCGCCGAACTCGACAAGATCGACAGGATGAAGGGGTGAGAGCTTGATCCAGGAATCGGCCGCATTCACTCCACAATTCGCTCCCTCCGCCATCACGGGGATTTTGTGGCTCATCCCGGCGGCGCCCATCGTCGCGTCGGGAGCGATCGCGCTGCTTAAGCAGCCGCGTCGTAAATTCGCGGCCACTCTGGCTATTGGTTCGCTCGGCGTCTCGCTTTTTTTGTCGCTCGCCGCGTTTGCGCATGTCCTGAGCGCCTGGACGCACGGCGCGGTCACTCGCGAGACCGTCAATTTCACGTGGCTCCAGTTCGGCAACACCACTGTCGATCTCGGCTGGGTGCTCGATCCGCTCGCCGCCGTCATGCTGGTGATGGTGAGCTTGGTCGGGCTGCTCATCTTTATCTATTCCGTCGGCTACATGGCCCATGACGAGAACTTCACGCGCTTCTTCTGCTTCATGTCGCTTTTTGCCGGAGCCATGTTGGGCGTGGTCATCTCCAACAACCTGCTGCTGCTCTTCATGTGCTGGGAAATCGTAGGCCTCACCTCGTACCTGCTCATCGGCTTCTGGTATCAGAAGCCCTCGGCCGCCGCAGCCGCGAAAAAGGCATTCGTCACCACGCGCGTGGGCGACATCTTTTTCCTGCTCGGGATTGTCTGGCTCTTTTCCAACACTGGCACGCTGCTCTTCTACAACCACGGCGTGGGTTCGCTCGAGCCGCTCGCTCTCACCGTTCTGCTTACGCAGCATGCGGGATTGGGCTTGAGCGCCGCCGGCGCCATTGGCCTCCTGATCTTTGCGGGCGCTGCAGGCAAGAGCGGCCAGCTCCCGCTGCATGTTTGGCTGCCCGACGCGATGGAGGGCCCCACACCCGTCTCCGCGCTGATTCACGCGGCCACCATGGTCGCTGCCGGCGTGTTTCTGGTGGCGCGCGTGTATCCGCTGATGGCTGCCGGATCGCTGATTGGCGGAACGACTGCAGCGCTTACCGTCGTCACGTGGGTGGGCGCGGCCACGGCGGTTTTCGCCGCGCTCATCGCCGTTGCGCAGAACGACATCAAGCGCATCCTCGCCTACTCCACCGTTTCGCAGCTCGGCTACATGATGGCCGGTCTCGGCGTAGGCGGCGTGGCCGTGGGCATGTTCCACCTGATCACGCACGCGTTCTTCAAGGCGCTCTTGTTCCTTGGCGCGGGCTCGGTGATTCACGGCTGCCACGAGGAGCAGGACGTGCGCCGCATGGGCGGGCTCAAGGCCGACATGCCGCTCACCTTTATCACCTACGCCATCGGCATGCTCGCGCTGTGTGGATTCCCGCTTTTCTTCTCGGGCTTCTGGTCGAAGGATGGCATTCTCGAGGCCGCGCAACACTGGAGCGTGGCGAAGGGTCCGTTTTACCTGCTCGTGTTTGGCGCGCTGCTCACGGCGTTTTATATGACGCGGCAGGTGTGCTACGTCTTCTTCGGTATGTGGCGCGGGCATGAATTTGCGCACGAGAGCCCCAAGGTGATGACGCTGCCGCTTGTCATCCTCGCCCTCTTCGCCATGGCGCTGGGCTTGATTGGAACTCCGGCGTGGCCGTGGTTCCGCGCGTTCCTCGATGGCCAAAGCGCGCCGTTCAGCTGGCATGGATTCGCGGAACCGGGCCTGGCTGTGCTGATGGTCGTGTCGTCGCTGATCGTGTTTCTCGGCCTGGGGTTGGGCTGGTGGCTTTACGGCGACAAATCGCCCAGTCCGGAAGAGCCTGACGCGCTGGAGCAGCGGGCGCCCTGGCTTTGGGCCGGTCTCCGCGATCGCCTCTACGTCGACGAACTCTACGGCGTGACGGTGATCGCGTTCTATGCGTGGTGGGCGCGCGTGGCCGACTGGTTCGACCGGTGCGTGTGGGGCGGTATTGTGGCCGCTGTGGCGTGGATCTTCGCCGCATGGGCGCGGCTCAATCGATTCCTCGACGTCAATTGGGTCGACGGCGGATTCGACAAAACCTGCGAGGAGCTTTCGAATGGCGGCGGCCTGCTGGCTACCGTGCAAAGTGGCCGCGTGCAAAGCTATCTCCGCATTCTCGCCGTCGCTGTCGTCGCGCTGGCATTGATTCTTCTGTGGAGCAGCCGGCCATGAACGAGTTTGCCGTCGGATTTTCGATTCTCACGCTGCTCACCGTGCTGCCGCTCTTGGGCGCTGCGATTGCGCTCTTCGCGGGCAAGCACGCGCGCGGCGTCGCGCTGCTCACGTCGCTGGCCTGTCTCGTGGTGGCGCTCATCGTGTGGACGCGCCTGCCCGCCGACGGAAGCATCGGCCTGGTGGAGCTGCACCCGTGGGCCGCGTCGATCGGCATCGAGTATCACCTCGGCGTGGACGGGCTGGGCGCGTTGATGCTCGTGCTCTCGGCCATCGTCACGCTCATGTCGGTAGATGCGGCGCATCGCGTGCACCATATGCCCGGATTGTTTTACGGCTTGGTACTGATGCTCGAAGCCGGCCTGTTCGGCTCCTTCACGGCGCTCAATTTCTTCCACTGGTTTCTGTTCTGGGAGTTGAGCCTGATACCGGCATTCTTCCTCATCAAGCTGTGGGGCGGCCCAAGGCGAGGCCCGGTGGCGACTCAATTCTTCATTTACACCATGGCCGGGTCAGTGGCGCTGCTGATCTCGTTCCTCGCAATTTATCTCGCGACGGGCTCAATGGACTTCGAGCAGTTGGCCGCGATGGCCGCATCGGGCGCACTGGCTCAAATGGTGACGGCGCACCTGGGCGCGGTGATGCCGTGGCTCGCCATTGGCGTTCTGGCCGGGTTCGCGGTGAAGGTGCCGCTCGCGCCGTTCCACACGTGGCTGCCCGCGGCGTATGCCGAAGCGCCTTCGCCTGTCACCATGCTGCTGACGGGCGCGATGTCGAAGATGGGCGTCTACGGCCTGTTGCGCATCGCGATCCCGCTCTTCGGCGTGCAGATTGCCGCCATGCGCACGCCGCTGCTGGTGCTGGCCGTGATCACCGTCGTGATGGGCGCGTGGGCCGCCGCTGCACAAAAAGATTTGAAGCGTGTGTTCGCGTATTCTTCGGTGAATCACCTGGGCTACTGTTTGCTGGCGATTTTCGCGCTCGCGGTTCCTGCGTCGGGCGCGGCGGCGCAGGCCAGCCAGGCGGCTGCGCTCAACGGCGTCATCCTGCAGATGTTCAATCACGGCCTCACTGCTGCCGCCATCTTCTGGTTCATCGCCATGATCCAGTTCCGCACCGGCGGCCTGCGCGGCATCGACGACTTTGGCGGATTGCGCAAGCCCGCGCCGGTGCTCGCCGGGCTGATGGGCATTGTGCTGTTCTCGTCGCTTGGACTGCCGGGGCTGAACAGCTTCGTGAGCGAGTTCCTCATCTTCCGCGGCGTTTTTCCCTTGTCTTGGATCAGCGCAACGGTATCGGTGCTTGGTTTGCTCGTGACGGCGATCGTAATTCTCACCGTGATTCAGAAGGTCTTCAATGGTCCGGTGCCCGAGCACTGGAAGAATTTCCCTGACCTGCATCACAGCGAGCGGATGGCCCTGGCGCCCGTGATCGCGCTGATGTTTTTGATAGGGCTGGCGCCGCGGATAATTCTCGATACAATCAACCCCACCGTGCAGAACCTGCTGGCGCACTGGAGATTTTAGATGTTGGCCTGGACGATCTACATCTCGTTTGCCGGTGCGCTCATCGCGGCTCTCGTGCCGAAAGGCAAACCCGCCGCGGCGCGATGGTGGGCGCTCGCCGTGGCCGCAGCAGGCCTGGCGATCGGCGTCGTCTGCTACGCCACGAGCTTTGGCGCGGGCCGCGAGGTGATCGTCGATGTGCTGTGGGTGCCGTCGATGGGCATTCACTATCAGCTCGCCGCCGACGGCATCAGCCGCGTGCTGGTTCTGCTCACCGGCATCGCCGCGGTGGCGGGTGTGCTGTTCAGTTGGAACGTCGAAGTGCGCGCGAACCAGTTTTTTGGGTTTTATCTCGCGCTCATCGGCGGCGTCTACGGCGTCTTTCTCAGCGGCGATCTGTTTCTGCTGTTCGTCTTCTACGAGGTCGCGATTGTACCCAAGTATTTCCTGATCTCTATTTGGGGCTCGACGCGGCGCGAATACGGCGCGATGAAGCTCGCTTTGTTCTCGTTTGTCGGCTCGGCCATGGTGCTCATTGGCCTGCTCGTAGCTTATTCCACGTCGGGCTCGCACTCGACGGCGCTTTTCGATCTCGCGCACGCGGGCCTGTCCGCCAGCTTCCAGATGTGGTGCTTCCCGTTGGTGTTTGTCGGCTTCGCGATTCTCGCCGGCATGTGGCCGTTCCACACATGGGCGCCGACGGGCCACGTGGCCGCGCCAACGGCTGCGTCCATGCTCCTCGCCGGAGTGGTCATGAAGCTGGGCGCCTACGGCTGCCTGCGAGTGGGCATCGGCCTTTTTCCGCACGGGCTCGATCCGTGGGGATTCTCGTTCATCGGTATCGGTTCGTGGCGCGACGTGTTCGCGTGGCTGGCGGTGATTGGCATTGTCTACGGCGCGCTTGTGGCGCTGGCGCAAACCGACTTCAAATTCGTCATCGGCTATTCGAGCGTTAGCCACATGGGATTTGTGCTGCTGGGCCTGATGACGCTTAACCAAATCGGCCTGGACGGCGCGGTGCTGCAGATGTTCTCGCACGGCATTATCGCGGGGCTGCTCTTCGCGATTGTGGGACGCATTGTGTACGACCGCACGCACACGCGCCAGTTTGCCGAGCTCGGGCCGATGCATCTCTCGCGGCGATTGCCGTTTGCGGCCTGGGCCTTCGTCGTGGCCGGCGTAGCGTCGATGGGCTTGCCCGGTTTCTCCGGTTTTGTGGCCGAGCTGCAGGTGCTGATCGGCGCGTGGAAGGTGAACCCATGGTGGACGGCCGTCAGCGGCGTCGGCATCATCGTCGGAGTAGCCTACATCTGGCGCGCGCTGCAAAAGGCCTTCTTTACCGATGCGCTGCCCAGCCCGCACGAGCTTGAAGCGGAGCAACTGCACAAGTTCGAGGCCATCACCTGGCCCGAGATGGTGGGCGTGGTGCTGCTCGGCGCATCCACGCTCATCGTCGGCCTCTATCCGCGGATTCTGCTCGACCAGATTGAGCCGGCCGTGAGAGCGCTGCTCGCGGGAGGGATGCAATGAACTACGCAACCCTCTTCCGCGCCACGCTGCCTGAGACGGCTCTCGAAGTGGTTGCACTCGTGGTGCTCGTTGTCGATCTCGGGTTCCTGCGCAAGGCCGCCAACGCGACGCGCATCTCCGCGGCCGCGCTGGTGGGCGTCGCGGGCTGCGCCGCGGCGCTTTGGGCCATTTCGATGGCCGGACCCTACAGCGCCGGTAACGATCTTCTGCTTGCCGCCGGCGGCTCGGCGGGCGTCGCGCAGGCGGGCATTCTCGTTCTGACAGCGCTCACGCTGCTTCTACTTATCGATTCCGATTTCACGCGCAACGCGGGAGAGTACGTTGCCGTGGTGCTGATGGCCACGGCCGGCGGGCTGATCATCTCTGCCGCGCAGGATTTGCTCGTCATCTTTACCGGCCTCGAGCTGCTTTCGCTCGGCCTCTACATTCTCACCGCCTTCGCCAAGCAGTCGGGCAAGAGCGCCGAGGCTGCCGTCAAGTATTACCTCTTCGGCGGCATGTCGGCGGCGTTCCTGCTCTTCGGCTTCAGCTATCTATACGGTCTGAGCGGCTCAACAAGCCTGCCGCGCGTCGTGCTCGGCACATATCTCGCATCGGCGCGCGGAGCTTCGCCGCTGCTCTATATCGCGCTGGTGATGATCGCCGCCGGCCTCGGCTTCAAGGTCGCTGCTGTCCCGTTCCATCTCTGGGCGCCGGATACGTACGAAGGGGCGCCTGCCCCCGCGGCCGCGTTCATCGCGTCCGTCTCGAAGGTGGCGAGCTTCGCGCTGCTGATCTCGATCGGCTCTGTTGCTCTGCACTTCATGGAGAGCTTCCACGTGACGGGATATGTCACGGCCCAGGTTTCTGCATCGCCGCCGCCGATCACTCCCGGCTTCCGCACTTCATGGCCGATGATCCTGATGGATCTGGCCGTGCTGTCGATGGTCTTCGGAAACCTGGCTGCGCTGGTGCAGTCGAGCGTGCGCCGCCTGCTTGCCTACTCGGCCATCGCGCACGCGGGCTACATCCTGCTTGGCCTCGCGTATTTTTCGTGGACCAACGCGAGCGCGCAGGCCATCCTTTATTACAGCCTCACCTACGGCCTCACCACCATCGGCGCTTTCGGCGTGGTGGGCGTGGTGGAGCGCGCCGCTGGCAGCGACAAGATGGATGCCTTCCTCGGCCTGCACAAGCGCAACCCGATGCTGGCCGGCGTGTTGCTCGTGCTGTTCTTGTCGCTCGCAGGGATTCCGCCGCTGGTCGGCTTCTGGGCAAAGTTCAATCTTTTTGCCGCGGTGCTCGGCGTCGATCGCGGGCCGGTTCCGTTCACGCTCGTTGCGCTGGCAGTCGCGTTCAGCGCCGTGTCGCTCTACTACTATCTGCAGGTGCTCAAGCGCGTGTACGTGATGCCCGGGACGGACGATTCGCGCGTCAAGACGCACCCAGTCACGCTCGCCGTGCTTCTCGCGATTGCCGCCGCGGTCCTCGTTCTCGGCTGCTTCCCCGCGCTGCTCCAGAACTGGATCGTGAGCTTCTATCCGGTGATGTAGGCGATTATCCCAACCAACCACAAATAGAAAGCCGGCCGGAGTTTCTTTCTCCGGCCGGCCGCTAACTTGCTGACTCGCTAAACCGCCGCTTCCTTCAATACTTCACAATCGCCGCAAACGAATCCGGCTTGAGGCTCGCACCGCCGACGAGCGCGCCATCAATTTCTTCCTGGCTGATGAGCGCGGCGGCGTTGTCGGGCTTCACGCTGCCGCCATAAAGGATGCGCATGGCCGCAGCCACGTTAGCGCCGAGCAGCGCAGCCACTTCGGCGCGGATGATGCGGTGCGCGTCGGCGGCAATCTCCGGCGTTGCGGTGCGTCCGGTGCCGATGGCCCACACCGGCTCGTAGGCGATCACGATCGAGGCAATGACCTCGGCGGCCAGCCCCGCGATCCCCGCGAAGGCGCCCGTAACCTGAGCCTTCAAGACGCTCGCCGTCTTGCCGGCCTCGCGCTCTTCAAGCACTTCGCCAATGCAGACCACCGGGACGATGCCATGCTTGAGCGCGGTGTGCAGCTTCTTGTTTACGATTTCGTCGGTCTCGGCGAAGTACTGCCGCCGCTCGGAGTGCCCAATGAGCGTATGCGTTCCGCCAACGGCAATCAACTGCCCAACCGAAGTCTCGCCCGTGTACGCGCCCTCCTCGGCAAAGTGGATGTTCTGCGCGCCGACGGCGACATTCGACCCCTTGCAGGCCGGAACTACCGTGGGAAGCAGCACCGGAGAAGGGAACAGGGCGATCTCGTCGCGCGTGTGCCCGGCAACGAGCGGCAAAAAAGCATCGACAAACGCCTTGGCTTCAGCGGGCGTCTTGTACATCTTCCAATTGGCAGCAATGAGAGCTTTACGAGACATTTTCTGGTTCCCTCAACTCAATTCTAGGGGATCGAATTCCGCACGACGGGTGATGGTGAGCACAGTGAGAAATGAAAAGCACTTGTCGAAGAAAATGGTAGTGGCTAATCCTACGAACTTGATCCCAGTACCGACGTCAAATCGCCCGGCACCGCGCCCTTCAGGAATGCAGCCCGATGATCGGGATCTCCAAGGTCCATCGAGAAATGGCGCCAGACGCCGTCCTGAAGCACGCCCATGTTCCAGGGGCCTGAGACCGAGTCGGAAAACTGCCAGACGATATGGTAGCCATCCTTATTCGTGAACCCTTCTCCATCGGCCTGAATAATCGCATCTCCGCGTTCCCAAATTGCCGAACGCAGGGCATGGAGTGCATTGCTCCCATCCGCTGTTTCCGAGCCTTGCAGGTGCTGAAGCGCATAAATCGTCTTCACAGAGGCCAGGTAATTCTCAAGCCATTGAACACCGCTCCTCGGCCTGCAATCTCGAATGTCCTCGATGAACTCCTCAACCTCATCCCGGCCGATTGAACCATCCATGACGGGATTGCGCTCAATCAGGGCAACTTCGACGTCGTCATTTCCAGAGAGCAGAAGAGAGTTCCATTCCTCTTCGCTTCCTTCCTCGATTGTCAGCTTGTAATCAGGGTGCTCCGCGCGAATCATCTGCGCGAGTTCATTGAACGGAATGACCTCTTCATCTTTCGAAAGGACCCGTGTGTAATATCCCACTGTGCTTCTTGATCCTCCGGGCTGGCAAATTTCATAGAAGGAAGCCTGCATCCGGCTTTCCGCCGGATGCGATTTTGACTGATCCCTGACCCCTGATCTCTGCCTTATTTGTCCGTCAGCGCTTCAACGCCGGGCAGCTTTTTGCCTTCGAGAAACTCCAGGCTCGCCCCGCCGCCCGTCGAAATATGCGTGATCTGGTCGGCCACGCCGGCCTGGTTGATGGCCGAGACCGAATCGCCGCCGCCGATGATGGAAGTGGCTGTGCGGTTGGCCGCGACGGCGTGGGCGATGGCGTTGGTGCCCACGGCAAAGCGCGGAAATTCGAACACGCCCGCTGGGCCGTTCCACACGATGGTCTTCGCCGTCGAGACCACGTCTTCAATCGCCTTGATCGACTTGGGCCCGATGTCGAGTCCCTGCCAATTGTCAGGGAAGTCGACCGAGCAGTCCCACACTTGCGTCTTTGCGTCGGCAGCAAAGTTGTCGGCCAGGATGTTGTCGACAGGCAGAAGCAGTTTGACGCCTTTGGCCTTCGCCTTGGCCAACGTCTCCTTCGCGAGATCGATCTTGTCTTCTTCGACGAGGCTCTTGCCGGTCTTGACGCCGAGCGCGCGCTGGAAGGTGTAGGCCATGCCGCCCACGATGACCAGCGTGTTGACCTTGTCGAGCAGGTTCTGGATGACGTCGATCTTGCCGGAGATCTTCGATCCGCCGAGGATGGCCACAAACGGGCGCTCGGGCGAGGCCAGTGCCTTGCCGAGATAGGTGATTTCTTTCTCCATCAGCAGGCCGGCGACGGCGGGCTTGAGGTAGTGCGTAATGCCCTCCGTCGAGGCGTGCGCGCGGTGCGCTGAGCCGAAGGCGTCATTCACGTAGACCTCGGCCAGCGAGGCCAGCGCTTTGGCAAAGGCGGGATCGTTGGCCTCCTCTTCGGCGTGGAAGCGCAGGTTTTCAAGCAGCAGCACCTGGCCCGACTCGAGCTGCCGCGCCATCTCTTCGGCAATCTCACCCACGCAATCGGGCGAGAAAGCAACGTTGACGCCGTCGATCATCTTCTTGTCGAGCAGCTCGCGCAGCCGGTCGACCACGGGCCGTAGCGAGTACTTGGGATTCGGCTTGCCCTTGGGCCGGCCCAGGTGCGACGCCAGAATCACCTTGGCCTTGCGCTGCAGCGCGTAGAGGATGGTCGGCAGAGTGGCCACGATGCGCGTGTCGTCGGTGATGGTCGCGCCGTCTTCGGTCAGCGGCACATTGAAGTCGACGCGGATGAAAACCCGCTTATTGGTCAGTTCGATGTCTTTTATCGAGAGCTTGGCCATGGGAGTGCCTTTCTTGAAAGACAGGGATCAGGTTTCAGGCGTCAGGGGTCGAAGGCCAGGGATCAGATGCCTTTCACTGAACCCTGAAACCTGACCCCTGAACGCTGTTCTTACAGCCCCTTCTTGGCCAGAAAGCCGATGAGGTCGACGACGCGGTTCGAATAGCCCCACTCGTTGTCGTACCAGCTCAGCACCTTCACGCTCTGGCCGACGACCTTGGTCAGGGGCGTATCGACTATCGAGCTGCGCTTGTCGCCCTTGAAGTCCGAGCTCACCAGCAGGTTCGAGTCGACGCCTAGAATTCCCTTCAATTTCCCCTCGGAGGCGGTTTTGAAGGCGGCGTTTAACGCGTCGACTGTCGTCGGCTTCTCGGCGATGTAGGTCAGGTCGACGATGGAAACGTTGGGCGTGGGTACGCGAATCGCAAAGCCGTCGAGCTTGCCCGCGGTCTCAGGAATAACGAGCTTCAACGCTTTGGCAGCGCCGGTCGAGGTGGGGATCATATTCAGCGCGGCGGCGCGGGCGCGGCGCAGGTCCTTGTGCGGAAAGTCAAGAATGACCTGGTCGTTAGTGTAGCTATGAATGGTGGTCATGATGCCGGAGACGAGGCCCGTGGTTTCGAGAATCACCTTGACGACCGGCGCCAGGCAGTTGGTCGTGCAACTGGCCATGGAGAGAATGTTGTGCTTGGCCGGATCGTACTTGTCGTCGTTCACGCCCAGCACAATAGTCAGGTCCTCATTCTTGGCCGGAGCTGAGATGATGACCTTCTTCACGGTCGGGCCCAGGTGCGACTTGGCGACAGTGGCGTCGGTAAAGCGGCCGGTGGACTCGACCACCACCTGCGCGCCCACATCGGCCCAGGGCAGCTTGGCGGGGTCGCGCTCGGCCCACACCTTGATCTTTTTGCCGTCGACGGAGATGAAATCGTCGCCCGACTGGATTTCATTGGCAAGGTTGCCGAGGATCGAGTCGTACTTGAGCAGATGAGCCAGCGTGGCGGGGCTGGTCAAGTCGTTGACAGCGACGAAATCAATTTCTTTATTGCCAAGCGCGGCGCGCAAGACATTGCGGCCGATGCGGCCGAAGCCGTTGATACCAACCTTTACAGCCATGTGTGATTTCTCCTTCGTGTTCGTTGAGGCTTGTGGATCGAAAATCCGGGTGGTGCGGCGTCTGAAGTGGGCGTGAAATCGAGTTCCACCAAACCCTTGATCGTATCATCGCGGGCTACAGTGGAAAACTTTACTGACCCCTGCCGAATACACACGATTCCCTACCGTAAGGATGATGTTCGTGCAATAGAACTGTATGTGACGGAGTGCACACAATTTGCAGCGGCCTCGGCGAATATGGTATTCGGGTTGATGAGAAGGCTTTTTGGCAAGGATTGACGGTAGTATGAGAAAACGTTCCAGACGCGGTCCTAACACTTCAGAATCCACAGGCAAAACGGGCGCAGAACTCCCATCGAATCAACCGGCTCCGCTGGTGCCCTACTACCCTGATGACACTCCCGCCCGCCCGCAGCAGGCTCAGCCGCGGCCCCATGAAGCCCGGCACGCCGCTCCTCAAATGCGCCCGCAATTGCCGGCCAGGCAGGCGGCGCCAGCGAAGAAGGAGTGGAACGTCGCGGCAGGCCCGGGACGGCTCGAAGTCGAGACCCAGCCCGAGATGCCTCAGGTGGAGACGCCCAAACCCAATGCGCAAGGGCAAACGCCCAAGGGCTACGTCGTGCTGGCCATCGGACTGCCCGGCTCGGGCAAGACGACGTGGTTCGGACGCCGCGGCATCACGCCGCTCTCGTCCGATCTGCTGCGCAACATTCTCTTCGACGACGTAGAGGAGCAGCGCTACCAGGGACTGGTCTTTTCCACGCTCCGCTCGCTCCTGCGCGCCCGGCTCATCGCCCGCATGCCCATGAACTACGTGGACGCCACCAACCTCTCCATCCACGAGCGCCGCCAGTGGATCAAGATGTCCAAGAGCTTCGGCTACGAGGTGCAGGCGGTGTTCTTCGATGTGCCGCTCGAAGTGTGCCTGGACCGCAACCGCCAGCGCGACCGCAGCGTGAGTGAAGACGTAATGCGCAAGATGGCCGAAAAGCTCAAGCCACCGGTGTTCGAAGAGGGATTTGAGAAGATCACGGTGGTGCGGGTGAAGAGCCAGGGGTAGGCGATTGGCCGCACCACGATCTGACGTTCATGCTTGAGGACTTCCTCGTGCGCTCACTTCCTGGTACCACTCCATCTGTCGAGCCCTGGCTGCGCGGCACCCACTCCGACGTTCCTGCCGCGGGCCGCGCCGTTTTGCACGCGCTCGAACTCGCGCTCGACGATCTGACCAAGTGGACCACCGGTCTGAACGATGCCGAGGTTCACTCCCAGCCGCTCGGTCTCACGCCGGTGGCGTTTCATCTGCGCCACATTGCGCGATCGACAGATCGCATTCTTACCTACGCGGAAGGCGGGCAGCTCACGGCGGAGCAGCTTGCCGCGTTGAAGGCAGAGCAGGGCGAAGAAGGGAAGCGAGAGACGCTGGCCGAGCTGATGGCCGAGGTCGAGACTGCATTGAGCAATGCGGCAGAACGCATTCGCGTGTTGGCCACGGCAGATTTGAACACACCGCGCGCCGTCGGGCGAAAGCATTTGCCTACGTCCATCGGCGGGGCCATGATTCACGTCGCCGATCACACGCTGCGCCACACGGGGCAGGTGGTGACGACGGCCAAGGTGCTGAAGGCGCTGCGGGGTCAATCCGCGAATTGGTAGCGGCTGCATCCGAGGTCCCAGGCGGCGATGTGCGGGCGAGGACGTCCGCACGACAGCCAGTCAGGAGACCGGCGCTACGTCACTCACAGCAACCGCCTACTTCGAATCGATGGCCGCTCCGGCGGCAAGGTCACTGTCGCCGCTTGTCGCGGTCTGCGGCAGCAGGCGATATCCGTCGCGCGTGCGGATGTGATACTTCTGCAAATCCGGGCCCACCAGCTTCACGCTGATGGAGCGCCATCCGTGGTTGGGGTTGGCCTGCGGATAGTAACTGATCGAGTAGAGGTGGTTCAGGTCCTCGCGGATGGATGCGAAGGCCTGCTTCTCCTTGCGCCAGTTGCCCGCAAAGTAGGCCTTGCCGCCGGTGGCCTTGCTCATGCGCTCAAAGGCGGCGGTCGATACCACATCGTCCTGCGCCAGGCGGGTCGAGACAATATAGATGATGGTGCCGGTGTCCTGCGCCAGTTCCGCCACGTCCTCGGGGGGAACAGAGCTGGCGTTATCCGGCCCGTTGGAGAAGACCACGATGGCCTTGCGGCCGGTAAGCGGAGCCGCATCCCTCACGGTAAGCAGCAGGCTGTTGTAGAGCGCGGCGTCATCGCCGGCCACCGTCGAGCGCACGCCGTTCACCACGCGGAAGCGGTCGGCGGTGAGCAGCGTGGCGCGCGACAGGTCGCGGCTGTAGGAGTAGAACGCAATGCTGCTCGCGTTGTCCATGGAGCGCACAAAGTCCGAGATGGCGTCCTGCGCGTACACAAAACCGCGATACATGTAGTTGCTGGTGTCAAACAGGATGAAGATGTTGGCGCCAGCCATCGATGCGCTGTTCAACGCGGCCGCGGCGCCGGCAGGAGTTTGTTCCGTCGCGGTAGGGGTGGAAGGTTGCTGCGGGTCGCCTGAGGCCGGCTGCCCGCCGGCCGGGGGGCCGCCGGTTGAGGCCTCCGCGGAGCCCGCAAGGTTAGGCTTCTGGCCGGGATGGAACGCGGGGCCGTTTCCTTCTTCGAAGGTGGCGACCTTTTGCGGAATCTTGTCCTCGGTGATGACGAAGTCTTCAGGGTGCAGGCCGCCGATGTAGTTTCCCTTGCTGTCGGTGACGGCCACGTTGAGCTGTACCAGGTTCACGGTCACGCGCAGGTGCGTTGCATCGTCCTGCGCCGCGAACCGCGGTCCGGCGGCGACGAGCAGCAGCGCGCAGCCTGCGATGCCGATGCGCGAAATGGTCTTATGTCCCTTGGTCATCGTTCTAATTACCCCCGTTCACTTTCGCATTTTCCTTAGCGGCCATGCGCGCGGTGCGAATGGGAATCTTGCCCTCGAGAAATTCCTGCCCCGTCTCATCCATGGCGCGCAGCAACGCCGGCCAGTCATCGATGCTGGTTGCGGAGATGTTTGCCACCATCCTGCGGGTAAGCACGGGAACCAGGATGTTCAGATCCGCCGGGGCGTAGCCCTTTTCGTAGGCGAGGCGCGCCCAATAAAGGTTGCCGGACTCCCACGATTCGCCGAAAAGCCGGCTTGCCTCTCCGCCGGAGACGGGGAATGGCTCCGCTGCCAGCAGAGCGCAGGCATTGGAGTCGGCCAGCGTCGGATGCGGAACGCCAAAGTCCATCGCGATCCTCTTCGGCGCGGTGTCGGAGGGGTCGCGCCGTGCCAGATCGTCCAATTCCTTGCTTGCGGGGCCCCAAAGCGCCGCCTCGTCCGGGTAACGCTTGCGGAATTGCGCGGCCACGTAGAACGTGTCGGTGGGCAGCATGTGAGCCGCCAGCGCCGCTGCGCCGTCCCTGGTTTCGAGCGCGTGCTCCATCTCCTCCACCTCGCCCCATCCCGCGCGCTCGCTGAAGATGCCGGCGACTTTCTGCCGCACGTCGGCGTGGTCCACTGATGCCGTCAGTAATTCCTCTCCCGCACGCTGGTAAAGGTCCACGGCGTGCAATTCGTCGTGGCTCACGTTCCACCAGCGCGGCAGCACCGCATTCACCAGCAGTTCGGGTACGGTTTCTCTCCAGATGAGCGCCTGCAGCTTTGCCGGCGAGATAAAGTCCTCTTCCGTCATGGCCAGAACGTAGGGCAGGTCGGCGAGCGACCCGATCAGGTAGGCGCCGCCGCCGGCCGTGGCGCCGATGCCGATGAGCGACGGCGCGGCCCAGATCTGATCGATGCCCTGGATGGAGCTTGCCGAAAAGTCGTGCGAGCGCACGAAAAGTGGATTGCTGTGCAGCACCTGCGCGCCCGGCGGCTCATAGTAGGCGTAGTTCAGTCCCACCAGCGTGTCGCGCAGGAATGGAGTCAGGCGCGCCCGCGCAGCCTCAAGCTGTGCCGGCGAGCCCGGGCCCTTGATCACCTTGGTCAGGTCGGTGCGTACCTGCAGCTCGGCGTGGCGATTCACATAGACCGTTGGCGACCAGGAAACGCGCTCGCCCGCGGTAAAGATGGGCCGCGGCAGCTCGAATTCGCGCAGCGCACCGGCCAGGGTGAGCATGCTGTCGCCGATGTCCGCGCCCTTCGCCATCTGGCCCAGGCCGTCGTAAAGGCCGAAGAGTGTATCAAGCGACGCGAGGCGCTGGTCGTCGAGCACGGAGTGGATCCTCCGCGCCAGCTCCTCGTGAATAGCTGCGGCATCGGCGCTCTTCTGCGGCGGGCCGGCCAGCAAATCCACCACTTCGCCCTCGGTTGCATCCGCGCTGCCGCCCGCTGCGGCCACAATGGTTTCAAGCGATTTGCGCGCCGCATCGAAAAGCTCATTCGAATTGGCTACCTTTTCGTAAGGCTGGATCGCGGCCTGCCACGAGGTGCTCAGCTTGTCGCCGTCGATCTGCCTCTGGCGGGCCAGGATCTGCCAGATACCAACCTCGGCCTGAAAAGCGCCCAGTGTGTTCGAGCGCAGCGGCTGGTTCGAAATGCCGTTGATGTGATCGACGGTATTCAGGAAATAAACGATCGACGCATCGTCGAGGGAGGGGAACTCGACGAAGATGGGATACCAGTCGTTCAGCCCGAAGTACTTGGCGGCGAGCATCCGCGCCGCATCGGCCGACAATGGCTTTTCATGCGGGCGCGCGTTGTCGATCGCGCTTAACGCCAGATAAATCTGGGTCGGCCCGTCGGAGGTTAAAACGTTCGAGTAGGCCACCAGGGCCTGCAGCAGGTCATTGGGAGTATCGGCAATGCGAATGTGACGGGCCCAATTGTTAGAGTGGTGCGCCTTGCTTTCGCGCGCAAAGACATCCTGCCAGACCGACAGATCGCCGGGTATCCGCGGGTTGCCATGGGCGTCCCATTCCAGACGCGTGAAGAGCAGCAGGAGCATCGTATTCCTGGGGAAGACGCTGGTGGCCGCACCCACGCTTGGCATCGCCATGCGGAAGCCCTCATAGAGGTGCTTCAGGCGGTCGCCCTGCGTCAGTTGTGCCTGCTGCTCGGGACTGACGCGCGCAAGGGCATCGAAATACGCGGCCAGCCATCCTTGGTCCTTGGCCAGCAAGCGGGTGACGAATTCTCCCGGCGACCGGGGGCTTGCGCCTACAAGCGACGACCAGGCGCCCTCCGCCGCATCTCCGCCGGGCACCACGACCTCGCCGGAGCGAACGCACAGGCGGCTGCCGTAAAAATCGAGGATCGGCGCGTAGTAAAGCAGCCGCTTGAGTCCCGGCGCCTGGTAGAGGGCGAGCCGCGTCTCCGGATCGAGCCGCGCCAGACCCGTGTACAGGCGATCCACATCCTGATCGTTCAACAGAATGTCGAGCAGGGTGAGCCCCGCGCGTTGTTTTGCGGGCAGAAGCCCCGTCCAGTCGCTCTCGTGAAACAGGATAGGAACCCGCGTGGCGGGATAGGCATAACTGAACGGCGCACCCTGCTGCAGCGCCTGCTCAAGCCGGGTGAGCGGGAAACCTGAGTCCAGGGTCAGGAATGCGCGCTCCGCGTTGGCGGTGATCACTGTTGCGCCATCCTTGCCGCAGCCGCTTTCAAACTGGTACCCGAGGATGTCGATGAGTTTGGCTGCGTCGGCGCAGTCGGCAACGTGGATGGTGTTGTCTGCCGCCGCGAGCGGTTCAAGCTCGCGCGCCTGCTTCACGTAGCGGTCTTCCAGCACCAGGTACTCCGTCTTCCTGTTCAACTGGTGGCCGTAAAGGAACGCGTTGCGCGCCAGCAGCGGGAACACGTCGGGAACGGAGGCTTCCTGGCTGATTCCGGCCATGCGAAGGAATGAGCGCAGCGGGCCCGGAACAATCACGGTCTCCGCCGGCTGGTTCGCCGCGGAGTCAGGGGCGGCTGCAACTGGCTGGGCAGCAGATGCGGCCGGATCGCCTGCCTGTGCGGCGCAGCAGACCCCGGCGAAAAGAAGGCCTGCGGCAAATCCCGGAACGAAACGATAGGAGAACTTCATCGCGTCATCCTCTGTTGAATGAAATGCACCCAATCAGCTATAGGGTTGGCTCGCCTGCGCGAAGAGCAGAAAAAGGGGACTGACGGCAAGAGCCTCGACGCGCGATCCGTTCCAGCTTTACTGCAGCCGCCCGATTTCCGCTTTTTCGTGCAGGATCAATCCGGATAAATGGCAGCGCCGGGCGTATCAATGGCCGCGCCGGCAACCAGAAGATCTCCCGTGAAAGGTAGGGGACCCTCATCGAAACGGGGCCCATAAGAGCCAGGAACCAAGAGCAGGGAATCTGCGGAAATCGATCACCTTTTGTGGTGACCTGTTCAAGCGTAGACCGAGAGTAGCAGGCAGTAAGGAGTCTGACCAGTCATTTCTTTGTAATTTCGCAGGCGCCCCGGAGCAGGCCGTCTGGATGGGTTGGGCGCGGGCGCACCAGATTTGGTGCAGCGCGCGGTTTGGCGGCTGCGGGCTGGGATGGAAAAGCCAACGCGAGCTCGCTCATTCGGTGGGTTGGGCTCACCTCCGGCGCTGTGGAAAACGACCCTCATTTGGGGTGAACCGCCTTGAGAAAATCGCTTTTCCTGTTGCCGGGCACGATTCCAGCAGATACACTGTTTTACGGCCCAAAAGTAACCTGTTGACTCGGATCGTTCGCGACCGAAACAATCTCTGCTGCAATCCTGCTCAACCCGCGCGGCCGGGTTAGGCCGGGTTCGAGCGGAAAGCGCGGCGCGAGGCCAATGGCCACGTAAAGAACGCGGAAGACCAGGACAGAGTGGCCGGAAAAGCCGGAGAACGATGAGGCAGCGATGATCGAGAAACTTACCTTTGGAGAGAAATTCGGCTACGGCCTGGGCGACATGGCCGCCAACTTTGTTTTCCAGGCCATGCTTGCCCTGCAACTGGACTTCTACACCCACACATTTGGTTTGTCGGCGGCGCAGGCGGGCACGCTTTTCCTCGTCGTCGGCCTCGGCGTGGCCTGCCTCAATCCCGTCATGGGCGTCATTGCCGACCGCACCAATACGCGGTGGGGCAAGTTCCGCCCCTGGCTGATCTGGTCGGCGCTGCCCTTCGGCGTCATCGGCGTTCTCACCTTCACCACGCCGTCCTTGAGCCCCGCAGGCATGATCATCTATGCCTGGACCACCTACATCCTGCTCAGGGTGATTTACACCGTCAACAATGTGCCCTATGCCTCGCTCACGGCGGTCATGACCTCGGACCCCGACGAACGGACAAGCATCGCATCCTTCCGCCAGATCTTTGCCAACTCCGCGGGATTCATTGTTCAGAGTCTGGCCATCCCCATGGTCGCTTTCCTGGGGCGCGGAAATGACGCGCGCGGCTACCAGCTCACCATGGGCCTCCTCTCGACTCTCAGCGTCGTCTTCTTCATCATCGCTTTCTTCTCCACCAAAGAGCGTATCCAACCCGACCCGCAACAGATGACCTCGCTTAGCCGGGATCTCTCCGACCTGTTCCGGAATCGTCCGTGGATTGTGCTCTTCCTGGCCACGTTGTTTTACTTTATGGCCATCCTGGTGCGCGGCAACGTCATGCTGCCCTATTTCCGCTATGTTGCGGGCAACGCAAATCTCTTCTCCTGGTTCAACGGATTCGGGCTGGCTGCACTGATCGCGGGCGTTGCCTGCTCCACCGCCGTCTCCGTCCGCGTGGGCAAGCGCCAGCTCTTTATCGCCAGCATGCTTCTGTCCGGGGCCTTCGCCACGGCGCTGCTCTTTATTTCGCCGCACGCCACGGTCGTCATCATCGGCGTTGAAGTGCTTCGCCAGTTCTCCTTTGGATTGTCGGGGCCATTGCTTTGGGCCATGATGGGCGACGTAGCCGACTTCGGCGAGTGGAAGACGGGCCGCCGCGCCAGCGGCACCGTTACGGCCGCGGTGGTATTCGCTCTCTGGGCGGGACTCGCGCTCGGCGGCGCCATTGCCGGCTGGCTCTTCTCTCTCTATGGCTTTGTGTCGGAGGCAGCCACGCAGACGCCGCACGCGCAGGCCGGCATCCTGCTCACGGGCAGCGTTTATGCGGGCCTGGCCTTCTTCGCCGCGGCGATCTGCATGTTCTTCTATCCCATTACGCGCGAGCTGAACCAGACCATCGCGAACGAACTCGCGGACCGGCGCAAAGGGTTTGCTCCCGCCAAGGCCACCCAGTCCTGACGGGATGAGTCTATGATTCCGGAAAGGAGAAATCATGCGAACGAAGTCATGGTCCGCTGCGCGTTCTGGTGCATTCATATTCCTTATCGCCGCATGCGCAGCCGCCACAGCTCAAGCTCCGACTTCCCTAAAGCAAGCCTTCAAGGGCGACTTCGTCGTCGGCGCGGCCATGAACCAGGCCCAGATCACGGGGCAGGACGCGCGCGGCGACACCCTCATCGAAGCTCAGTTCAACGCCATCTCGCCCGAAAACGTGATGAAGTGGGAACGAATCCATCCCCAGCCGGGTAAATACGACTTTGACCTCGCGGACAAATATGTCGCGTTCGGCATCAAGCACCACATGTTCATCGTGGCGCACACGCTCATCTGGCACAACCAGGTGCCGGCGTGGGTCTTCCATGACGACAAAGGCAATCTCCTCGGCCGCGACGCGCTGCTCGCGCGCATGAAGGACCACATCTCGACCGTGGTCGGCCGCTACAAGGGGAAAATCAACAGCTGGGACGTGGTGAACGAGGTGCTCAACGACGACGGCACTCTGCGCCAAACGCTCTGGTTGAAGATCATCGGCCCCGACTACATCGAGAGGGCGTTTGAGTATGCGCATGAGGCCGATCCGAAGGCGCAACTGATCTACAACGACTACAGCCTCGAGAACGAACCCAAGCGCAGCGGCGCCATCGCGCTGGTCAAGAAGCTGCGGTCAGAAGGGATTCCGATTTCAGGCGTTGGCATCCAGGGACACGACCATCTTGACTGGCCCTCCGCGGAGCTGGAAGACGCCGCCATCTCGGCCTTCGCGGCGGCCGGAATCAAGGTCTCGATCACCGAGTTCGATATCACGGTGCTGCCCAGCGCAACCAGCCAGCACACCGCCGACGTCACCCTGAAGATCGAGCAGAACGCCGCGCTGAATCCCTATGTGAAAGGCCTGCCCGATTCCGTTGAGCAGCAACTTGCCACGCGCTACGCCGATCTCTTTCGCGTTTTCCTCAAGCACCGCGACGACGTGGAACGCGTCACGTTCTGGGGCGTGACCGACGCCGATTCCTGGCTGAACGATTGGCCGGTGCAGGGGCGGACGAACTATCCGCTGCTCTGGGACCGCAGCTTCCAGCCCAAGCCGGCCTACGATGCGGTGATGAAGGTGGCGGCAGAAGCGGCGCACTAAGCAGCACAGACAAAAAGTAACGCCGGCCTCCAGGCCGGCTGTACTGGCGGCGTCCTCGCCGCCAGAAAGCATGTGCGGGCCTGGAGGCCCGCACGACAGCCGATCTGGAGATCGGCGTTACCCCGCAAACTCGCACAGCCCGGCCACGTAATCTGCCGACCCGTCGCGCAACCACGCATCCAACTGCGCCGGCTCCTTCAGTTGCTGGCCGCGCGCGCGCGGCACGATCACATACTCGCACGCCAACTGCGCCAGAGCCGTCATGTCGCCCCACAGTTTTTCGAACTGCGCTACGGGATAAATGTCTTCCTGCCCCTTGCCCCAGCGCTTCTTCACGTCCTTGAGCGTGATGTAGGTGGGCATGCGCGCGGCCATCGCGCGAATCGCGCCAGCCACTTTGTCCTGATCGCGCAGGTCGGCCCGCGTCAACCCAAAAACGTGCAGCAGCGCGTCGATATCGATCCAGAACGTGTTCGAGTTGTAGTAGGAGAGCGTGAACTCCATCGCTTCAGTCGGCAGCGCCAGGCCCTCCACCAGCCGCACGCGCCCATCCACGCAGGCCAGGCCGCCGCCGCGATCCTCGATGCGCCGCGTCACAACCTCGGCCGTCATCGCCGCCTTGCGCGCAATGTGCCAGCCCAGAATCCCAGCGTCGAGGTCCGCGCCCACCGTGTCCACGTTGTGAACCAAGAGCGTGCGCAAGTTCGGCCGCACGCGCAGCATCTCCGCGAGCACGCCGCTGCGAAACAGATTCGGCACCTCGTACCAGTGCCCCACCGGGTGCAGGCATTGGAGGGGAAGATTGTCGGTGTAGTTTGCCGCCTCGCCTTGCCGCAGCACCCACTGGACGAGCGCCGCGCGAACGCTGTCGCGCACCTTCTGCGCCTGCGCATCGAGCATTTGTTGCGGCGTGTCCTCCCACGCAAAACGCAGATCGCGCACCGTGGGAATCAGGCGCAGTCCCACGCTTTGACCCGCCGAAAGATACAGCGGACCATCGTACCCGTACGCTCGTTCGCGGCGGAGCGCCTCTTCGATAGGCTGGTGCGTCAGGTAACTCGTCGTAATGGCGTGCGGAACGGCGGCGCCGAAAATCCTGCCGGCGCGGCGGCTCTTCGCCAGGTGCACCTCAAGGAACGTGCGGTGTTTGCCCGCAAGCCGCGAGAAGGGGCTCATCGCCTTCACCACGCCGGCTCCGTGCGTCCAGCGGCTGCCCGCGCCGCCGCTCAGCGTGACCACGGCCACCGTTCCGGCGGCGAGCGCTTCCTCGCCTAGCTTGCGCAACTTCGCCTCCACCGGCTGGCGAGCGTCGAAGAGCTTCTCGCGCGGCACATCCTCAATCTGCACGGATGCGGGGATCCGGTTCTGCGCCAGGCCGATGTGCCCCGCGCGCAGCTCCGCCTGAATGCGTTCGTGCTGCAGCGGATCGAATCCGTTCTTCTCGAGCACAGCACCGAGCGATTCCGTTTGCTCCTCGCCCCCGTTCCCGTCCGGCAAAAGCCGGTCGATCAGGCTGCGCGTGCGGTCCAGCGCGCCCGGAACGTCGCGGCACAGCGAGCTGAAGCGCTCCAGGTCCGCGCGTTCGCATGCCGACAGCAGACGCTGATCGCTTCGCAAGAGAGCGGGTAGCACGATGTTGTAGTAGCCGTCGGGCAGCGTTGCGCCGGCGCCGATCTTCAGTTCCGCAAAAGTTCCGCGCTCGTTGATGGCGAAGTCGTAGACCACGGGTTGCATGGCGAACGCCACGCCGCTCGCGAGCCTTCCGCTAACCTCGCGCATGATCGCGCCCAGGCGGTTCTGCGCCTCCGCCTTGCGCCTGGGATCGAAAATGAACCCCATGCCGCCGCCGGACATGCCGCCCAGCATCCAGAATCCCCAGAATTCGTCGCCAAACGCCGCGCGCGTCTCCTGGATCAGCGTCTCCGTGTACAGATTACTGGCCCACGGAATAATGGTCTGGATCGGCCCGTCGAAGTTGCGCTGCGTGGCGCCTCCGATCGAGCGCACGTCGCCCTGGTGCAGGTCCGCGACGATCTCGTCGAGAATTTTCGACGCCGACAGCCGCGCCACCCACTCCGCGTCAGAGCGCAGCAGGTAGCGTTCGGTGACCATTTCCAGAATCGGCCCCACATCCTGCGCCATGCCGCCGTGCACCAGCACCAGGCTCTGTTGCAATCGCTCGCGCGTTTGCGCGCTCACTTCTCGCTCGTCGAGGATGCGATGATTCGGCAACAGTCGTCCGCGGCTGATGCCGAACTCCGGATCGCCCTCCGCGGCAAGCACGCCTTCAATCAATTTGATCCCCGGCCATACGCCGCCGGAGTCCTGCCAGCCTCCGCCCGATCCGCCCAGCCACTCGCCGAGAATGGCGCGCGCCGCAACGATGCGCCGCTCGTCTTCCGCGAGCGGCCCGGTGAGCGACGATGCCTGCCCCGTGGCGCGCATGCACACCGCGATCAGCGACGCCAGCAGCGTGGTCGAGACGGCAAGCCGCGAGCCCTTGGGAATGTTGTTCACTTGGCTCACGATCTCCAGGCCCAGCCCCTCGCGCTGCATCAATTCGCTCAGCAAGGCCGCGAGCGGCTGGCCCGATCCCTCCAGTCCCGGCGGCACAATGCCTGAAGCGATCACCGCCGCCTTCAGCAGTCCGAGGTAATCGCGGCCGAAATCGAACAGCTCGTGCAGGTCGCTGATCTCCGCCTTCGCGTCAAGATCGACGCTGACGAGACGAATCACGGGGCGATCGATCACGCGCAGATACGCCTCGACCGGCGGCTTCGGCGCGAGTGCGCCCGATTCGCGGCCCGGCTCATGAACAGCAAGATCGATAGACACGTTTAGCACGCGCGCCATCTCCGGCAAATCCATGCCGAGGAAAAAGATGTCGCTCCAGCCGCTGTGGCTCAGGTCCATGCGCACGGGCGTCGCTTCGTGCAGAACGGGGAACGTCTCGCCCGCGCCGCGCTGTAGCAATTCTGGCCGCATGCGCAGCGCGTAGTCCGCCGGGTGCCCCGCGCGAAACATCCACTGGTTGCCGCGCACCGAACGCACACTGCGCCGCACCTGGTCGGCCAGCGTTTGGAACGCGAGCCCGCGATACGCCGCGGCCAGTGCGCTGGAGAGGCCGTCGCTCAACCCCGCGGCCGACTGCGCTCCGAGAAAGATGCCGATGGCCTCCTCGAACCTGCGGCTCAGCAGTTTCTCCACGCCCTCAAAAGGAATCAGCGCCCCGCCGCCCTTGAGCGCCTCGCTCCTCGCCGGTAGATGAAAGCGGTGAAGCGCGTAGAGAAAGAACAGCGCCCGCACGCGCTCGTAGAGATTCGCGCTCGATTGCCTCAGTTGCTCGAGCTCCTTCACTTCGACCAGCAGCTCTTCGGTGGTCGCGGTGCTCGAAAAAGCGTCGAGGGAACGATTGCGAATCTGGGCGTCGGAAGCGGTGATGATCGTCCACAGTCCGCTCACGCGCCCTCTCCCTTCGCGGAGAGCATCTCGCGCGCGGCCAGCACGTTGAGTATCTGTGTGAGGACGTTGTCGCGGTCCTGCCCGCTGAGCGCCAGCGCGAGCTGCGCGTTGAACAGGCCGTACTTCACGCCCACGTCGAACCGCTGGCCCGTCTGGATCATGGCCAGGTACTGCTCGCGCCCGGCCAGCACGGCCAGCGCGGCAGACAGGCTCACGCGCCCTGACTGCGCCTCGGCCAGCAGGCTCGCGAGGATCTCGAAGATCGCCGGCGTCAGCACGTGCATGCCGTAGAAGCAGAGATACTGGCCGCTGCGCAGGCCCGGAACGATCAAATGCTGCTCGGCCTCGGTCGGCGTCGGCTTTTCGCTCACCGTCTCCACGCGATAAAGGCCCGGCTTGCCCGGCACCGGTTGTCCACCCACGGTGCCGTAATAAGGAAGAAGGCTTTCGCGCGTTACCTGCACAGCCGAAATAGCGCAGCCTTCAGCCGACGCAGCTTCAACCAGCCGCTTGGCGCTGCCGCTCGATTCCGTTCCAACATAGATATGGTCGCCAACGAAGTGCAGGAACGGCTCGTCCTTCACGAAGCTTCGCGTGCTGAACACCGCATGCGCGTAACCCCGCGCGTCTTTCTGTGCCACAAACGTGAGCCGCGCGCCATCGCCGGCCAGCAGTCGCGCGTATGGTTCCTCGTCACCCGGCCACACCACGATGCACACGTCCGTGATGCCGGCGCGCACCGCCTCGCGCGCCACCAGGCTCAACACTGAGCGCTCCACGCCATGCTGGTCAAACAGGGTTTGCATGGGCAGGTTGCGCTGGTTTTTCCCTGCCGCCGTGATCACGGCTTTTCTAATTTGCATGTGGATCATTCTAGCGCGGTATGGTCCACGCGCTGACTCGTCTTCCGCACGCGCCGTATGCAGCTTGATACCGCGCCCGTTGATGCCCGCAGGCCAGGTCCGCGCGGCTCAGCGCCGTCACATCGCCTGCACTGTGCCCTTGCCGGCGAGCTGCTCTACGCGTTCCACCCACGCGCGATCCGCCGCCACGCTCATGCCCTCGGGCTCCAGGATCACCGCATACTCGCCCTTCTGCTCCAGTTGCAGCATTACTTTTCCGGGGCCGGGCGCCGAATCCGCGGCGCTCTTCAACTGCGCCAGCACTTCTTCGGTCAGGCGATCGAGGTTGATGCGGATGCGCACGCCATTCGGCAGCTTCACCTGCACGTCTTCGAGCGCCTGAATCTGGCTTACTGCGATCTTGGGCGCCGCATCCTCATCACCCATCAACTGGCCGCGCACCAGCACTGGCGCCTCAATCTTCAACTGTGCGGCAAGCCGCTCGTAGTCGCGCGCAAAGCAGATCAGCTCGATCTTGCCGGTGGCGTCCTCGAGCGACGCCTGCGCATAGAGCCGCTGATCGCGGCGGCTCTTCTGCACGCGGAGCCCATGAATGATCCCGGCCACCTGGATCTCGTCGGCCATCTCAGCCTGCGCGCCCCAGCGCCGCTCCGGCGGCTTGCGCTCCAGGGCCTCGGCCGTTGTGATCACGCCGGTCAGGTTGCGCAGCTTCTCCGCATACTTGTCCAACGGGTGGCCCGACACGAAAAATCCCAGCACCTCTTTCTCGTTGGCCAGCCGCTCGCCCTCTTCCCAATCGGCGGCAGCAGGCAGTGCATCGGCGTCGCGGCCTCGCGCCGGCGTCTCGTCGAAGATCCCAAACAGCCCGCTTTGGCCCTGCTCCAGATCGCGCTGCGCCTTTTGCGCCCGCTCCATCGCCTTATCCACGGCCGCCATCAACTGCCCGCGTGTGCCCAGCGAGTCCAGCGCACCCGCCTTGATCAGCGACTCGATCACGCGCTTGTTCATCACGCGCAGGTCCACCTTCTCGCAGAACTCCCAGAAGCTGTGGAAGCGCCCGCCCACCTCGATGCGCGCTTTCATAATCGACTCAATCGCGTTGCCGCCGACATTCTTCACCGCGGCCAGGCCGAAGCGGATCGCCTCTCCGTGCGGCGTGAACTGCGCGCCGCTTACCTGCACATCCGGCGGCTCCACGGGAATGCCCATCTCGCGGCACTCGCTGATGTACTTGACCACGCTGTCCGGCTTCGACGTCTCCGACGTGAGCAGCGCCGCCATGAACTCCACCGGATAGTGCGTCTTCAGATAGGCCGTCTGGTACGCTACCAGCGCGTATGCCGCCGCGTGCGCCTTGGGAAAGCCGTATCCGGAAAATTTGTCGATGTGCTCAAAGACCTCGGCGGCCTTCGATTTCGGATGGCCTTGCGCCGTCGCGCCGGCGACGAATCGTTCCTCTTGCTTGGCCATCTCTTCGGCGTTCTTTTTCCCCATGGCCTTGCGCAAAATATCGGCTTCGCCCAGAGAATAACCGGAAAGGATCTTCGCCAGCTGCAGCACCTGCTCCTGATAAACGATGACGCCGAGCGTCTCCTTCAGCACCGCCTCCATCGGCGGCAGCATGTACTCCACCTTGCGCCGGCCCCACTTGCGTTCGATGAAGTCGTCGATCATGCCGCCCTGGATCGGCCCGGGCCGGTAGAGCGCGTTGAGAGCGGTCAGGTCCTCCACCGTGTCGGGCTTGTAGCGCCGCAGTACGTCGCGCATGCCGCCCGACTCGAACTGGAACACGCCCGACGTCAGCGCCGAGTGAAACACCTTCTTGAACGTCTCCTCGTCGTTCAGTGAGATGGCTTCGATGTCGAGCTTTTCGCCGCGGTGCCGCTCGATCAGCTTCACGCAGTCGTCGATGATCGTCAGCGTGGTCAGGCCGAGGAAGTCCATCTTGAGGAGGCCCATTTTCTCCACGGACTTCATGTCGTAAGCCGTCACGATTTCGTCCTTCTTTGTCTTCGCGATCGGCACCAACTCGATGAGCGGCCGCGGCGCAATCACCACGCCGGCTGCGTGCACGCCCGAGCCCCGCACCAGGCCCTCGAGCTTCTTCGCCGTGTCAATCAGCTCGCGAATCTGCTTGTCGTTGTCGTAGGCCTTGCGCAGGTCCGGCGACTCCTCGAGCGCCTTGTCGAGCGTCATGCCCAGCGTTGCCGGCACCAGCTTCGCGATGCGGTCCACGTCGCCGTAGGGCATGTCGAGCGCGCGGCCGCAATCCTTGATCGCCGCCTTCGCAGCCATCGTGTTAAAGGTGATGATCTGCGCCACCTGGTCGCGGCCGTACTTGCGCGTCACGTAATCGATCACCTCGCCGCGCCGGTTCATGCAGAAGTCTACGTCGATATCGGGCAGCGAGATGCGCTCCGGATTCAGGAAGCGCTCGAAGAGAAGACCGTTCTGCATGGGATCGATGTTGGTGATTTCCATGGAATAGGCGACCAGCGAACCGGCAGACGATCCGCGTCCCGGCCCAACGGGAATTCCGTGATCGCGCGCGTACTTGATGAAGTCCCACACGATGAGGAAGTAGCCCGTGTACTTCATCTGCTTGATGATTCCGATCTCGTATTCGAGGCGCGCATCATATTCGTGGATGGGCGTGCGTAGTTCCCCGCGCGACTCGAGACGATGAATCGAGGTCTCCTGCCGCCGTTTGTATCCCGTGCGGCACACCTCCTCGAAGTAGCTTTCGACGGTGTGCCCCTGCGGCACGGCGAAATCGGGAAAGGGATTGTCGACCTTGCGCAGCTTCAGGTTGCAACGCTCGGCAATCTCCATCGTGCGCGCGATTGCCGCCGGCGAATCCTTGAATAGTTTCGCCATCTCGTCGGCGCTCTTCACGAAGAACTGGTCCGAGTCGAACTTGAACCGGTTGGCCTCGTGCATCTTCGAGCCCGTCTGCACGCACAGCATCACCTCGTGCGCGTGCGAGTCTTCGCCGCACAGGTAGTGCGAATCGTTCGTCACCACCATCGGAATCTCGAGCTCGCGCTCCAGCCGCATCAGGTCGGCGCGAATCTTTTTCTCCTCGTCCAGCCCCTGGTCCTGGATTTCGAGGAAAAAGTTGCCCTTGCCGAAGATGTCCTCGTATTGTTGCGCGACGGCAACGGCCTTTTCATATTCGCCGGCCACCAGCGCCTCGCACAGCTCGCCGCTCAGGCAGCCGGAAAAGCCAATTAGCCCCTTCGCATGCTCCGCCAGATACTTCTTACTCACCCGCGGCTTGCGATAGAAGCCGTTCAGCGACGCCTCCGATGTGAGCCGGATCAGGTTCTGGTATCCCTCCTCGTTTTCCGCCAGCACCAGGAGGTGGTTGTACTGGTCGTTCGGAGTCTCGACGCGATGATCCTCCGCCTTGCACACGTAAAGCTCGCATCCCAGGATCGGTTTGATGCCTTTCTCATTCGCCGCCTCGAAAAAGTGCACCGCGCCGTAGATATTCCCGTGGTCCGTCATGGCGACAGACTTCTGTCCCAGCGTCGCCACGCGATCCACGAGTTTGACCACGTCGCAGGCTCCGTCCAGCAGCGAATATTCGGTGTGCAAATGCAGGTGGGTGAATTCGGACATGGCTAGCCATGATTCTAGCCGTCAGGCAGATGTCCGCCTGGCTTGGGGTGCAGTTGAAATCTAGGCTCATTGAGGAAAAAGCAGGGCAAAGCCTGGCCTGGACGACAATACACTCACCGTAATGCCTTCGCCTCGCCCAGTTGTACAATAACCCACTAGCCCTTGGAGGCGAGATGTGAAAAACAAAATCCCCTCCCCATTCTTTTCGATCGAGCACTACGCCTTGAAAGTACGCGACGATACGATTAGAGATTTCGACAACCGGAACAAGGCTAAGCTTGAAACTACGCTGGAACGAATGAGGATGCTTCTCGTAATCAAGCTTTTGGCATTGGCCGAAAATGGAATCAATACTCAAGCTCGATTCCAGGCATATTCAATTAACAAGCAGGTCCTTGATATCCTCGTCTCGGCGTTGCAGATGGCGCGTCAGCGCGGAGCCCTTGAGGTATTCACCCTTCTAAGGGTCGCGCTGGAAGCAAGCTGCTCAGTACTTCAAATCTCACGAGATGAAGACGCCTATCACCAGTACATGCTGGGGAGATACAAGTCGACCAACGCAATTACGTTTGCGAAGGAATTTGTACCCGTCGTCGGAGAGGTATATGGCGCTCTCAGTAAAGCAGCCATACATATCAACCGGGTTGCTTATGGTCCTCGTCAGGAACAAGACAAAAGCGACGATATAAGCGAGACTATTTCCTTTGATTTCGAAATAAGAGAGAGGCGCCCGATTCAGGACGGCTTGCTCCTCTCATTTATTTCGCTCGTCTCTCTCATTGCCCTGAAGATATACGAAGTTGCTCTCTTTGAAAAAGACGATTCTCTAGAAGGATGGCTAAAGCTGTCTGGGACAAGAATCAAATATATCTCACGTTCTGATGCAATGATCTCCGAGCACCTCGAAGAAATAAAAGGGGCGCCATGGCGTGCATAACCGTGGATCTTCCGCGGGCGGCAAGAATAGAGATTGGCCGTGGATGACAATGAAATGAGCGTCAAATCGAGTTCGGTCATTAGCGATGTGAACCAGGTGGCCATGGACTGGGCTAGAGACCACGCGGCGGAACGAATTGGGACGAAATGGTATGACGGCGAAAAGGGGACAGGGCCAAGCGAAAAATGGGCTATCAGTGAATCAACCCGGAATAGGCTCAGGGGGGTCATCACCGAGGCATTCTCGCGCGAGACTTCAATAAAAGAGTTGGCTCAAAGGATTCGAGAGGCCGGAGGATTCAGCGAGGAGCGAGCGAAGCTCATCGCGGATACGGAAGCCAACATGGCCATGTCTCACGGGAACGTGGCGGCGTGGAAGAAGACCGGCGTAGTGAAATCGATCAAGTGGCTAAAGAGCAGCTTACACAACGTTCCAGACGAATGCGATTTGAATGCTGACGGTGGGGCTGTGTTGCTCGGCCAAGCGTTTCCGTCCGGCGATGAGGCCCCTCCCGCCCATCCTGGGTGCCGTTGTGTCGTGGCCATCGCCGAACTTAACGAGCCCAAGAAACGGAGTGATTACTGATCTAGAATGAGACGCGTGGGCGGCTTGCACGAGTCCCGCGCAGCGCGGCGGACGACCTCGGAGCACCGTCAATAGGTATCCTCCCGCCGCAGCCCGCAATAGTGGAGCACTACCTCAAGCCCCTCGATGTCGTAGCGGAACCGGAATCGGCCCGAGCGCAGCCGGTATTGGCCCTCACCCGCCGAAACCACTTGACAAAACTACGGCTTAGCCGTACCATCGGACTATGCGCTACGTCTGGGACCCGGCAAAAGATGCCCTGAACCAGCGCAAGCACGGTCTATCTCTCGCCGACGGCATCCCCGCTCTCGAAGACCCGGGGCGTTACCTTTGGATCGACGACCGATTTGACTATGGGGAAGTACGAATTGTGACGGTGGGCCGCAGTGGCAGTCAGATTCTCATCGTTGTTTCTACCGAACGCGACCTAACTGAAGAGGATGAAGAGATCACTCGAATCATTTCGGTCAGAAAGCCCAAAAGGTATGAAGAAGACTGGTTTGATCTCGGTCGAACATAACCCCGGCGATCCGCCCATCAAGACAGATACGGATTGGGCCCGCGTCGCTGCGCTCACCGACGAGCAGATCGAGGCCGCTGTTCGTGATGATCCTGACACCGCTCCGATTGGGTTTTTCAATCACCCTGGCTTCACCCCCGTCGTTAACGTGAAGAAACTCCGCGAGCGCCTGGGGTTCACGCAGGAAGCCTTTGCCGCTACCTATCGCATCCCCATCGGCACCCTGCGCGACTGGGAGCAGCGCCGCAAGCTCCCCGACGCCCCCGCGCGCGCCTATCTCACCGTCATCGCCCGCAACCCCGAAGCTGTTGCGAATTTATTGGGAGAAGCAGCATAGGGAAGCGGTGCGATAGATCCTCGCGGTCATCCCTGGCTCAGCGCACTTTGTGTCATGCGCGGGATGTCGAGAATCCTGACTGTGCTTTTTGTCGCGCCCCGCACCCTACGCGTTCGTCACATCTCCCGCGCACTCGGGATGACCGCACCGGCACATGACCTCCACGCGATCGCCGATGCCTTCGCAGTGGGCGCTGCAGTATTTTGCACCGTCGGCCGGAACACAACTGCAGGCGGGATTCGCGCATTTCTTTGGCTTCGCCATAAGCATCCCTCCGTGGTCCGTATGGCTCCCAAGCTTACACCGGTTTTGTCCGCCCGGCGGAATATTCACGCCTTCGGGCCCCAAACCGCCCCCCAATGTTCACAGATTTTTCTTGCCAAAAATCTACCCGTGTCTGGTACTGTGACTGCCGGAGGTTTTCCCTATGACAAGAAGCAAATTCCTTTTGGGCTCCGTTCTGTGTTTGGCAAGTTTCGCGGGCGGCGTGCTCGTTGCGCAAGGGCCCCGGCGCCCCAACCTCATGGCGGCACAGGACCTCATCAACCGGGCCTTTGACCGGATTGTTGCCGCGCAGCAGGCCAACGAGTGGGACATGGGCGGCCATGCCGCTCGCGCGAAAGATCTGCTCGAGCAGGCAAGGCGGGAAATCAGGGAGGCTGCCGAAGCGGCCAACCATCACGGACACTGATCCCACCTCACCCTTCCGGATCGGCTGACCTGCGCGGCTCGGGAATGCTTCCCTCCTCGCGGGACCGCCGGTCTGTGCCTCCCGCACAGCCGGTCCCAGCGCGCGTCCCGCCCTTCATTGATGATGCAGGGCGGGGAAATAATCCCGGCAAGGGTGGGACGCCGGAGATTCTCAACCGATTACTTGTTGAGCTGGAGGTTGGAGTGATGATGGTGGTGGTGATGGTGGTGGTGGTGGTGTTGTTGAACTACCACCACAACCTGCGCCTGCACCGCATAGGGTACTGCGAAGCAGAAGAGAAGCACGAATCCGAGCAGAATCTTTTTCATAATTCAGTATGCCGCCTGGCCAATCTATATACAGAGCTACTATGACCACTGCGCGCAGCTGCTGAATTGGGAAGCCGCAGGGCGAACAAATACAGAAAATCAGACACCACTACGCGGACTGGCGGATCGGCCGGCTGCCCGGTTGAGTCGCTGTTGCGTAAGCCTGCTCCGCCTTCTTTTCTCTCCTGTCCCTTCAACCCGCCCATTGGTATACTTAAAGACGTGACGACCACTGTCCTCGAATCCATTCCCCATCACGGCCCAGCCGCCACGACCCCCGGTAAAAAGAGGGTGTTGTTACTGAAACCACGTGGTTTTTGCGCCGGAGTGGTGCGCGCGATCGACATTGTCAAAATTGCACTCGACACGTTCGGCGCTCCCATCTACGTGCGCCGCGAGATCGTGCATAACCGCTATGTTGTGAATGAGTTAGCGGAAAAGGGCGCCATTTTCGTCCACGAGATCGACGACGTGCCCGAGGGCCAGCGCGTCATCTATAGCGCACACGGTGTGTCGCCTGCCGTGCGCGAGCGCTCCAAGGCCCGCCACCTCAGAATCATCGACGCCACCTGCCCGCTGGTCACAAAGGTGCATTTCGAGGCCGTCAAGTTCGCCCGGCAGGGCTACTCGCTGGTGCTCATTGGCCACCGCGACCACGACGAGATCGAAGGCACGCTGGGCGAGGCTCCGGCCGTAACCCATGTGGTTTCAAACGTGGCCGAGGTCGAGGCGCTCGAGCTGCCCAACCCCGACCGCGTTGCCTACCTCACCCAGACCACCCTTTCGCTCGACGAGGCGCGCGACATTATCCACGCGCTCAAGATCAAGTTCCCGCACATCGTCGGGCCGCATTCGCAAGACATCTGCTATGCCACCGAGAACCGCCAGGTGGCTGTTCGCAACGTGGCGCACAATGCGGGCCTCGTCCTTGTTGTGGGATCCACAAACAGCTCCAACTCCAACCGCCTCGTCGAGGTTTCTCGCAATCTCGGCACCATCGGGTATCTCATCGATAACTCCCAGGCCATCGATCCCGCGTGGCTCAAAGGGGTTGAGACCGTGGCCGTCACCGCCGGCGCCTCGGCCCCCGAAATCCTGGTCGAGGACGTGGTCAGCTATCTGAGGCAAAACGGCTTCGAAAACGTCGAAGAAGTGGAGGTTATGCCGGAAAATGTTCGCTTCGGCCTGCCTCCTGAAATTGTGCAGGCCATTGGCAGCGCTGGTGGCGCCGAGTCCGTCCCCGTACGGTGACGGCGAACGCTTTTTCGAGCAGCCAGAGACTTGACTGCAAGCACGCGCTCAAACGCCGGAACGTCGAGGATGCGTAAGGTTCCGGGAAAGAGTTGAGACATTTCAGTCCGCATGACACCAGAGCAGAAGAAGACGCAAGCCGCGGCGGCGCCATCTGTGCAGCCCCGGTTTGGCCGGATTGACGCAGACCTGGCCGAAGTGGATTCGGCGATCGCGGGCGCGCGCGATTTCCTTCTTTCGCTGCAGCACCCCGACGGGTACTGGAACGGCGAGCTCGAAGCCGATTCGATGCTCGAGGCCGACTACATCTTCCTGCACACTCTGCTTGAAAGCGGCGATCCCGGCCGCCTGCGCCGCGCCTTCACTGAGATGATGCGCTACCAGAACGAGGACGGAAGCTGGAGCATCTATCCCGGCGGCCCCGGCAACATCTCGCTTTCCGTCAAGTGCTACTCCGCGGCCAAGCTGATGGGCGTCGGCGCCGATGACCCGCGTCTCGCCAGGTGCCGCGAGTGGGTGCTTCGGCACGGCGGCGTCATCGCGTGCAACACCTTCACCAAGATGTTTCTCTGCGCGCTGGGCGAGTACGACTACGACGCCGTGCCCGCCATTCCGCCGGAGATCGTTCTTTTCCCCAAGTGGTTCTACTTCAACATTTACGAGATTTCGGCGTGGTCGCGCTCCATTATCGTTCCCTTGGCCATCATTTACGCCAAAAAGCCGTACAAGAAAATTCCGCCGGAGCAGGGAATCGACGAGCTTTACAGGGGCGGGCGCGCCAACTCCATCCTGCGTGTGCGCATGGATCGCAAGAACCTCATCTCCTGGCGCAATTTCTTCCTCATTCTCGACCGGCTCATGCACTGGTCTGAAGCCGTGCACCTCAGGCCCCTGCGCAAGCTGGCCCTCAAGCGCGCGGAAAAGTGGATGCTCGAGCGCCTGGAGATGACCGACGGCCTCGGCGCTATCTACCCGGCCATGCTCAACGCCATCATCGCGCTGCGCTGCCTGGGCTACAGCGAAGACGATCCCCAGGTGATCCGCGCGCGCGACGAGTTTGAAAAGCTGGGCATCGAGCAGGCGCCCACTCCCGAAATGCCCGAGCCGATCTTCCGCATGACTCCATGCATGAGCCCGGTTTGGGATACGGCGCAGGCCGTCTGCGCGCTGGCTGACGCCGGCGTGCCGCGCAACGATCCGCGCATGATCAAAGCCGTGGATTGGATGCTTGCCAAAGAAGTGCGCCAAAAGGGCGACTGGGCCGTGAAGGTCCGCGGCACCGAGCCCGGCGGCTGGTACTTCGAGTTCAACAACGAGTTTTATCCCGACACCGACGACACGGCGCAGGTACTGCTGGCGCTGAGCAAGGTCGACAATCCCCGCGAGCGTTATCAAATCTCTGTTACCGAGCGAGCCGTCCGGTGGGAGTTCGCCATGCAGTGCCGCAACGGCGGCTGGGGCAGCTTCGACAAAGACAACACCAAGATGATCTTCCAGTACATCCCCTTCGCCGATCACAACGCCATGCTCGATCCGCCCAGCGTCGACATCACCGGGCGCATGCTTGAGATGCTGGCTGTTTACGGCTACACACGCCAGGACAAGCGCGTGCAACGCGCCGTCAGGTTCATCTTCAGCCAGCAGGAGCCCGACGGAAGCTGGTTCGGCCGCTGGGGCGTGAATTACCTCTATGGAACTTTCCTGGTCCTGCGCGGGCTCGACGCCATCGGCATCGATCACCTCGAGCCGCAGATTCAGCAGGCCGCGGAGTGGATTCGCATGGTGCAAAATCCCGACGGCGGCTGGGGCGAGACCTGCGGCACCTACGACGATCCCGACACGCGCGGCGTTGGACCCAGCACGCCTTCGCAGACCGCGTGGGCGCTGCTCGGATTGCTGGCCGCGGGCGACGACCGCAGCGACTCCATTGCCAAGGGTGTGCGCTGGCTGCTCGAGCGCCAAATGCCCGGCGGTGGTTGGGACGAATCCATGGGGGACGGCGCGACGCGCCAGGCCATCATCACAGGAACGGGATTTCCCAAGGTTTTTTATCTGGCGTACACGATGTACAGGCATTACTTCCCGCTGATGGCGCTTACCGCCTACAAGCGGGCGATGGAAAGAAACAACAGCTTGTAGCCAGGAGCCGGTAGCCTGTAGCTGCTTCGCAGTTGCTTGCGGCACAAGTGAGAAAGTGAGTTTCAAGCTACGGGCTACGAGCTACCGGCTACGAGCTATGCAACACTGGGGCTCCAGCCCCTGAGGGAAAACGCTGATGGCAGTTCCAATCTCACAGATGTGGACGGTAGCGACGTACGTCCTCAAGAACCGGCTCAAGGGCAACAAGCGCTATCCGCTTGTGCTCATGCTCGAGCCGCTCTTCCGCTGCAACCTGGCTTGCGCCGGCTGCGGCAAGGTGCAATACCCGCCGCACATCCTTAAGAAGCAGCTCACACCCGGGGAGTGCTTCGCCGCCGTCGAAGAGTGCGGCGCACCCATGGTCTCCCTCCCCGGCGGCGAGCCGCTGCTGCACCCGCAAATCGTCGACATCGTCAACGGCCTCGTCGCACGCAAGAAGTATGTCTACCTTTGCACCAACGCGATCGAGCTCAAGCGCCGCCTGCCGGAGTTCACGCCGTCAAAGTACCTCACGTTCTCCGTCCATCTCGACGGCCAGCGCGACGAGCACGACTTCTCCGTTTGCCGCGAGGGCGGCTGGGATCTCGCCGTCGAGGGCATCAAGGAGGCCGTCAAGCGCGGCTTCCGTGTCACGACCAACGCTACCTTTTTTGACGGCACCGATCCCAACCCTGTTCGCGCCTTCTTTGACGAGGTGATGGCCATGGGTGTTGAGGGCATCGTTCTTTCGCCCGGCTACAGCTACGACAAGGCGCCCGACCAGAACCGCTTCCTCGGCCGCGCCCGCGTGCGCCGCCTCTTTCGCGCCATCCTGTCGAACCGCAAAAAGACTTGGAAGTTCAACATGTCGCCGCTATTCCTCGAGTTCCTGATGGGCGACCGGAATTACGATTGCACGCCGTGGGGCTCGCCGGCCTACAACATCTTTGGCTGGCAGCGCCCGTGCTACCTGCTCCAGGACGGCTACACCGAGACCTTCAAGGAGCTGATGGAAACGACGAAGTGGGAAGAGTACGGCGTCAGCAGCGGGAATCCGAAGTGCGCCAACTGCATGGTCAGTTGCGGCTACGAGCCCTCCGCCGTGCTCGAAGGCTTTGGATCGCTCAAGGGATTCTTCGCCATGGTCAAGGGTAGCTTCTCGCTCTATCCTGACCAGCACGCGCTCAACCTGCTTAATGAGCCCATGCCCACCGGCCCGTCGTCGCTGGTGAAGATTCAGGAGCCGGAGCGCGAATTGGCCAGCCGCTGATTTTTTGAATTGATTGGGTGCCCCAGGCCGGGGTCCCCAAGGACAGGTCTTGGTCCGTGGGGTGAAGATCCCTCGCTTTTGGGGACCTGGGAACTCCCGCTGACTCGCTAACCCGCTGACTTGCTAACTTGCTGGAGAACCATGACCGCCGAAGTCCAAAAATACACTCGCGAACAGATCGAAGCCCTCGAGCTCGCGCCGGGTACGCACCACGAAGAGCTTGAAGGCTCGGTGCCCTCACTCGCTACTGAGCAGGACCTGAAAAACGCTCTCGAGAAGGCCTTCGATTTTCGCGGCGACGTCACCATCACGCTCAAATCCGGTGAGAAGATCGAAGCCTACATCTTCAACCGCCAAACCGGCGCCACGCTCGCCGACTCCTGGGTGCAATACTTTGCGCCCAACGCGCCCGACAAACGCAAGCTGAGCTACGCCGACATCGCGCGGCTCGAGTTCGGCAAAGACCGCGCCGCCGGCAAGCACTGGGAAGACTGGCTCAAGGCCTACAACGAAAAGAAGGCCGCCGGCGAAAAGAACATCGCCCTCCATCCCGACGCGCTCGAGTAGTCGTCAGACTTTCGACCTCTCCACATTCTTTAGGCCCTCCGAATTCTGTTGACATGCGCTCTCGGCGACTCTTAGCATCCGCGGCTATGGAGGTCGTTATGGCTCACACAAGTGTGTCTGCGGCACAATTAAGGGCCTTCGCCAAGCCGGACGAGGTCCGTGAATTCCCCAATGGACGGCTGGAATTGGTAAAGATCGGCGGCGCAACCGTCGGGCGGGCCATTCTTCAGCCTGGATGGTCGTGGTCGTCCTCAGTCAAGCCCATCGCGAAAACAAAAAGCTGCGAAGCACCTCATTTTCAATTCCATGTTTCTGGAACCTTGCACGTGCGCATGGATGATGGAAGCGAGTTTGAGTGCAAGGCGGGCGATGTCTCACTGCTTCCCCCGGGTCACGACGCCTGGGTTGTGGGCAACGAGCCGGCTGTCGTTGTCGATTTCCAGGGAATGTTGGACTACGCAAAAGCAAAGTGAGATCCCATTTAACCGGCATGCGGTTTCTCCGGCCCTTGGACGAATCAAGGAGAGCTTCTGTCTCTGGGACTCAGACATTCGGGAGCGCCGGGAGTCCCACATCTCGGCTTCGAGGTGCGGAATTTCCGTCCCGCACTTCACCGCAATTTCCACCAGCTCCACACGCCGGTTCTTGGCGCGGCCTTCGTCCGTGCGATTCGTCGCCACCGGCGCGTAAGGCCCCGCCCCAAACGGCGTGAGCCGCGTTGCCGCGATGCCATGCTTTGTTACCAGCGCGCTGATCACTGCCTGCGCTCGCGCCTGCGACAGCTTCACGTTGGCCGCCGCATCGCCCACCATATCGGTGTGGCCCACCACGAACACCTTCAGGTCGGGCTGCGACTTCAGCAGCTTGGCAATCTCGCCCACCGCGGCGTCGGACTCGGGCTTCAGGTCCGACTTGCCGGTATCGAAGTAGATGCCGTAGATCGCTACCTCTCAGGTCTCGCTCAGGCTACTGGCCATGGCCGCCGCGTCCATCACAACTTCCTGCGTCATCGCCTGCTTCACAATCACCGTCATCATGACGGGCACCCCGCTGGGAAGGTTGCCGACGTTAATCGCCACCCAGGACTCGTTTCCGCCCCGCACCAGTCGCAGCGTGGCCACGCTGTCCTCGGCATTGTCGTACAGCACCTGGCCGCCGGCCGCGCGCGTCGCGTTCTCGTAGTTGCGCAGAACTTGAAGCGGGCTCGGCGTGGAACCGTTGTCCTTCAGGTTATATCGAATGTCGATCCGCTTTCCCTCCACCGCCTGCTCCGTTTTCTCGCCGTTCTTTGTCATCGGGAAGGTGTAGGAATCGAACGTCAGTTCGTGGTAGTCCGCGATGTAGTAACTGGCCATGCGGTTCATTCCAGGCGGGTCCTGAGACCCAGCCGCGTCGTCTTGCGCAAGGGCCACGGCAGCGAGTGCGGCAGCCGTCATCGTAAGCAGAAGAATGCGCTCAGGCAGTTTCATACGGATCCTTTCTGGACGGGCCGCTGTCTACAACCCATCTCTTCCGTGTTTCCTTTTGAATTGAAAAGCGCCACCATTGTACCCCCGGCGCGCATTTAATATGAGTTCTGAGAAGACCGAATGAAAGTTTTCGTTACCGGCGCCACAGGCTTTGTCGGCCACCACGTGGCCAAAGCCCTTGCCGCTGAAGGCGCCGATCTCCGCCTCCTCGTTCGCAAGGCCAGCAATCTCGCCAATCTCGAAGGCATTCGCGGCGACACCGTCGTCGGCGATCTGCTCCAACCGGAAAGCCTGAAAAGCTCAATCGCCGGCGTCGACGCCGTCGTCCACGTGGCCGCCGACTACCGCCTCTGGATCCCCGATCCCGCGGCGATGAACCGCGCCAACATCGACGGCACGCGCGAGCTGTTGCGCATGGCCCGCGAGGCCAGCGTCCCGCGCTTCGTCTACACGTCCAGCGTGGCGACAATGCACTTCCGCACCGACGGCATCGTGATCAACGAGGACACGCCCGTTTCGCTCGCCGACATGGTAGGCCACTACAAGCGCTCCAAATTTTTCGCCGAGCAGGAAGCGATCCATGCCGCGCAAAATGGCCAGCAGGTCATGATCCTCAACCCCACCACGCCGATCGGTCCCAACGACCGCAAGCCCACGCCCACCGGCCGCATCTTCGTCGACTTCCTCAATCGCAAATTTCCCGCCTATACCGACACGGGCCTGAATCTCGTCGACGTCTCCGAGGTTGCGCGCGCGCACGTTCTCGCGCTCACCCGCGGCACACCCGGCCGCCGCTACATCCTCGGCGGCGAAAACCTTACGCTCAAGCAAATCCTCGACAAGATGTCGGCCATCACCGGCATTCCATCGCCCAAAGTCAAAATTCCTTTCGCCGCCGCCGCCACATACGCGTTCTTCGAGGAGTGGATCACCGGCCGCATCCGTGGCCGCGAGCCGCGCCCCACGCTTGAAGAGGTGCGCATGGGTCGCAAGAAGATGTTCGCCTCCAGCGCCCGCGCTCAAGCTGAACTGGGCTTCCGCATTCTTCCCGTCTACCCCGCCATGCGCGCCGCCATCGACTGGTTCTGCGCCAACGGCTACGCACCCGCCACGACGGCGCAGGTTCGCGCATGACCCGCGTCGCCATCATCGCCGCCTTCCCCGGCGAGCTCAAACCGCTCGTCCGCGGCTGGCCGCACAGCTCCCGCAGCGGCATTCAATTCTGGGCGCAGCGCAGCAAAGAAGAAGAATGGATCGCCGCCTGCGCCGGAGCCGGCCAGCAAGCTGCCACGCGCGCCTTCGCCGCCATCGAGGACGGCGGCCCAATCGATCTCGTCTTCTCCATCGGATGGGCCGGAGCGCTGCGCAAAGATATCGTTCCCGGCTCGGCTCACAACGTAGCCGGCGTGGTCGATCTGAAAACCGGCGAGAGATTTCGCTGTGATGCCGGAGCGGGAGAACTCTGGCTCGCCACCAGCCCAAGAGTCGCCGGCCAGCACGAGAAAGAACGCCTCTCCATCGACTACTACGCCGGCCTCGTCGATATGGAGGCCGCGACCGTGGCCCGCCTCGCCGCCATGCGCGAGATTCCCTTTTACTGCATCAAGGGGGTGAGCGACGGGCCTGGCGATCGATTGCCCGATTTCAACCGGTTTCTTTCGCCTACCGGCCAATTCCGATTTGCGCCGTTTGCACTCTTTGCTCTCCTACGCCCGTGGTATTGGCCTGCCCTCGCCCGAATGGGCGAAAATAGTAAAAGGGCTTCCCAAAACATCGCGGAGTCACTCAGCGATTTTCTCGATGGGCAACGTCGCGATGAATGAGGTCACGTCGAAAAACCAAATGGCTACCCAAATCTCCAACCCTGTATTGCGTATCGACCCCAAACTCCCCGACACCATGCGCGCGGTGGTTTACCGCGGCATCAACGACATGCGCCTTGAAATCGTGCCGGTTCCGAGCATCGGCCCCGGCGAGCTGCTGATCAAAATCGCCACCTGCGGCATCTGCGGCACCGATCTCAAAAAAATTCACATGGGCTCGCACTCCGCGCCGCGCATCTTCGGCCACGAGATGGCCGGCATTGTCGCGCAGGTGGGCGAAGGCGTCACCGGCTACGCTGTCGGCGACCGCGTGGTGAGCTTCCACCACGTTCCCTGCGGCGAGTGCTACTACTGCCGCAAAAACACGCCCTCGCAGTGCCCGCTCTATCTCAAGACCGGCGCGACCGCTGGCTTTGCGCCCTCCGGCGGCGGCTTTGCCGAGTACATCCGCGCCATGGACTTCCTCGTCGCCCGTGGCGGCGTGGTCAAAATTCCCGACGGCGTGCCCTTCGAGCAGGCCGCGTTTGTCGAGCCGCTCAACACGGTGCTCAAGGGCGTCAAGCTGCTCAACCTCGCCGCCGACGACACGGTGCTCGTCATCGGCCAGGGGCCCATCGGCCTGATGCACGCCGCGCTCGCCGCGCGCACCGGCGCCCGCGTGCTCACCTCTGACCTGTTCCCCGAGCGCCACGCCATCGCCGCGCTTTACGGGCTCAAGCATCCCATCCACGCCGGCACTGAGGATGTGGTGAAGCGTGTCTTTGCCGAGACAGAGGGCCGGGGCGCCGACGCGGTGATTATCGCCGTGGGCGGCAATGCACTCATCAAGACGGCCATGGACGCCGTACGTCCCGGCGGCAAGGTGATGCTCTTTGCTCAGACCCAGCACGGCGAGGCTACTTTCGATCCCGCCGCCGTCTGTGTGGACGAAAAGACCTTGTTGGGCTCATACTCTTCATCGTTCCCGCTTATGGACGAAGTAACGGGCATTGTCTTTGGCGGGTACCGTAACGGCTTCGACCTCACTCGGCTCATCTCGCACCGCTTCCCGCTCGAAGAGGCGGTCGCAGCCATTGAAATCGCGTCCCACCCCCAGCCGGGCTCAATGAAGATCATGTTGGAGCCCGTGCCCGGAGCCGGAGCAGCGTAGGGGAGGAGACTGATGGCAGGCACGGTAAAGGACGCGATCCTCCGGGGCCGCAAGACCGTCAAGAATGTTGTCGAAGGCGGCCGCAAAAAAGTCGAGAACGTCGTCGAGGGCGGCCTGAACACAGTCGAGTCGGTCGTCGAAGTCGGCCTGAATACGGTCGAGACGGTGGTCGTTAAAGGGCGCAAGACGGTCGAGACCGTTGTCCACCAGGGCCGCAGGACGGTCGAGAATGCGCTTCTCCCCGGGCGCGTCACCATGCGCGCCGCCATTCTCCACGGCCGCGAAGATGTGCGCATCGAGCAGGTCCCCATTCCCAAGGCCGCGGCTGGCGAGCTGGTCGTTCAGGTGGGCGCCGCCCTCACCTGCGGAACTGATCTCAAGGTCTTTCGCCGCGGATATCACGCGCGCATGATCGTTCCTCCCGCGCTCTTCGGCCACGAGCAGGCTGGAACCGTCCTCGAAGCCGGCGAAGGCGTCACCGATTTCAAGCAGGGCGACCGCGTGGTTGCGCTCAACTCCGCCCCCTGCGGCAAATGCTTCTTCTGCCTGCGCGGCCAGGAGAATCTCTGCGACGATCTGCTCTTCAACAACGGCGCCTATGCCGAATTCATCAGGATTCCCGCCCGCATCGTATCCAAGAACACCTTGCAGGTTCCGGCCGGCGTGCCGCTGGAGCACGCCGCGCTCACTGAGCCGCTGGCCTGCGCCGTGCATGGCTTCGAGGATTCGAGCCCGCGAAAGGGAGACATCGTCGCCGTCATTGGCGGCGGGCCGCTGGGCCTCATGATTCTGCATGTGGCCGCGCTCGCCGGCTACGAAACCATCTCCATCGTCAAGCACGACGGCCAGGTTGAAGCGGCCAAACAACTGGGCGCGACGCACGTGGTGCTGACCGCGTCCATCCGCAAGGCCATTCAGGACACGCGCGCGCTCACGCCGAACGGGCGTGGCGTCGACATCGCGATTGAGGCCGTTGGCCTGCCCGAAACGTGGCAGGAGGCGCTCGAACTGGTGCGCAAGGGCGGCACGGTGAACTTCTTCGGCGGGTGCGCCGCCAACACGCACGTCCACCTCGATACCAATCGCATCCACTATGGCGACATCACGCTCAAGGCCACCTTCCACCACACGCCGGCCATGTGCCGCAAGGCGCTCGAACTCATCGCCGGCGGAAAGTTCCAGGCCAGCGCGTTCATCACCGGCCGCGCTCACCTCTATGAGTTGAACCGCGTGTTTGAGAAATTGATGAACCGCTCCACCGAGATCAAGACCGCGATTGTGCCGTGAAGCTGCGCCGGTTTCAGATGTAGCGCCGGCCTCCCGGCCGGCTGTCGTGCGGGCCTCCTGGCCCGCACCCGGTAACCTCCCTGCTTCCGCGCGCTCTGCCGGTGAAATAATATCGATAAGGCCAAATCGCCCATGACCGCCACCGCCGCGCAGCCCTCGCAACAAGACCTCCTCGCACGGGGCTGGGCCGCGCTGCCTCTCAACTACCGCATTCCTGACGTCGCGCCAACGCTCGAAGAAGCGCGCGCCTGGTGCCGCCGTCTCGCCGAAACGCACTACGAAAATTTCCATGTCGCCACCTGGTTCCTGCCCAAGGCGCTGCGGCCGCACTTCCATTCCATCTACGCCTATTGCCGCATCTCCGACGATCTGGGCGACGAAGTGCCCGACAAATCCGCGGCCCTGGCACTTCTCGATCTGTGGGGCCGCGAACTCGACGCCTGTTACGAAGGCCGCGCGCGCCATCCCGTCTTCGTCGCGCTGGCCGAGACCATTCGCGCCTGCGCAATTCCCAAGGAACCGTTCGCCGATCTCCTTGTCGCCTTTCGCCAGGACCAGACTGTCACGCGCTACGCCACAATGGCCAACGTTCTCGGCTACTGCCGCTACTCCGCGAACCCGGTCGGCCGCCTCGTGCTCTACGCATGCGGCGAAGTGAACCCCGAATCAATCGAAGAAAATTTCCGGCTCTCCGACTCGACCTGCACCGCGCTGCAACTCGCCAACTTCTGGCAGGATGTCCGCGTCGATTTCGCGAAAGGCCGCGTCTATATTCCAGAGGACGACATGCGCCGCTTCGGCGTTTCCGACGAGACCATCGCGAGCGGAGTCGCAACACCCGAGTTTCGCGCGCTGATGCGTTACGAAGTCGACTACGCGCGTTCGCTCTTCGAGCAGGGCCTGCCGCTCATCGGCAGAGTCAATCGCTCGCTCGCCATCGATCTCGATCTCTTCAGCCGCGGCGGCCTTGAGACTTTGCGCGCCATCGAACGCCGCGATTACGATGTGCTCAGCGCACGGCCGGCCATCTCAAAGCGCACCAAGCTCGCGCTCGCCGCGCGCGCGCTGGGCGGAAAGGCCCTGCCGTTTCTACGGCTGCGCACCCGCCCGGCAGGAAGATCTGCTTGACCTCTCGAGATTCATCGCAACCGCCGAGCCTCGCTCGCGCCTACGCGGCCTGCAGGAAGATCGCCAGGCGCCAGGCGAAGAATTTTTACTTTGCGTTTCTTGCTCTGCCCGGCGAGCGCCGCAACGCCATCTGCGCCATCTACGCCTTCATGCGCCAGGCCGACGACCTGGCCGACGACGAATCCGTGCCCCGCGAGGAGCGCCGCCGCCGCCTCGACGCGTGGCTTGCCGCGTGGCACCAGGCAGCCCGGAGCGCGCCCACCCGCGATCCGGTCTTCATCGCCGTGCGCCACGCCACCCGCCGCTTCGAGATTCCGCTCCGGCTGCTCGATGAACTCGTAGCCGGCGTCACGCTCGATTTGAATCACGCCGGCACCGGCACGACAGAAACCTACGCCACCTTCGCCGATCTTTACCGCTACTGCTATCTGGTGGCCTCGGTGGTCGGCCTGGTCTGCATTCGCATCTTCGGTTATCGCGACCTGCGCGCGGAGAAGCTCGCCGAAGAAGTCGGCGTTGCATTCCAGTTGACGAACATCCTGCGCGACGTACCCGAAGACGCCGCGCGCAACCGCGTTTATCTACCGCTCAACGATCTCGCCCGCCACGGAATATCGCTCGACGCGCTGCTCGATCGCCGGCACGACACGCCACCCACAAAGAACGAGCGCGAGCTGTTCGCCGCCATCGCGCGCCTCGCCGATCGCTACTACCACGCAACGCAATCGCTATATCCCTTGATCGATCCCGTCAGCAGGCCCGCTTTGTGGGTGCTGGTGTCGATCTATCACTCCTTGCTCAATCGCATCGTCCGCGCCAATTTCGACGTGTTCACACGCCGCGCAAAAGTTCCGCTATGGCGAAAGCTCTCCATCCTCGCACGCGGGATAGTGTGGATGGCCTGGGTGCGCCTGATCAGCTAGCGAATCGGTGCCCGCCGCGACCATCTCCTATGCGTTAAGCTGATTCGGAGGTGCTTTCAATGCGACTTCGCACCCGGGGCCGTTTTGCGGTTGCCGCGGCTCTCCTGGTTCTTTGGCTGGCTGCGCCGCAACTCTTCGCGCAGCCCGCCCTCAACCCCGCGCTCCCGCTTACGCACGTCGACAACGGCCCCAACTCAGCATGGGCCGAGAGCCGCCACTACGTTGTCCTCGTTTCGCTCGACGGATTTGGTTGGGATTACGCGAAGCGCGACAACGCGGCGCATCTTCTCGCGCTCGGCCGCCAGGGGGTATCGGCGCCCGAAGGCATGATTCCCAGCTATCCCTCGCTCACCTTCCCCAATCACTACACCATCGTCACCGGACTTTATCCCGAGCATCACGGCATCGTCGCCAACAGCTTCATCGATCCCGCGCGCGGCGCACGCTACTCCTATTCCGATCCGCAATCCGCCTACGACGGCTCATGGTACGGCGGCGTCCCGTTGTGGAGCCTCGCGGAAAGCCAGGGCATGCGCACCGCGTGTTTCCTCTGGCCCGGCTCCGAGGCAAAGATCGCAGGCTTCCGCCCTTCCTGGTATGCGGTCTACGACGACAAAACCGAGCGCACTCCCGAGTCGCAGCAGGCGCGCATCGACGACACAATCTCGCTGCTCCGCCTGCCCGCCGCCCAGCGGCCGCACTTCATCACCATCTACTTCTCCGAGCCGGACCACGAGGGGCATGAGTTCGGACCTGACGCTTCGCAAACCCGCGCCGCCGAGCACAAAATGGATGCGCTTGTCGGCAAGCTGCGCGCCGCGCTCAAGTCCACCGGCCTGCCCGTCGATCTCGTCGTTGTAAGCGATCATGGCATGGTCAAGTCTGAAGGCGGCTGGATCGATATCGACCAGTTCGCCGACCTCACCGGCTTTGACACTGCCGGCATGCTCCTCTACGGCAAGACGGAGCAGGATCGCGCGCGCGTCTACGACCAGCTCAAGCACGCCACGTCGCAGTTCACGGTGTATCGCCTCAAAAATGTGCCCGCCGAACTCAACTACAACCAGAACCCGCGTGAGGGCGATCCCGTGATCGTCGCCACCGGGCCGTTCGCGATTCGCGCGCATGCTCCGCCGGCGGGAAAGGAAACGCGTCCGCCCACGACAGGCATGCACGGCTTCGATCCGCGCATGGTTCCCGAGATGAAGGCCGTTTTCTTCGCCGCCGGCCCCGACCTCGTCGAAGGCAAAACGGTCGCGCCGTTTGAGAACGTGAACCTGTATCCATGGCTCGCTCACATGCTCGGCCTCCGCGCGCCCCATTCCGATGGCAGCCTGAACATTCTTTCCGCAACGCTCCGCGATGGCGGCGCCGCGCCCGAACAGTAAAGAGGGAAGGGAAGCCATGAGCGCGATTCTCGGCATCGACGGCGGCGGCACGCACACGCGCGCGTCGATTGTCGACGGCGATAGCGTGCTCGCCTTTGCCGAGAGCGGGTCCATCAAGCGTCTGCGCGTTGGCGCCGAGGCCGCCGAAGAGAATCTGCGCGCGCTGCTCAAGGACGTCTTTGAGCAGGCCGGCGCCACCACCGTTCGCGCTGCATCGTGCGGAGTGGCCAGCGCCACCATGCCAGGAATCACCGAATGGATCACCGCGGTCTTCCGCGATTTTCGCATCGAGCGTTCCGAGGTCGTCGGCGACCACATCATCGCGCTCGACGCGGCCTTTCACGGAGGCCCGGGAATTCTTCAGATCGCGGGCACCGGCACCAACACCATCGGCCGCGCGCCCAATGGCGCAACCGAGACTGCCGGCGGATGGAGCTCGCGCCTCGGCGACGAAGGCTCAGGCTACTGGATCGGCCTGCACGCCATTCGCCGTGCGCTCAATGCCCACGATCGCGAGGAGCCGACCGAAGTCTTGAAGAGAGTCGGCGAGATCTGGGGCACGTCAACTCTCGACGAGCTGATCAACGTGGGCGACAGCACGCCGGGCCCGGATTTTGCCGCGCTCGCGCCCGCCATCAACGACCTTGCCGAAGCCGGCGATGCAGTCTCGGTGGGAGTCTTGCGTCAGGCCGCCGCCGACCTCGTCCAGAATATTCTCCTCGTCCGCTCCAAGCTTCGACGCAAGCATTCCATCCCCGGCGAAGTTTCCACGGCCTGGACCGGCAGCGTGATTGAAAAGATGACTATCGTGCGCGAAGCGTTTTTCTCGGGCCTTCACTCGGCCGCGCCTGATATGCCGGTCAAGAAAGAAGCCGTCGTTCCGCTCGACGGCGCGCTCTGGCGCGCCAACCGCATCGCGGCGACCTAAATCAGGCCCGCCGTCTCTGAAAGGAGAATTTATGCCGCTAATTGCTTTTTGCACATGGAAGCCTTGCAGGCGCGACTGGAGGGACGTTCAATGATCCCGCGCTGGTCGTTGGTTGGACTGCTTTTGATCTTTTCCCGGTTTGCAGCCTCTGCGCAAACTCAGAGCCCGCAAGTCCTCGCCGAAGGAACCTATGGAGTTGCCGACAGCATGACGCATTCCGAAAAAGGGCTTCACTGGAAGATGGTGCGAACCCCGGACGGCGGTTTCCTGGTGACGAGCACGCCCTTAGGCGATGCAAAACCTGTCGACGTAATCCAGGAATTCGGATTGTCGAGTACCTGGAAACCAACCTCCTACTCAATCACGGTGACGCGGAAAGGCTTCGGTGAGCTTGTGATCAGCCTCAGCTGCCGTTATCTCTCCAATTCGATCAACTGCGACTCATTTGACAAGGGGAAAACCACTAGAGCCTCCCTGCCGATACGCGGACCGAGTATCTTCTTGCCTCCGGGCTTTGCCACCGACATGTTCTGGATCATGGCGACGATCTGTGCCCAGGCCGACCGAACGACTGGGAAACTGACCACCATCACCGAAGTCGGGGTCGCAGACAATCCCGATTCATCCATTCTGAATCTCGAATCAGAAGAACCATTCCCCATCACCTATGTTGGTTTGGAAGATCTCAAGACCGTTCTGGGGATCTTTCGTGCGCATAAATTCACAAATCAGGATATGACGATATGGACCACCGAGAAGGGATTGGTCCTCGCGATGAAATTGGGAAATACAGAAGACGACAAACCAATTGAACTGATCTCATTGGAAGACAACACGCACGAGCTTCTACCTCCCTCGCACCCCTCGTCGCCGCCAGCAAAGCCCGCAGATGGCGCGGCCAGCCCTAGGCTGCGGTAACACTCACAACCACTTTCCCATTCACCATCGACGCGACCAATTTTCCCTTCGTGTCGACCGCGACGAAATTCGCCGGCTCGCCCACCGCAATAGCGCCCACACGATCGCTCATCCCCGTCATCGTCTCCGGATTCGTCGTGACCAGCCTGAGCGTTTCGTCCACCGTCGCACCCGTGAACGCAACAAAATTCTCCAGCGCGCGATCGAGAGTCAGCACACTGCCGGCCAGCACGCCGCGCGCCATCGCCCGTCCCTCGCTCACCTGCACGGCAAATCCTCCCAGCTTGTACTCGCCGTCGGGCATGCCCGCCGCGCTCATCGCGTCGGTGACGAGAATGCCGCGCTCCGGCCCCTTGGCGCGCCACCAGAGCTTCGCCATCTCCGGCTTTGAGTGAATTCCATCGCAGATCAGCTCTGCATAGAGCGCGTCGTCGGCCAGCACCACGCCCAGAATTCCCGGCTCCTGATGATCGAGCGCGCGCATGGCGTTGAAGGTGTGCGTCGCGCTCACAGCTCCGGCGGCAATGGCCGCGCCAGTCTCCGCCGCGGTCGCATTCGAGTGGCCCATTGACACGCGCACGCCCCGTGCCGTCGCATGGCGCGTCAGTTCCACCGCGCCCTCGAGTTCGGGAGCGAGCGTCATCAGGCGAATCTGCCCTCGCGACGCCTCAAAAAACCGGTCGAATAAAGCGATATCCGGCTCGAGCAGATGCTCCTCCGGTTGCATGCCGCGCTTCAAGTGCGACAGAAACGGCCCCTCCAAATGAATGCCTATAGTCCGCGCCGCACAATCGCCTGCCGCACTCGCTAATTCCGTCCGCTCGCCCCACCGTTCGATGATCCCCGCCAGCCCCTCCAGCGCGCGCAGCGTTTCATCCACCGGAGCTGTAACCGTGGTCGCGAGAAAATGTGCCGTTCCGCGCGAAGCCAGAAACCGCCCCATCGCGCCCAGCGCCTCGGGCGTCGCTTCCATCACGTCATGTCCGGCCGCGCCGTGAATGTGGATGTCGAAGAATGCGGGCGCCAGCGTGGCGCCGGGATAGTGGAAGATTTCTCCATCGCCTTCGATCACGACGGCCTGCGCGCCATGCTGCGAAAGGATCGAAGCCGGGGATTGAAAGCCTCTTCCCGCAAGGGGGTCCGGCGGTTCGGCAGAGCCGCGGCTCCCGATCGCGGCAATACGTCCATCTTCAATTTCAATAATTGGATTGGCGACGGCTTCGCGCCCATTCCACAGTCTCGCCGCAGTCACCACCGTGCGCATGACTCATTATCGCCGCATGTCTCCGGCGCGGCGAATCGCACTCGCGTTCTCACGCGGCCAGCCGGCTCTCTATTCCCTATTCCCTGGTCCCTGCTTTACCGGTACTTCCTCAGCACTCCTAGCACCCGGCCCTGGATCGCCACCTGCGCCGCGGGAACGAAGATCGGCTCCATCTCGATGTTGGCCGGCTGCAGCCGCACCACGTTGCCTTCCGGATAGAAGCGCTTCAGCGTCGTCTCCGCGCCGTGCACCAGCGCCACCACGATCTCTCCCTGCCGCGCCGTCTTGGTGCGCTCCACCAGCACGTAGTCGCCGTTGATGATGTGCTCGTCGCGCATGGAGTCGCCGCGCACCTCCAGCGCAAACACGTCGCGGTTGCCCACCACGTCGGCCAGCGAGATGGTCTCCGGGCTTTCCATCGCCTCCACCGGCAGCCCGGCGGCGATGCGCCCGGCCAGCGGCAGCTTCAGACTCGACCGCGTCCGCGTCCCCGGCGGCAGCACGTCAATGGACCGGCTGCGATTGTGCACGCGGTCCAGCATGCCCTTCTTTTCCAGGTTGGTGATGTGCTTGTGCACGGTGGCCAAGCTCTTCAGCCCCATACCCCGCGCAATCTCTTCAAACGAAGGCGAATAGCCGTTGCGGCTCACAAACGCCTCAAGAAAGTCGATCACTTCTTTTTGTCTTCGTGTGACGGCCATGCGGGCATTATAGCGAATAAAAAGCGAACCGCAAGCGAAGATTTTGTCTCCATCTTTACTTTTTCGGCACATCCCGTAAGTGCCTCAAATCATTGCTCCCATCAGGAAGCCCATTTTTTCATCGTCTGCTGATTGACAATGCCAAAATTCTCAGCCTATAGTTTGTGGCGCGAATTAAGTACGCATTGAACGCCTTCGCAAACCTGAGCCCCTCAAGAAAGCACCTAGTTTAAGTACCAATAAAACGCCGGCCGCAAGCCGAATCCCGCCGGAAAACTTCCCCTGATCGCTGCGCCGAAACCTGGCGAGGCGCAAAGAGCACGTATCGCCCCCAACCCGGGACAAAGGAAAAGATCCCGCTGCCCCAAGCGAGGATTCCAATGAGAAATCTCTGCCTGTCATGGAATGGGCCGGTATCACTGCGGCCCGCGACCATCGTTGAGCCCGCATCCCTCAATCATTCCCTTCTGGTCAAATCATCTCTGGCGCTGATGGTGCTTTTGTTTGTGTCGGCCGCGGCGCCAAAAGCACAAGCCCAGGAACAGACGTGGGGCGATTCGAGCACGCCGCTCATCTATAGCGCTGAGAACACCGGCGCGAGCTTTCCGGCGCCCAGTTTCCCATCGTTTGCGCAGCTTCCGATCATCCGGCCTTTACCTGACCCGTTCGTGTTCGCCAATGGCACGCGCGACACCTCGTTCCCCAACTGGGAGCGACGGCGCAACGAGATGTTGGCTGCGGTCGAAAAGTATGAGATTGGCCCCAAGCCCGATTGCCACGACTGCACGATTACTGCGAATTACACGCCGCCTGTATCAGGATCGAGCACGGGTTCACTTACGGTGAACGTCACCCGGAATGGAAAAACGCTCACATTGACGTCGGGCGTTTATATTCCGCAGGGGATGGGCAGCGGCCCGTTTCCGGCCGTGATCGCCATGGAGATTAAGCTCTGTTTCAGTTTCGGTGGATCAACCTTTTGCTTTGGTCCCCCCGCACAGCCCGATTATGGGAGTCTTCCAGCCAGCATCTTTTCAGGCCAGCCCATTGCAACGGTTGGCTACGTAAGCACTCAGGTAACCGCATACAATTTTTCTTCGCCGAGTGACCACACCGCCGATCCGTTCTACCAGCTTTATCCGGAGTATTGCGAAGGAATATGCACCGGCGCAAGCAATCAAGGCGAATACGCTGCCTGGTCCTGGGGAGTGAGCCGCCTGATCGATGGCATGGAAATCGCATCCAAGCAGTCCGTTAATCCAATGCCCATCGACTTAAATCACCTGATGGTGACTGGCTGCTCCTTTGCCGGAAAGATGGCGCTCTATGCCGGGGCGCTCGACGAGCGGATTGCTCTTACGGTTGCCCAGGAAAACGGAGGTGGCGGCGCGCCCGCGTGGCGCGTCTCGCATGAAATCGAAGCTCAGGGCACGGTGGAAGATGTCGACGACACGAACTACGACTGGTTCAGCCAGCAACTGCAACCGTTCGCCGGCGACAACGTATACAAGCTGCCCTTCGACCAGCACGAGCTGATGGCCCTGGTTGCTCCAAGGGCCCTGCTTGAAACCGGAAACGCATCGCAGTACTGGCTGTCGAACGGATCGAACTACATCTCGGCGCGGGCGACACAGCAAATCTATAACACGCTCGGAATAGGAGACCGATTCGGTTTCTTCATCGATGGAAGCCACGCACACTGCGCAACACTGCCCATCGAGAAGGCGCCGTTGACAGCGTTCGTCGACAAATTCTTGCTGGGACAGGCAACCGTCGATTCGGATGTTGAAGTCTATCCTACCCCCGCCAACGCGGGGACCCCAATTGAGGTCGCTGGCGGCGCCTACGCCTACGACTTCGCGACCATGAATTACGGGCGGTGGACCAATTGGTGGGGAACGAACAACCCGGTATTCCCGGATAATTGGAACTCAGGCGGAACGGTAGTGGAGTCAGTAAATGGCGGTCTGAACATCAATTCAGGCGACAACGTAGAAGCAGGCTACGAGTTGTTGCTCAACGACAACCACCCGGCGGCGACAGTGTCTCTGGTGAGCGGGGCGAAAATCACCACCGATGTCGTCTGCCAGGGCGGCAATTCCTATACCCTCGCCATTCCGCTGCCCACGCAGTCCTATTCGATCCCGGCCGGCGTTACGCCGTGGTATCCATCAAGCGATCCGCACAGCTCGCTTGTCTTCCAAGGCTCGACCACAGCCACCCCTCCGACCGGAGTTCCGGAATGCGTTGGAGGCCAAACAATGAACGCGTACTTCAGCACAACAGGATTATCCGAAGGAGGCGATGGCAACCCCGGAGGGCCTGGTTTGCTGACCACCGACGTCACGGATCCTCTGAATCTGAGATTCCACTTGCTCGACAACAACAACGGTCAGTCCACCCAATATCACGGGCCGCTAACCGTTAACTGGAACCCGGTGACTTCGGCGGATAGCACCAACCACAACCCCGTTCCATAGCACGTCGGATCATCGCGCGGGGCGGACTGCATTCCCGCCCCGCGTTTTCAGCAGACGCTTATATATAATGGTCTCGCTTTCAACTCTGAAAGAAGAAAGACCCGTCTGCCTTTCATGCCAACCCAATCCTCGCTCGTCGCGGTAATCGTTTTCCCCTTCATCCTCGCTCTCGGCGCCGCCGTCGCCCCCGCGCACGCGCAACCGTCCCCGCCACGCGTCATCGTCGCCAACATCGCGCACACCTCCAGCCCCGTCGATCGATTTTTCGATTTGTCCGTCGGCTCCGACTTTCCCGGCACGCTCATCCGCGATGACAGCCAGTCCCAGCTTCAGCTCGCCGTCGACGAACTCGGCTTTCGCTACATCCGCTTTCACGCCATCTTTCACGACGTGCTCGGAACCGTCCGCATCGTCAACGGCCAAACCGTCTACGACTGGACCAAAATCGACCAGCTTTACGACGATCTGCTCGCCAAAAACATCAAGCCCTTCGTCGAGCTTGGCTTCACACCCCAGGCGCTCGCCACCTCGCAAAACAGCATCTTCTACTGGAACGGCAACACATCGCACCCCCGCCCCGCCGCATGGGCCGATCTCGTCGCCGCCTTCATCCGCCACATCGAATCGCGCTACGGCCAGCCGGAGGTCCGCTCCTGGTTCTTCGAAGTGTGGAACGAGCCCAACCTCGACGGATTTTGGGAGAAAGCCGACCAGCCTGCGTACTTCGCGCTCTACGACTCCACCGCGCGCACCATCAAATCCATCGACCCCGAGCTCAGCGTCGGCGGCCCAGCCACCGCGGGCGCGTCGTGGATCCCAGAGTTCCTCGCCCACGTCCACCAATCCGGCGCGCCCATCGACTTCGTCTCCACCCACACCTACGGAGTCGACGGCGGTTTTCTCGATGCCAACGGCAAAAGCGACGTCAAGCTCTCGCCCAAGCCCGACGCCATCGTCGCCGACGTCCGCCGCGCGCGCGCGCAAATCTCCGCATCCGCTTTCCCAAATCTGCCGCTCTACTTCACCGAGTGGAGCACCAGCTACACGCCGCGCGATCCCGTGCACGACTCCTACATCAGCGCGCCTTACATCCTGTCCAAGCTCAAAGCCTGCGCCGGCCTCGTCCAGGGCATGAGCTACTGGACCTACTCCGATCTCTTCGAGGAGTCCGGCCCTCCGCCCACTGCATTCCACGGCGGCTTCGGCCTCCTCAGCCGCGATGGCATCCGCAAGCCCGCCTTCTTCGCCTACAAATATCTCCACGCGCTCCGGGGCGACACCATTCCCTCGGCCGATCCAGAGTCGATGCTCTCGACCGACAGCCGCAACTTCACCGCAGTAATTTGGGACTTTGCCCAGCCCGTGCAGTCCGTCAGCGACCGCCCGTTCTACTCGAAGATCATTCCCGCGCACTCCGCCGCTCCGGTCGAGATCAAAGTCACGCATCTCTCGCCCGGCGCTGCCTACCGTCTCGAAATTCACCGCACCGGGTACCACACGAACGATGCCTACTCCGCCTATCTCGAGATGGGCTCGCCCACCGACCTCACTCCGCCAGAAATTGCGCACTTGGACTACCTCACGCGCGACGCGCCTGAAACCGATCGCACTGTCAGCGCCACCGCGTCCGGCGCCGTCACTATCGACGTGCCCATGAGCTCGAACGACATCGTCCTCGTCACGCTCCACCCCGGCAACTGATCACGGTCCACTCTCCCCGATCCCTGTTCTCTGATCTCTGCCGGGGTGAGGCAAAGGAATCCATGCGCCCTTCAACCATCTCTTAATGGTTTCGCCTGGTGCCGGCTCGGGCAACCGGTCGAACCTGCTCGGTCTCTAACTGGACATCGCTGCCTGGTGGCTGGGATCTGCCGGCTCATATCGAGAACACAAACAACCGGGGCAACTCGACGAAGGGAGAAAAGGACCATGACGACGATGACGGCAAGCAGGGAAAGCGAGAAGGAACACGGGAAAGGACATGCCGCGCTGAACACACCGCCGATCGTGTCGCAGCAGGAATGGGAGACTGCGCGCCAGAAGCTCCTCGTGAAGGAGAAGGCCTTCACCCGCTACCGTGACGCGATGGCCTCCGAACGCCGGCGGATGCCCTGGATGGCCGTGGAGAAGAAGTACGAGTTCGACGGACCCAACGGCAAGGTAAGCCTGCTCGATTTGTTCGAGGGCCGCCGTCAGTTGATCGTCTATCGCGCCTTCTTTGAGCCCGGGGTGTTCGGCTGGCCTCAGCACGCCTGCCGCGGCTGCTCTTTGGGCGCCGACCAGGTCGGCCACTTGTCCCATCTCAACGCCCGCGACACCACCCTCGCCTATGCCTCGCGCGCGCCACAGGCCGACATCGCTCGCCTCAAGGCGCGAATGGGCTGGCAGATGCCCTGGTACACCTTTACCGGCAGCTTCGACAAGGACTTCGGCGTCGATGAATGGCATGGCCACAACGTCTTCTTCCGCGACGGCGACAAAGTATTCCGCACCTACTTCATCAACAACCGCGGCGACGAGGCGATGGGCACCGTCTGGAGCTACCTCGATATAACTCCGCTCGGCCGTCAGGAGACATGGGAGGACTCGCCCGAGGGTTACCCCCAGACCCCGCCGTATAAATGGTGGAACTGGCACGACAACTACGACGCCGATGCCTCGCCTGACCCGAGGTGGGTCGATATCCTCACTGACCCTCAGGGAGCCGCCCTCCGCAGGCGCGAGGAGGAGGAGAAAGGTTGTACCTGTTCCTGAGCCCGGCATCCCCACCCAACACCTGCCCGGCAAAGAGCCCGAACGCCGGCGCGCCCTCCTTGCGCATCGCGCGCCAAGCTCAGCCGCAAGCTGCGTGCGGGCAAATCCTCGAAAACCTGGCGGCCTGTGCGGGCTCACATGCAGGATTTCTCAATGCGCGCTCGGGGTGCAGTCAAAAAACTGTATAAATTTGAACAGCTTTAACACGCCGTCTCCTTGCAGAATCCGAATCGCGGAAGAAACGGCGAGGGGACCGTCGTCGGAAAAGTCGACGATCAGGGCTCTCGATTGCGCATGTGAGTCCAGGACGGCGCCGAATCGCCTGGTTTTCCGGCCGCAAAAGTTGTGTTGGTGCTGCAATTCCCCTCGGCAGCAGTACAATTCGAGGGAATGGGCCCCGACACAGGGGATTCCAGCTGAAGACAAACCATGGAGGAGAAGGCATGTTTCACGTAATCTGGTATGTCATTATCGGGTTTATCTCGGGGCTCATCGCGAAATCGGTGATGCATGAGCACCTGTCGATGGTCTGGACAATCGTGCTCGGCATCGTCGGATCGCTCCTCGGCGGCGGCGTTACCCACATGATTTTTCGCTCGAAAAACGAGCGATATCATCCCGCCGGCCTCATTTTTTCCACATTGGGCGCGATCCTGGTTCTCTTCATCTGCTACAAGCTGAAGATTCATCTCCCCTAGGTCCTGGTTTGTCCCCTCGGCTCATGTGCCGCCCGGCGAGTCCTGTCCACTTGGCGTGAGACGAACTGGCTTGGAACGCGCACGCCGCCAAACCGCGCCAATGCAAAAAGGCCGCTCCACTGTTTGTGGGCGGCCCTCCTGCTTCTGCTTTCCGTTGTGCCTGTCTTACTTCGGCGAAGCGATCTGGTCTTCCACCTTGTACAGCACCGTATGGGTGATGGTGCACACCTTGTCGATCTGCGCAAACGCTTCTTCGGGGCTCAGCTCGGGATGCACCTTCTTCCAGCGAGTATCAAAGTCGGGTCCGAAGAAATTGAACATCGCATCCCAGCTGGGGTAGATGTCGACGCTGCTCACCAGGCTCGGGTCTTTGGCGCCGTTGGGGAATCTCTGTCTGTTCACGGCCCAGCCGTCCAGTGCGCCCTCTTTCACCCCTTCCTCGGCGAACGGCTGCCAAATCCTCTTTTGCGCGGCCACGCACTCGCCCGCGTTGGTTGTGCTCATGGAGTTGAACACCAGGTAGTCGCCTTTTTTTGTGCCGCCCACCAGCGCCTGATATTGGGTGATGTTGTTTGACACCAGCTCTGCCACATCTCTCTGGCGATCGCGCCACTCCTGCAGCGTGGCAGTGACACCGGCCTTTTGTAGAACGGCCGTCATGTCCTCGTCGGAAAGAGGCGCGGCGGGCAGGCCGGGGTAGAAGCTGACCAGAACGTAGTCGCACCCCGCATCGGTCCCCGCGGGTATCACGGTGCGCAGCACAATCCACGCTGTGATCGCCCCCGAGTCAACGCGCGCCTGCTCAAACTTTTGAAAGTCTCCGCTCAGAAGCGCGCGAAAATCAGCGGATTTTCCGGGCTTGACCCGGATGCACGAAATGCCGTGATAACCGGACGGCGTTTGTTGTGCAACAAGCGTCGTTGAAAGTGCCGCAGCCATTGCGGCGGCAAAAGCCATCTGACGTATACCCACTTGCAAGACCTCCTTGGTCCTTTTGTTGCTTGTTAGGTGTTTTCTTCTCGACGATGGAACGAAGTGAGTTTTCCTGCGCGGCCCCAGCGCTGCGTAGCCCCCGAGCTCGATGGTCCCCGAGTAAGAGAGAACTCCCGCGACGGCGGAGCATGGGGAATCGTCCCGCGATTGTGGCGGCCCCGCCAAGGTGTTGCCCCGGTTGGTTGATTTGGGTTCAAGCCCGCGCGGCTGTCGTTCCAATCAAACGCCGCCCTTCACCCCGTGTGCAGGCCTTGTGGAGAAGCTGTGTGGACCTCCCGCTCGAGTCCCTCCGGTCTCATACTCGTCCGGCGCCCGAGCGGCCCAGTTGCCATCCTCTGGTCCAGACCATACCCGCGTCAAGACAAATCCTTGTCCGCGAGGCGAAGGGTGCGATCGAAAACCGATTTCGAAAGCCGGTTTTTGGTCGAGGAGCGTAAAGCGCATTAAATCAAGGCAAATGTTCGCGATTATGGTGCGTTGACCCCGTCAAATGTTCGCTTAAATGGTTAGCTTTGGCCCCCAAAGGTTCGCTTGAGAGGTTACATTTTTCGAGGACATGCACCAAGAAAAGTTGCATTTCAGGGGTAACTGTAACCCAGGAAAGTTAGCTTTTGAGGGTGACTGTAACCAAAGAAAGTTAGGAATTGCATTTGAAGGGTGCGAACGCGCGCATCACCGCCCCAGACGGGTGCCCCAGGTCCGAGTTTTCGGACCTGGGACACCACAATCCTCAACCCAACACGAAAAAGCTAGCAGCTAGAAGCTAGTAGCTGGTAGCTGTCTTTCGATCCCTAGTCCCTGTTCTCTGCCCCCCGCTCTCTGATCAGGGGTCGGCCCCTCCATGCGCAGATCGCAAACCCCCCGGCTAGGTCCCACGAGAATTCTCTTGACAAGAATCAACCCGTCGTAATAGCCTACGCAATTAATACGGTAACTGAAGTTAAGCAAAAGGAGGGCGAAAGATGAGCAAGAAGCTGACGATTCAGGAATTGGAGCAACTCCTCAACAGCGAGGAAGATACACCGATCCAGATCCTGCCAAACGGCGAAATTCGAGCAGTCGGTCAAGCTGACGCCAGCGATCTGGGCGGGAAGAAACCGCTGACGATGAGGGAAAACCTCGGCGGAGAATACTGAGAGGCATCATGGATTTCAACCGAATTCAGAGAGAGACTGCCGAAGCGCAGAGGACTTTCGCATTCCTTGAACTTCGGCCGACTACAGACGGCAAAGTTTACGCAAAAACTGCCCTCCAAACGGACGCCGGAACGTACGTTCTTTCGATTAGGTTTCCTGATAGCTACCCGAACGAAATGCCGAAGGTCTTCGTCGATGCGCCAGTCATTACAAATGCGCCGCACAGATACCAGCCGGGAAACATCTGCTACATGCACCCCTCGATGTGGAACCCCGGAATCCATAGCCTCGCGTTCGTCTTAGCCCGGGCCGCGAAGTGGCTAAACAAGTACGACGTTTGGCGCGTGAGGGGCAAATGGCCCGGCGCGGAAATCAGACATTGAAGAGAGGCTAGCTTGAAGATCGATTTCAAATCCCTATCGATGATGGAACTCCGAGCTTCGCCGGGCGAGGTACTCGACCGCGTGGCGAGAGACGGTGACGTCTTTGTCGTCGAACGCAACGGCGAGCCGAAGGCATGCCTCGTGCCAGTCTCCTTCCTCTTGCCAGACGTCTCCCCGACCCGAATCAGCCAGGAGTTGGGCAAGCTCGTTGATAGAAACGAAAGCTACAAGCTCACGATCAACGAGAACATGGAACTCGAGATAAATTGCCTCGAGGTCGCGGCCGGAGAGGGCTTGGTCCTAAACATCGTTTTGCCCCACGGGTACCCGGACTCCGCGCCCAGAATCTACGCGCTCCAAGTGCCCAAAGACACACCCCATCGCTGGCAGGACGGGTCCCTATCGATCTTTGGCGCGACGGCGAATTGGAACGCAAAGAGCCATGACATCATTTATGCCTTGGTCCTGGCGAGATTGTGGCTCAAGCAATACGCGAAGTGGCGAATAACTGGCGAGTGGCCGGAGGAGCGGAACACCGATGGATAAAGACCGTACATTTGAAAGAATTGAGCCCCTTTTCGACATCCAGCTCTTCTCCAACGTGAACGTGCTTGTGGCAGGGTGCGGCTCCGGCGGAGGAAACGTGGCCCTCCAACTGGCCATGTCCGGAATCCCGAGCTTCACACTAATCGATCGGGACGTTTTAGGCCCCGAGAACGTAATCAGGCATGTCTGCGGAAGAAAATTCATCGGCTGGAAGAAGACAGAAGCGGTCGCCGAGGTGCTACGAGACAGGAACCCCAATGTGAGGGTTACCAATGTTGTCGCTGATCTCATGACCTATGCCGACCTCTCACGAGACGTGCGAAATTCTGACGTAGTTGTGCTTGCGACAGACAACGAGCCAACGCGCTACAAGATCAACGAACTTTGCGTGCAACACGGCGTTCCATTTGTTGTCGGGCGTGTCTTTACCAGGGGCATAGGCGGCGAGGTCTTTGCATACAGGCCCGAGGAGGGCGGATGCCTATCCTGCCTCGAATCATTCTTGCAGCGCACCCAGTACAGAGAGGGCATCAAAGAGATCGACCTCGTGTCCGAGGAGGAGCGGCAACGAGTGTACGGCATGGAGATCGCAGAGATAAAAGACTCCCCCGGCCTAGCCGTAGACATCTCCTTCATCACGTCGTTTCACGCCCGTTTCGTGCTGGACGCCATCGCCCGCCGATTGAAGAAGCGCCCCAAGTTCCTCGACCCGATCGAGGAGAACTACGTCGTCTGGGGCAACCGACCTGTTCATCCGTTTACGAAGCACTTTCAACTCCAAAGGATTCCAATGCCCCAGCTGGAGTCCTGTGCTACCTGCTCAATGAGGACCACAGCCGATGTTTAAGCCCAATCGACCATCCTTCTCGGTGTCCTTTGCTCGACTTGCTCTCGAATCCATATTCGACGAGTGCGACCAGCATGATTCACATGAAACAGGCGGCAGGCTGATCGGAACGTATCAGAAGAGGGCATCCTCCTACGACATTCAAGTACTCGGCGTTCTAGGCCCGGGCCCCCGCGCGCAAAGGTCCGCGACCAGCTTCTTCCAGGACGGGGAACACCAAGAGAGAATATTCAGAAAGATCGAGGAAACGCATCCAGAAGTCGAACATCTCGGAAACTGGCACACTCACCATGTCAACGGCCTTTCCACACTCAGCGGCGGGGACCATGCGACATATCACAGAATTGTCAACCACCACAACCACAACACAGATTTCTTCTACGCCCTTCTCGTCGTAAAGAAAAACGACCATCGAAATCCGAGATACGAGGTTAAGCACTTCTTTTTCCGTCGCGATGAGGGCGATGTCTACGAGATCCCAAATTACAAGGTTCGCATCGTAGACACACCCACCTTATGGCCCCTTGGCATAGACCAAGCGGAGTCACCGTCGACAGCGCCAGAGCGCCCCAGCCAACAGCCCCTCATTACAGCCGAACGAGTTAAGGATCAGGAGTTTTTTTCCGACTTCTACCCGAGTCTCAGGCCACTACTCTCTAAGAGCGCAGGAGCCATGTACTGGAAAGGCCCCATCACCCTGATTGACGACTCCAGTGCTGAGGTTACGGCCATTGAGAACTCCGCAGACGGCGAATCCTTTTATTCCATCACCACCGACCGCAAGGAACCGGACTTCGCCGCACTGTGGGCCCAATATGGAGAACGGTCGTTCCGGTCGGCGAGACACGCAGTATTGCACTTACAGGACGATCTCAACCGAGCAATCTACCGGAACAAAAGGGGATAACGCCATGAACATCATCACTGCGGGAGTTGGTCAAGGCTCGTTAGCCATCGTAAGGCATGCGGGGGAAGCCATCATTGTGGACTCACGAATTCCGCCGCGTGATGACAAAACCGTCGCTTCAGTCAAGGAACTGCTGGCGATCTCACTGAAAGACCATTACGTGAAGGGCCTGATACTGACTGGGTTTGACGACGATCACACCGACATCGTGGGAACCTCCATCGTACTCCGGAAGTACCGGCCCGATTGGGTGATGTACCCAAAGTACTTCAAGAAAAGCAAAGAGGCCACGCTGGTCTTCAAACTCATAGACGAGGAGGAGGCACTGCGGCGCGATTCAGCAAATCCATTGAAACGAATATCGGTGCGGCTCGACAAGCTCTCAAGCCGCAACCTCAGCGGGCTCTCCAAACAATTCGATCTTGAACTATTCTCTCCTCATATCGAAGATATGGACAGCTCCAACAATTGCAGCATTGTCCTAAAACTGACCGGACGTGGGCCGCGCGGATTCTCATACCTAATCACCGGAGATACGGAAAACGCCCGCTGGGACACCATCTGCAAACTCTTTGGCGATGCGCTGAAGTCACAGGTCCTTGCTGCGCCCCACCACGGCTCAAAAAATGGCACACACCCGGCCTCGCTGACTCATATCGATCCACACACCGTGTTAATCAGCGCCGGCGTAGAGAGCCAATACGGCCACCCGCACCCAGGCGCCCTAAAGGTGTATCAGGCCGTTGCGAAGTACGTATTCTCAACTAACATGGAAGGCGGCGTTTCGCTCCTTACGCAGCCAGGGGCGACCGAGCTAACGACCACGACCATGCCGTGCTAGGAAACTGAACGACGAGCCATATTCCGCGGGACTGATCATGCCAAGAGGAGCGAAGACCACCGCACCCGTCCCCGAGCCCTACCTTAAGGGCAAGAACGCAGCCCTGCTGTGGTCCTTCATTGGAGCGAATCTTGCGGTCTTCCTCTCCCTAATTGTCAGCAAGCAACTATCGAGTTCATCAGTCGAGCACTTCTGGGAAAGTGTGACCACGAAAGACGGAATCATCGCTGCAACCATGCCAATTCTGGCAATCGTTCTAAGTGGCGTCCTGAGCGACACGGGTAAAGCTAGGCTGGTTTTTTGGCGGTGGCGAGACCCACTGCCCGGCAGTCGAGCGTTCACAGAGTTGGCGGGCACAGACCCCAGAATTGACCTGTCGACGCTCAAAAGAAAACTCGGCGAGTTCCCCAAGGACCCAGGAGCACAAAACGCCCTTTGGTACCGACTTTCCAGGAAGCACAAAGCAACGCGCATAGTCTGGGAGAGCCACAAGGTCTATCTCCTGACCAGGGACTTGGCCACTATATCGGCTGCCCTAGCGGTGCTGTTCTCGATCGGCATCGGAGCGGCGTCGGTTAGCTGGAAGGTGGCGCTCCCATACTTCGGCGCCCTGGCGCTGCAATACACGCTTGTCGCAAGCGCTGCGCGTAATTACGGAAAGCGATTTGTCCTTAACGTGCTTTCCGAAGAATCCCTCGCGCCGTAACCGCATTCGGCTAGCTCCCCCGCTAGCCCCGCCAACTCCGCTAACCCCGCCAACCGCCCCGTCAACCCCCACCCGCCCCATTTCCCCCGCAACCCGCTGAAAACACACCGCAAAAACTTCGCCCAACTTTGCATGTTATTTCCGCGCGATCGCTACACTTGTCTTAGGTGGACTCAAGCTTCCGCTTCGTCTTCATGGCTAACAGGCAGGCGGACGCCACGATCAAGGAACGACGAACTGCGAACCATGAGCCACGAACTGTGAACTATGAACTGTCCTTAGGAGGACTGGAAATCAAAAAGAAAAAAATAAAAATTTTTTGAGCCAAAAAGCGACGTTAGTGCCTTTGGAATCAACAAAACGGCGTCAAAATCGCGAACAAATTTCAACCTTTTTTACAGTCTCGATGAGCATAAACGGCCCATTCCAGCCGCAAAACGCGCTCAAAGCAGATCCTTGTCTCTGATCACTGATCACTGTCTGACTAACCACTAACCACTAACCACTGATCGCTAGCTCTTCAGCCAGTCTTTGACCTTCTGCACCATCACGTCGCGGCTCACGTCGCTGATTGCGTTGGTGAGAGGAATCTGCTTCGGGCAGGCTTTCACGCAGTTTTGCGCATAACCGCATTCCTGGATTCCGCCGTCGCCCGAGAGAGCGCGCAGGCGATCTTCCTTGAACACTTTGCCTGTGGGATGGTTGTTGAAGAGCTTCACTTGCGCGATCGTCGCCGCGCCGACAAATCCTGTGAGGACGTTGAATTGCGGGCAGACTTCCATGCAGCAGGTGCAGCTGATGCAGTTCGACAGGGGATAGTTCGCTTCCTGTTCCTGCGGATAAACGCGCGGCCCGGAACCGAGATCGTATGTGCCGTCGACCGGAACCCAGGCCTTGACGCGCATCAGATTTTCAAACAGAACCGACCGATCGACCACGAGATCGCGCACCAGCGGGAACTTGGTGAGCGGCTCGACCTTGATCGGCTGCTCGAGATTGTCGACCAGCGCCGAGCATGCCATGCGCGCTTTGCCGTTGATCTTCATGGCGCAGGAGCCGCAAATCTCTTCGAGGCAGTTCGACTCGTAAGCGATGGGCGTCGTCGGCCTACCGTCTGCGGTGACGGGGTTCGCGGCGATCTCCATCATCGCCGAAACGACGTTCATGCCGGAGCGCCACTCCAGCTCAAACGTCTCCCAAACAGCCGGCGCCTCAGGGCTGGCCTGGCGCTTGATCTCGAAAGTGACTTTCCTGGTCGCCATGATCCCTTTCGTTCTTTTCCGGGCCTAAAGGCCTTCGCGATGTTGCGTGCGTGTCAGGAGCCTGAAGGCCCCTGCTCCCTCCGTCATTTCACTGCGTCGTAGCGGCGCGGCCGCGGCTTGATGTACTGCGTGTCGACTCCTTCGAACTCCAGGCGCGGCCCTTCCGCGCAGCCGGTAAAGCTGGCCTTGGTGGTCTTCAGGAATCGCTCGTCGTTGCGCTCGGGAAAATCGGGTTTGTAGTGCGCGCCGCGCGACTCGTCGCGCTTGAGAGCGCCGAGAACGACCGTGCGCGAAAGTTGCAACATGTTGTAAAGCTGCCGCGTGAAAGCGAAGCTGGTGTTTGCCCACTGGCTCTTGTCGCTCAGGTTGATGCGCTGGTAGCGGTCGATCAGCTCGACAATCTTTTCGTCGGCCTCCTTCAGGTCCTTGTTGTAGCGGATCACGGTGGCGTGCTCGGTCATGGTCTGGCCCAGCTCGCGCCACAGCTTGAAGGGATTCTCGCCGCCTTCGTTGCTGATGAGCTTTTTATTGATCGCCGCCTGCCGCGCAACTTCCGCCGCAGCGCCGCCGTCGCCATCGGCCGCGGGCACGCTCTTGGAGTACGCGATGGCGTTGGGTCCGGCCTGGAATCCGCCAAAGATGCAACTGACAAGTGAGTTCGCGCCCAGCCGGTTGGCGCCGTGGTACTGGTACTCGCACTCGCCGCAGGCAAAGATGCCGGGGATGTTCGTCATCTGGTTGAAGTCCACCCAAAGTCCGCCCATCGTGTAGTGCACGCCCGGAAAGATCTTCATCGGCTCCACGCACGGATCGACGCCGACAAACTTTTCGTAGATTTCGAGAATGCCGCCGAGCTTGTGGTGCAGCGTCTGGCGATCGATGTGCGTGAGGTCGAGATAAACCATCGGCTGGCCTTCGATGCCGAGGCCGAGTTCATAGACCACTTTGTGGATGGCGCGTGTGGCCACGTCGCGCGGCACCAGGTTGCCGTACTTCGGGAACCACTCTTCCAAAAAGTACAAGCGCTCTGGTTCGGGAATGGCTTTGAAGGCGCGCTTGTCGCCCGGCGCGCGCGGAACCCACATGCGGCCGCCCTCGCCGCGTGCCGACTCCGACATGAGCCGCAGCTTGTCCTCGCCGGGAATGGCGGTGGGATGCACCTGGATGAACTCGCCGTTGGCGTAATAGACGCCCTGTTGGAAGACAGCCGACTGCGCCGATCCGGTACAGACCACGGAGTTCGTGCTCTTGCCGAAGATGGCCCCGATGCCGCCGGTGGCCAGAATGATCGCGTCGGCCGGGAATGCTTTCAGCTCCATCGACCGCAAGTTCATGGCCACGATGCCGCGCGCGATGCGCGTCGAATCAATTATGGCGGAGAGAAACTCCCAGCCTTCGAACTTGTGGACCTTGCCTTCAGCCTCGAAGCGGCGCACCTGCTCATCGAGCGCGTAGAGCAGTTGCTGTCCGGTGGTGGCGCCGGCAAACGCCGTGCGATGGTAGAGCGTGCCGCCGAAGCGGCGGAAGTCAAGCAGGCCCTCGGGCGTGCGGTTGAACGGCACGCCCATTCGATCGAGCAGATCGATGATCCCCGGCGCCGCTTCGCACATGGCCTTCACGGGGGTCTGGTTGGCGAGGAAGTCGCCGCCGTAAATCGTGTCGTCGAAGTGCTGCGCCGTGGTGTCGCCCTCGCCCTTCAGGTTCTTGGCGGCGTTGATGCCGCCCTGCGCGCAAACGGAGTGCGACCTCTTCACCGGCACGATAGAGAACAGATCCACCGTTCCGCCGGCCTCGGCGATCTTGATGACTGCCGCGAGCCCCGCCAGCCCTCCGCCAACCACGATGATTCTAGGTGCCGCCATTGTCGATCCTCTAGAGGTTTCAGGTGTCAGGTTTCAGGGTTCAGGAAACGGTGCTAGTGTGAACTCCAAACTTGCCAGCCAAGACAATCGGATACCCTTGCTGCGGTCCCAGGGCTGATACCTGATCCCTGAAACCTGACACCTGATAACTGAGCGGCACATTCTCCGGAGCGTTCTGATATCTGGGGCCGACGAATGCCCAGATGCTGGCGATTCCCATTGCCGCAAGCAGCACGCCGCCGGCCACACACACCCAACCGAAGCGGCTGCGCGCTGTCGCTCCCGGCGTGATGCCCCACTTGGCCGCGAACAGCCACACGCCATACGAAAAGTGCCAGCACACGGCAAGCATCGCGATCACGTACACCGCGAGGATCCAGGGATTCGCAAGCTCATGCTGAACCTTGGAGAATGCCATGCCCGGATTCTCAGGCAGGTTCGCTCCCATGAAGCGTTGCGTTGCAACGTGGTAGCCGATGTACGCAAACGCGATGAGACCCGTGTAGCGCTGCACAAGGTACATCCAGTTGCCCGCCCACGGGTAGTACACGATGTTCGACTTGCCGCGCAGCCAGATGTAGACCCCGTAGATGCCGTGATAGAGAAGCGGCAGAAAAATAAACGTCCACTCGAGCACGCGGACCAGCGGCATGCCGTTGAGGAACTTTACCTGTTCGCCGTATGCAACGGGGCCCTTCAATGCTTCGAAGTTCGAGAGCAGATGCTCAAGCAGAAAAGCGCCAATGGGAACGACACCGAGCAGCGAGTGCAGCTTGTGCCAGATGAAGCTGGTGCCCTGGCCCGCGCGTAAAGGCTCCGGGCCGCGGCCGACAATATGCGCAGAGGGGGGCACGGCGGGTTGAACGGTTGCCATGGAGATTTTGGCTCCTAAACACTGCAGGCCGATGCAGTCTTAGATTGAGAGACGGAAGCACTTACTTTGGTTCACTCGCATTATTCGAGGCTGAAGGTATCGCCGTCAAGGCGGCGCTCAGCGATTTTGCGTTTTGGGCACTCCGTGCTTTTGGGTCTTGGAGGAGAGCAGTGGGAGATCAGCGCGACAACATCGTCAGCAGCGCCGAAATTGCACGGCCGCGATGGCTGAGCGAGAGCTTGGTGTCGAGATCGATCTCGGCCATCGATTTGCCCAATTCAGGCAGATAAAACAGCGGATCGTAGCCGAAGCCGCCGGTGCCACGCGGAGCATCGAGGATCATCCCCTCGACCGCACCGTCGGCGACTTGAACCACCTCGCCATCGCGCGCGGCAACCAGGGTGCAATGGTAGCGGGCCGTCCGCAGTTTGGCTGGGAATCCTTCCAGTTTCTGCAGCAGCAGCGTGTTGTTCCACACGTCGGTGTTGTCGTTGGCGTCGGGCGAGTCCACCAGGCCCGAGTCGGCGGCAAAGCGGGCCGAGCGCACACCGGGCGCTCCGCCGAGCGCATCCACTTCCAAACCCGAATCGTCGGCGACGACCAGTTCACCGGGCACAAAACGCGAATAGTAAACCGCCTTGGTCGCTGCATTCGCGAGGAATGTGTCGCCATCCTCCTCCTGCGCGGCAATCTTTTCGATGCCAGGAAGCTTCTCGATGTTGACCGCGAAGGCCTGCGCGGCGGTGCGGAAGTCGCGCAGCTTTCCCGAACTGGTGGTGGCTGCGTAGAGGCGGAGGGCCATGATGTGAGTGTAGAAGACAGGGACCAAGGGAATGAGGGAACAAGAAAGCGAGAAAGCAGGTGCGGGCCAGGAGGCCCGCACGACAGCCGGGCCGGAGCCCGGCGGTACATGCGACGCGATTGACAAGGCGTAGAACGTTTTCATAATGTTGTTCCGCCCGAGAAAGCCTTCCAAATGAAAAATGCAATGATTCGTACCTTTATGTGGGGATTTGTTTTGAGCGCGGCCGTCGCAGGACTGGCGGCGCAGCAGCCATCGAATGCAACCGGCCCTGTTGCGCTTGAGGTCGACAATTTGATAACGCCGCTCGGCATTGACGATCCCGCGCCGCATTTCTCCTGGCAGCTTCACGATCCCGCCCGCGGCGCCATGCAGACGGCTTACGAAGTGCAGGTTGCTTCGAGCGCCGATTTGCTTGTCGCCGGCAAACCCGATGTTTGGGACTCGGGCCGCGTCGCGTCCGACAATTCGATCAATGTTCCGTATGCCGGACCGGCGCTCTCGGCTTCGACGCGATACTTCTGGCGCGTCACGCTGTGGGACGCAGCGGGCAAACCGTATGCGGCGAGTGAGCCGAGCTGGTGGGAGACGGGGTTGATGAAGCAAGACGCCTGGCGCGCTCAATGGGTCGGGTACGAAACGCCGGAAGAAGCGGCCGTGCGGCACGCGGGAGCGGAGTGGATTGCGAATCCCGACGCGAAGTCGCCGCAGGTGCAGAAAGAATCGGAGCAGCGCTTCGACTACCGCACGACGGTCACGCTCGCCAAGCCAGTTCGTTTCGCCGCGCTCTACGCGACGGGCCAGGATACGGTGTCCGCGTGGATCAACGGAGCGCAGGTGCTCGCCGAGAATCCGCTCACGCCCTACACGCAAATGCCTTGGAAGAAGTTTGTGCGTAGCGACGTGACGAGCCGCGTCAGCGCCGGCGCCAACACGCTGGCCGTCGAGGCGCTGCACTACGTCGTCAATCCCAACGGAATGGCGACGGACGATGCCCCGCCTATGATCGCGACGCTCGTGGTTGAGTATGAGGACGGAACGTGGGCGAGCTTTGCGAGCGATGCGGACTGGAAAACTGCAATCCAGGCGGGCGACGGATGGCAGCAGAAGGATTTCGACGACGCCGGGTGGAAATCCGCCGCGATCTGGCAGCCGTTGTCGGGCAAGCGCTCCGACGCTCTCGGCAATCCGTGGATTCCTGATTCGGTGAAGGAACTGCGCCATTCGTTCACAGTGGAAAAGCCAGTGAAGTCGGCGCGGCTTTATGCGACGGCGCTGGGCGCCTACGAGATTCGCCTGAACGGAATTCGCATAGGGACCCAGGTGCTGGCGCCGGGATGGACGGATTATCGCGAGCGGGTCGTCTACCAGACGTACGACGACGTGACGCACTGGGTCACACAAGGAAAGAACGCAATCGGAGCGCTGCTCGCGCCGGGATGGTACGAAACACCGCTCGAGTGGTTCCAGCAGCCGAACAACTACGGCGATACGCCGCCGGCGCTTCGGGCGCAGTTGCGCATTGATTACACGGACGGCAGCGTGGAATGGGTTGCGACGGATACTAGTTGGCAGGCTTCGACCTCGGACATCCTCCACTCTGAGATTTACGACGGCGAGAGTCAGGACGCAGGGCTCCGGCAAGCCGACTGGGCGAAAGCAGACTTTGCGGCCGAGGGATGGAAGGGCGCGACTGCAATCGATCCGAAGCCGGTGAAGATTGTGGCACAGGACTTTCCGCCCATTGTGGGCGAGCGTCCGCTGCAACCGAAGTCTCTGACGGAGCCAAAGCGCGGCATCTTTGTTTACGACTTCGGGCAGAACTTCTCCGGGATTGAAATTGTGAGGTTGAGCGGGCCGCTGGGCACCGATGTGCGTGCGCGCTTTGCCGAGGTTCTCAATTCTGACGGAACGATTTATACGGACAACCTGCGGACGGCGAAGGCGACGGATTCGCTTGTGACGACAAGCAAGGGGGCGAATGTACTTTTTCCGCAATTCACCTTTCACGGCTTCCGTTACATGGAACTGACGGGCCCGCCTGCGGCTCCCACCAAAGACGACGTTGCCGCCCTGGTAATTCACACCGACGCGCCGTTCACAGCCAAGCTCGAGACCGGCAGCGCGATGGTCAACCAGTTGTGGAGCAACATTCTGTGGGGCCAGCGATCGAACTTCGTCGGCGTGCCAACGGACTGCCCGCAGCGCGACGAGCGGCTGGGATGGATGGGCGACGCGCAGGTTTTCTGGCGCGCAGCCAGCTACAACATGGATCTCGCCGCCTTTTCGCGGAAATTTGCGGCTGACATGCGCGGCACGCAGGCAGGAACACCGTTCTACGGAATCTTCGCGCCGGGCACCGTGACGCTCAATGCGGGCTGGGCGGCCGCATGGAGCGACGCGGGTGTGATCATTCCCTGGACCTCGTGGCTGCAGACGGGCGACACCACGATCATCGAGCAGAACTGGGACGCGATGACGAAGTATCTCGACGCCATCGCCGCGGCGAATCCCGACTTCCTCTGGAAAAACGACTACGGCCAGCCCTTCGGCGACTGGCTCTCGCCGGAAGGCAAAACCGACGAGGTTCTCATCGCGACGGCTTACTGGGCCTACGACGCGATGCTGATGCGGCAGATGGCGCACGCGACGGGACGCGCTGCCGACGCGGAGAAGTACGATGCGTTGTTTGAGAAGATTCGCGACGCGTTTCAAAAACAGTTTGTCCGCGAGGGCGGCTTTGTCGCCGGCGCCGACACCAGCCCATCGCAGTTCGGCGTCATCAACAATCCCAAAGCGATGAGCACGGGCGGTGACACGCAGACCGGCTACGTGCTGGCGCTGCACATGGATCTGCTTCCCGACAACCAGCGCACGTTTGCGGCCAAGCGGCTGGCGGACAAAATCGGAATGAACGGCGATCGGCTGGCCACGGGGTTCCTGGGCACGCCGTATCTGCTGGAGGAACTGACGAAGGCCGGCTATGCGAAGCTGGCCTGCACGCTGCTGCTCAACACGCAATACCCCTCGTGGGGCTACATGGTGGAGCATGGCGCGACGACGATGTGGGAGCGCTGGAACGGCGACCAGATGCTCGGCGACCCGTCCATGAATTCGTTCAACCACTACGCGTATGGAGCAGTCGCAGACTGGATCTATCGCTACGCGGCGGGCATCGACGCGTCGCCGCTCGACGCGGGCTTCCATATGATCTTGCTGCAACCTTACTTCGATGCGCGGCTCGGGCACCTCAGTTTCGACTACGAATCGGCTTACGGAACGATTCATTCCGACTGGACTGTCGAGGGCAACGCAGCCACGTGGCACGTAACGATTCCTCCTAACGCGACGGGCATGTTGCCGGTCGACGACGCGCTGGCCGCGAGATACACTCTCGGCGGCGTGCCGCTCAATAGGAGCCCTCTGGCGCACAAAGCCAACCGCAACGGGCAAAGCGGATACGCGCTCGAGCCCGGTAAATATACGATCATCGCCGAAGTCGCGCAGCCAGATGCGTGCGGGGCCGGCTGTACAAAGTGAGCGCCTAACCGATAGGCTTTGAGTTTGCTTGCAGGCAACGCACGCCAGGCCTGCGGCGTGAAGGAATGGAGCAGGAATGCCGACTGTAATCCTGGCAGGAATCGGATGGCACATCATCGGAGCCGCCTGCGCTGCTTCGTTCTATGCGCCGATTGAGAAGGTGAGAAAGTGGTCGTGGGAGACGACCTGGGCCATTGCCGGATTCTTCTCCTGGATTTTATTGCCGATCGGAGTGAGCTATCTTCTGCTGCCGAATTTCCACGGCTTCTATGCCTCGCTTGACGGCGGCCTGATGTGGAAAGTTGCGCTCTTCGGCGCCATGTGGGGAGTGGGCAACGTCAGTTACGGGCTCACCATGCGCCACCTGGGAATGTCGCTGGGCATTGGCGTGGCCATTGGTGTCACGCTCATCGTAGGCACGTTGGTGCCTCCCCTGATACACGGCCAGGGCGCGATGCTGTTCAGCACACGGAGTGGCCTGCTTACGATGGCGGGCGTTCTTGTGGCCTTAATCGGCGTGGCCGTCGTCTCGTATGCCGGCCACCAGAAAGAGGTGGAACTTGGCGCCGAGGTTCAGGAGTTCAACGTAAAGCTCGGGCTCGCCCTCGCCGTCATGTGCGGGATCTTTTCGTCGGGAATGTCATTCGCCATCGACGCAGCCAAGCCTATTGCCGCGGCTGCGCAGCACGTAGGTGTCAACTCGCTCTATGCGGCACTGCCCAGTTACGTTTTAATCATGGGCGGCGGTGCGGTCATCAACATGAGTTACTGCTTTATCCGGCTGGGATTCAAAAAGGAGATTTCGCTCCGCGCCGATTTGGCGCAGCCCCGAGCGACACTCGTCAGGAATGGATCATTGGCCGCGGCCGGCGGAATCATGTGGTATCTGCAATTCTTCTTTTACGCATGGGGCGCAGCCAACATTCCGCAGCGGCTCAGCTACGTGAACTGGATGCTGCATATGAGCATCTATGTGCTCTGCGGCGGGCTGGTGGGCCTCGCCCTCGGCGAGTGGGCGGGAGTGCGCAGCAGGCCCATTCGTCTGCTGTGGGCTGGGATCCTCGTCATCATCGCCGCCGCAAATTTGGTGGGTCTCGGGATGGCGTCGTAGTTGCAGCCGCGCGATGCCCTCCAGCCTTGCCGCGCCGATTGGGCTCGCGATTCGACTTTGGGCGCGGTGGTTCTTCTCTGCCGCTAAAGTTACCCATAGTGATCTGCGCCGGCGATTCTGAGTTGTCATTGTGGCGTCGCGCCGTTAAACTGGCGCAGACATTGATTCTCTTTGATCCGAGAATCGATCGACGGTATAACGAAAAGAGGTTCTCCCCTGATGCGGCACAGTGTGCGCGGCCCAGCATACTCCACAGCGTTTGGTCGATGCCGCACTGCCTGCAAATCGTGTGTCGTGCTGTTCTGCGCGATCGCTGTACTCGGGTTTGTAGCGCCGACGTTCGCACAGGCTCAGAGAGACGCGGCGGTGAGTGAATCGCTCGACCCGGCTTCGCTCGTGAGAGCGCAACAGACCCCCATCAAGCCCAGGCATGAGAGCGAAATCACTGTCGAGGGCCTGGTTTCTTATGGCAACTACAAGATCTTTGCATCCGGCGAGAATTGCAAGGTCTATGACGTTGGCATCGAATACGATCGCCACATCTGGGGCCATTTGCTCGGATCGCGCGTTGACTACGTGGGAGAAGTTCTGCCTATCGTGCTGCTGAACCAGCCGACGGTTATGGATCTTTGGGGGCTCACGCTGAGCTCCACACGCAAGACTATCCCTGGCGTGGAAATTGCGCCGATGGGCATTCGCTGGCTGTGGCGCGACGGAAAAACCATCAAGCCGTATTTAATGGCCAAGGGTGGAGTGGTCGTGTTTACGCAAAAGGCTCTCGCAAATGATGGCGCGTACGAGAACTTCACGCTGCTTTCATCCGGCGGCGTGCAGGTAAGGTTGAACGACCGCTACGACCTGCGCCTGGGTCTGTTCGGCGACTTTCATTTTTCGGACGGATTCGTTGTGCCGGCCAATCCCGGCCTCGACGTGATGAACGCGACATTCGGTCTTACGTATCATCTCGGCGGCAATCCGCGCACAAAAACTCATTGAGCTGGCGTCTCAGGGCAATGGCAGCTCCCGGTCCAGACCTGCGCCCACGAGGTCGACGCGCAGCTTCTCCACAGTCGAAAAGACCAGCCCCTTCATGCCCAACGCGGTCGCGGTGTCTACATTATCCTGCCGGTCGTCGATGAAAAGCGTCTCCGCTGGCCGCGTGCCGAGCTTTCCGAGCGCGTAGCGATAGATGGCCGGATCAGGCTTGGCAATGCGAAGCTGGTAGCTCCACACCAGCACATCGAATCGATTGAGCCACTCGAGTTCACGCTCCATGTGCGCAAGCACGGCGTCGCCCATGTTTGAAACGATGGCCGTGAGCAGTCCGCGTTGCTTGATTTCGAGCTGCCACTTCAGCATCGCGGGATCTCCGCGCGTCCACATGCGCGCATCCCACAGGTTTAGCTCTTCAATTGCGGACTCGCCAAGCGCGAGGCCCGCATCGCGCGCGATCTTCCGCCAGAATTTCAGGCCGGTCAACTCGCCAAGGTCGTACGCGTGACGATCTGCCCAATAAAAACGGTCGAGCTGGTCACGTGAAAGGCCGGTGATGCGCAACAGCTCGGCATACGCCGCGGGGTCCGGCGGGCCCGTCAACACTTTTCCATAGTCGAAGATCACCGCGCGCAAAGCCAACATTCCCTCGTTGGCGCCCGTATATTGTTTGAGAGGGCGCTTCTGTCATTGTGCACGATCGACGTTCGCTCTCCTGGAGGAATGGGCGCCTCGGCCCGAAGGAACAAACCGGATGCGCTTTTCAAAAAGGACAAACTGGAATACGGAGGAGAGCGAGCTGGCGCGCGCGCACCGGCTGCGGGGCGAGGCGGGACTGCCGATCGCCGATCTCACGCAGTCCAATCCCACGCGCTGCGGATTCTCATACCCTTCATCGCTGCTCGAAGCGCTCACCGATCCGCGCGCGCTCGACTACGATCCACAACCCAAGGGCGTGCTCGCCGCCCGAGAGGCAGTTCGCGACTACTATCTGGCTCACAACGTCGCACTCGATCTGGAACAGATCGTGCTCACCACCAGCACCAGCGAGGCCTACAGCTTTCTATTCCGGCTTCTTTGCGACGTGGGAGACGAAGTTTTGATCCTGCAGCCGGGCTATCCGCTCTTCGATTTTCTCGCCACACTCGACGATGTGCGCCTGAAAGCCGCGCCGCTGGTGTATGAGAACGGCTGGCAGATCGACGCCGAGGGAAACCGCCGCGCGATTACGCCGCGGACCCGAGCCATCGTCCTGGTGCATCCCAACAATCCAACCGGTCACTTCACCAAGCCGTGGGAGGCGGAGCAATTGACTCGGCTTTGCCGCGAGTCCAACCTTTCGCTGATTGTGGATGAGGTTTTCCTCGACTACAGCCTCGGAGCGGAGGCCCGGAGCTTCGCCCAGGGACTTGAGGGCGTGCCGGTGTACGTGGTCAGTGGGCTCAGCAAGGTTGCCGGCTTGCCGCAGATGAAGGCGGCGTGGATCGCTGCCACGGGCCCGGAGTGGAAGGAGGCGATGGCTCGGCTCGAAGTCATCGCGGACACTTTTCTTTCAATGAATGCACCCGTGCAGTGGGCGCTGCCGGAGTGGCTGAAGTTCCGGGCGGCAATCCAGAAGCAGATTCGGAGGCGAACAGCGGCGAACCTTGCCGTGCTGGATTGTGCGCTCGGGGCGGTGAAGGCGGTGCAGCGGCTTGCGCTTGAAGGCGGCTGGTACGCGGTGCTGCGGATCCCCGCGCTCGCGCCGGACGAGCAGACGGTGCTGGCGCTGCTGGAGCGCGGCGTTTGGGTTCATCCAGGCTATTTCTTCGGCATGCCTGAGTCGGGCTGGCTGGTGGTGAGCCTGCTCGCGCCGGAGTCTGAGTTTAGTAACGGAGTCGGCATCCTGATTGACTACTTTCGCACGAATCACGCAGGTAACATTCCGGGCTGATTACTGGAACTTGCTCTTCAAGGATTTTCGCTGGCCCGCTGAAATCAAAGTGCTTAAAAAAAGGCTCGATCCGCCGGCCCGTTTTGCAGGAAGGGGTTGCTGCGGCGCTCATCGCCGATGGTTGTTGCGGGCCCGTGGCCTGGCAGGACGCGCGTTTCGTCGGGCAAAGTGAGCAGCCGCGAGCGCAGTGAGTCGATGATCTGGTCGAAGTTGCCGCCGGGCAAGTCGGTGCGGCCGATGCTGCCGGCAAAGAGCGTGTCGCCCGCGACGAGAAGCTTGAGCGGAGCGAAGTGCAGGCAGATCGAGCCCTGTGTGTGGCCCGGCGTGTGAAGCACCTTGGCGGGAACGCTAGTGAGACCGACCGTCTGGCCGTCGGTGAGGCCCTCGTCGGGCGGAGCGGTTTCCGGCGTGGCGACGCCGACCCATTCGGCCTGCGCCTGCATCATGTCGAGCAGCGGCAGATCGTTTTCGTTCAGGTAAATCGGCGCGCCAGTCAGGCGCTTGAGCTTGAGCGCTCCGCCGACGTGGTCGATGTGTCCGTGCGTCACGATGATCTGCGTGAGCTTCAGGCCGAGTTCCGTGAGCCGGCGATGAATGCGGCCGACTTCGTCGCCCGGATCGATCACAATGGCCTCGCGCGCCTCTTCGTCGCCCAGAATGGTGCAGTTGCAGGCAAGCGGACCTACGGGAAACGACTCGAAAATCATGAATTCATTGTAGGAGCAGAAGCAGGTTTCAGGTTTCAGGTGTCAGGTTTCAGCCAAATTCTGAAGGCTGCGGAAGAGCGGAGTAGGTGGGGTTAGAGGAGTTGGCGGGACATGGATTTCCTGTGAGCGCGTTTTGCGGCCGGAATGGGCCGTTTGGGCTCATCGAGGCAGTAAAAAAGGTTGAAATTTGTCGACGATTTTGACGCCGTTTTGTTGATTCCAAAGGCGTTAACATCGATTTTCCGCTCAACAAATTTTTATTTTTTTCTTTTTGATTTTCGGTCCTCCTGAGGATAGTTCGTAGTTCGTGGCTCATGTTCGCAGTTCGCAGTTCCTTGTTCGCGGCGTCCGCCTGTGCGTTAGCCGTGAAGACGAAGTCGAAGCTTGAGTCCACTTAAGACAAGTGTAGCGATAGCGCGGAAATAACCTGCAAAGTTGGGCGAAGTTTTTGGGGCGTGTTTTCAGTGGGCTGCGGGGAAAATGGGGCGGGACCGGGTTGACAGGGGGGTGAGGTGACCCCCTCGGGTGAGACAGTTTGAGTTTTGACAGCTTGCCGTTTGCTGGATTGTGGTTGTCATTCGGGCTGAGGTGTTTCAGACTCAGCCCCGGTTGGTGAAGCGGAGGC
>JBEKKI010000003.1:0-147451 GCA_050010795.1 Occallatibacter sp.
ACCTGGGTGCTCACCAGCTACCTGGTCGCCAACGCGGTCATCCTTCCCGCCTCCAACTGGTTTGCCCGGCGCTTCGGCCGCAAGCGCTTCCTGCTCATCTGCGTCACCCTCTTCACCGTCGCTTCGTTCTTCTGCGGCGCGGCCCCGTCGCTCGCGGTCATCCTCCTGGCCCGCGTCCTGCAGGGCGCAGGTGGCGGCGCCTTGCAACCTCTCTCGCAAACCATCCTGCTTGAAAGCTTCTCCCTCAAGGACCGTTCCAAATCCATGGCCGCCTATGGACTCGGAATCGTCGTCGCTCCGGTGCTTGGCCCCACATTGGGCGGCTGGCTCACCGACACCTGGAGTTGGCGCTACGCTTTCTACATCAACATTCCCATCGGCATTCTTGCCGTTATCATGATCAGCCGCTTCGTCCACGATCCGCCTTACATCAAGAACGCCAAGGTGGGCGCTTTCGACAATATCGGCTTCGGCCTGCTCGCCGTTTGGACCGGTTGCCTGCAGATCGTGCTCGACAAGGGCCAGGAGGACGACTGGTTCGGCGCCATTTGGGTGCGCTGGGCGGTGGCGACCCTCATCGTTGCGTTTCTGTTGTGGATCTGGCGCTCCTGGGCGAATCCCAAAGGCCTCGTCGACCTGCACATCCTCAAGAACCCCAACTTCCGCACCGGTTGCCTGATGATTGCCATGCTGGGCATGTGCATTTACATCACCATCGCCATCCTGCCGCTTTACTATCAGGAGATTCTTGGCTACACCGCATTCACCGCGGGCCTGGTCGTCTTTCCCCGTGGCGTCGGCTCATTCATCGGCTCGCCCATCATCGGTTTCCTCGGCTCCCGCATCGACAACCGCAAGCTGCTCTGCGCCGGCTTCCTCGGCTTCGCTGTCTGCGCCTTCATCTTCGGCACCGTCAACCTCGACATCGGCCCCTACACGCTGCTCTTTCCCATCACGCTTACCGGTTTCGCGCTCAGCTTTGTCTTCGTGCCGCTGGCCACTTTGTCCACCCGCACCATTTCCAACCGCGAGATGGGCAACGCCACCGGCCTCTTTAACATGTTGCGCAACATCGGCGGATCGATCGGCATCTCCATGGCCGCGACGACGATCATTCGCCGCGCCGCTCTACACCAGAGCTACCTCGGCGCAAACCTCTCTCCCAACTCAGCCGTGCTGCAGCAGAAGTCCGCCATGATCGCCGCGTACCTCGGCCATCGCATCGGCCCCGCCGCCGCGCGCCCCGGCTCCTACGGCCTCATCTACGGCCTCATGGAGCAGCAGGCCGCGCAGCTTGCCTACGTCGATGTCTTCCGCTGGACCGCAGTGCTGGCGCTAATCTGCGCCGCCTGCGCCTGGCTCTTCAAGAAGCCAGCGAGCCACTCGGCCCCGCCGCCGGGGGCGCACTGAAAACGGCGCTATACTGGCGGCCATGAGCCCCGCTCGATCCAGTTTGCTGCTTCTGCTGGTGTTTCCTGTCGCGCTCACCGCCCAGACTTGCACAACACCCGATCTGACGGCTCCGTTGCAGCAACTGAAGGCCGTTCAATCGAAGTTGCTCGCATTCAAGCTGCATGACGAAATGGACGAGAGCGTTCCGCCCCCGCTTCAATCGCAGATCGGCGCACTGAAGGACGCATTTGCCACGCTCGCGGACGCCGCGGTCACGTGCACTTCTGAGAATGTCGATCCCAAAAGCCTTGAGACAACCCTCGCGAAGCTGGTCGATGCCAACAATCCCGAGGTGCAGGAAGTTTACGACCCGAAGAAGCCACCACAGCTCGATCAGATTTATGGAAACGACTTGCGGGTCAAAGTCTCTCGGCCCCAAAGCGAGCCACAGGTTCTCCTTGTCGAATTCAACTTTGGAATCGATTGCGGCTTCGACTCCATGCTTCTCGCTTACGAGCAGCGCAGCGGCGCATGGGAGCAGGTGCTTCGCTGGCAAAGCACCTTGTATGACAGCGTCGGCGACGCCTTCGGCGACTTCTTCAACTACGCTGTTCTTCCCGGTGAGGATTCGAATCACTGGAAACTCGCTGTTGCCCATGGGGCACCGTGGTGCACCTCCCGATGGAGCAGCTTCGGGCTCGACCTCATCCAGCCCACGTCGAGAGGCGCTTGGCCGAAGGTGCTGGAACACATCAATCACGAGTTCGTGCGCTTTGAGGTCGAGCCCTCCCTCAAACCCGTCCCAGAGGGCTTTCAGCTTCGTCTCCAGACCGGCATGATCGACATGGATGTCATGACGCGCATCGGGATCTACCGCTACCGTGTGACTGGAACCCACATGGAGCGAGTACAGCCGATTGCAATTAACGGGCGGGATTTTGTCGATGAATGGTTGCAGTCGCCATGGACCGACGCGGCGCGATGGAGTGCGGCTGTCAGGTCCGCGGAGCTGAAGCAGGTACACGAGAAAATCGCGGCGTTGACGGATCCGAATGCCAAAGAACGGCCGCTGCTCACGTTCGGTCCGGTTCGCGGCTGCACCGACGCGAAGCCGCACTATCAGGTCGAGCTCGACGAGGAGTGGGTCGAGGACAAAGGCAATTCGCGCCCGGATAGCCCGACTTATTTCCAGATCGAGGAAGGGAAGAACTCGTTCACGATGCTTTCAGCCACAGCGAGAGCCGATCCGCACTGCACCCGCCCGGACATCATGGCAAGGCACTGACCCAGCCTACGCCGCATCCCCGAACACCCGCCCGCCCGCCTTGCGCATTGCCTTGGCAAGCTGCTTGTCGAAAGTTGCAAGAGCTCTGTTCGTTCGAAAAGAGAGTTCCATGTAGACGGCGTCATAGGCCGAAAGGGCGTGCCTGCGCGCGAGTGTCAGGACTTCTCCCTGCGTAACGGACGGCCTGACGCGATCTTCCGCGATGGGAAGCGCAGCAAGCTCGCCCAGGAAATGCGCAGCTTTTGAAGGGCCGACGCGACGAATGCGTTCGGCGACGAGCAGCCCGTTGACCACTTCGACGAACCACATTGCCGGAACCACGGCTTCATCCCGCTCGACATTCGCGAGGATCTCTTCAGCCATGACCGCTTCGCGCCGATCCGACCGCTGCACAAACCACGCAAGGGCGGCTGAAGCGTCGAGAACCAATCCCATAGGTCGGCCTTACTTTCTGCCTTCTCGGATCCACGCAAGAACTTCGTCGCCCGAAACGCCGGTAATCCGGGGAAAATTTCGCAATGCCTCGACTGCTTCTTTCACGCGGCGCTGGTCGCGCTGTTCACTCGGCACCAGGTTGGCTATCGCTTTTCCGCGCTTCGTGATCGTGAATCTCTCGCCCTGTTCCACTTTGCGCAGGATCTCGGAGAGCCTCGTCTTGGCGTCGAAAGCGCCGATTTCGGTGTATCCGGTGTCTATCGTCGGCATAGCTCCCTCCCACATTGCCAATCAACTAGTTGATAAGCTAGTTTAGTCCGAATCGGGTCGAGTGTCCAGTAAAGATGCTGCCGACCTACCCCGCCAGCCCCACAAACCTCTGCAGCACTTCGTCCCACGCCTCAATCTTTCCGGTCAGGATGTCGTAGTACCACCCGTGCACCGTCAGCCGGCCCTCCGCCACCGCGTGCCGGACCGGCTCCTGCGCCTGCAGGTTCCTGAGTTGCGCCACCACGTTGCCCCGGATCAGAGCCGCAAGCTCCGCGCTTTCGCCATCCGTGGGATTCAACGGCTGCTTGTGTGCGAAGGCTACCTCCACGTGATCCAGCCATCGACGCGCCTTGGGCAGATTCTCCAGGCTCTTGCGATCGAGCGCGGCCTTCAGCGCGCCGCAGTCTGAGTGCCCGCAGACAATCACGTGCCGCACCTTCAAAACTTCCACGGCATATTCGATCGTCGCTGTCACGCCGTCCACGTCCCGGCTCGTTACGGGCACCACGTTCCCGATGCTGCGCGCAATGAACAGATCTCCCGGCTCGGTGCCGAGAATCAGGTCGGGTAGCACACGCGAGTCGGCACAGGTGATGAACAGCCACTGCGGCGACTGGCCCTCGGCCAGCAAATGAAAGTGACTTTTTCTTGCGGGAAACACGTCGGCGAGGAATCGCTTGTGTCCCTCAATCAAACGCTGCATTCAGCCTCCGGCCGGCCCCACACGCGTCTTTGCCGCACACAGCCCGCCTAGCCCAGCCTATCGCACGCAGTTGAAACTCATCCCGCCGCCACGGCGAGCGCGACTATCCTGTTCAGGAGGATTTGGCCCCATGTATTGCCACCATCGGTTCTTGCGCATCGCATTTTTCTCGTTGCTGTTTCCGGTTATTGCGATTCAAGCCTTCGCGCAAGCTCCCGCGCAAACCGTCGACACGCTCTCGCCCGATCTCCGCTCGCGCATCGATCGCATCGCCGCTCAGATCCTGGCGCAGACCGGCGTGCCGTCGGCCTCCCTCGCGGTCGTGCAGCATGGCAAGCTTGTCTACACCCGCGCTTACGGCAGCGCGCGCCTAGCTACGGATTCGTCTCCGGCTGTCCCCGCCGAACCGGACATGCGCTTCTCCATCGGATCGATCTCGAAGCAGTTCACGGCGGCCGCCATCCTCATTCTTCAGGAGCAGGGCAAGCTCAGCATTGACGATCCGGTCGGCAAGTACATTCCCGGCCTCACGCGCGGTAACGAAGTCACGATCCGCCAGATCCTATCGCACACCTCGGGCTACCAGGACTACTGGCCCGAGGACTATCTGATGACGCCGCTTGTCCAGCCTGCTACTGCGCAGCAGATCCTCGACACGTGGGCAAAGAAGCCCCTTGACTTCGATCCCGGCACCCACTGGCAGTACTCGAACACTAACTTCGTCATCGCCGGCCGCATCGTCGAAATCGTCACCGGAGAGCCGCTCTTCCAATTCCTCACCGAGCAAATCTTTCGCCCGCTGGGCATGAACTCGGTTTGCGATTCCGACCAGAGTCCGCCCGCCCCTCCCGCAGCCACGCCTTATTACCGCCACGCGCTCGGACCGCTGCGCCCCGCGCCGGTGGCGGGGCGGGGCTGGATGTTTGCGGCCGGCGAGCTCGCTATGACCGCTCAAGACCTCGCCCTCTGGGATCAAAGCCTCATTGCGCAATCGGTCCTCAGGCCTGAGAGCTACAAGCAAATGTTCACTGAAGTGAAATTGAAAAACGGCGAAGGCACAAAGTACGGGCTCGGCGTGGAGGTTCGCGTCCGCGATGGCCATCGCTCTATCGAGCATTCCGGCGAAGTATCAGGCTTCGTCGCCGACAATGAAGTTCTCATCGATGACGGCGCGGCGGTAGCTGTGCTCACCAACCAGGACGCCGTTGGTGCTGCCATCACCATTGCTGAACTTGCCGCGCCTCTCGTCGCCGGATACCCGCTGAACGCGCCTGAGCAGCAGGCCCTCTCGATCTATCGCGGCTTGCAGCAGGGTCACATCGATCGCTCGTTGCTTGCGCCGAACCTGAGCGACTATTTTACGGCCGAAGCAATCGCCGACTTCCAATCGAGCCTTGCTCCGCTCGGAGAGCCGCTGAGCCTGCGCCAAACCCACTCCGAGGAGCGCGGCGGTATGACCTTCCGCTCCTTCGACATTACGTATCCAGACCGCCGTCTGCGGCTTACGACTTACACCTATCCCGACGGCAAGCTCGAGCAATACCTGATTGCGCCAACTTAGTAAGGCGGCGACGCCATTCCCGCTCCGCGCCGCGGCTCACGCGCGCCGGGACCGGCCTCGATTGAATCCCGAGCACCTGTATCTTCTATCTAACTTGGCAAGATCCGCTTCGCGGCTCTATTGACTTCATAGCTAATATCTGATATAATACTAAAGTACCACTCATCATCGAGGCTGCCAGTGCAGCCCGCCTTTGGAGGTTTCTCAATGGAGAACTTACCCGATCCCGTCGTGTCTTTCTTTCAAGCCTATGAACGAAACATCGTTGCCGGAGATACTCCCGCGCTTCTCGCCCAGTTTGCAGACCCATTTCTATTTGCAGGGCCCCAGGGCACGAAGATCGTGTCTGCCACCGACCATGCCAAAGCCCTGCCCGGACGGCGCGAGCTCTTTCAGCGCCACGGCCACCAATCATCGTCCCTCGCCGATTTCCATCCGATTCCGCTCAGCTCGCGCTATGTTCTCGTTCTCACCAAGTGGCGCATGACCTTCGCCGGCGCCGCATCGCAGCCGCGCGAAATCGTCGTCGATTCCGCCTTCATCGTCGATGCCGGCGCGGAAACGCAAAAGATTATCGTCTATCTCGCGAGCGAGGACATCGTTGAGATGCTGAAGAACTTCGAGATCGCGGCTGCCTGACGCTGCAAAGAAGAGGGCAAAGTTCGCGACGAGCCGGGCGGCTTTGCCCCTTCTACTTCGCCGCCAGCACTAGCGCGGATCAACGTGTCGTGGTCCACTTTCCGTCAGCAGATCGGCAAACGGTCCCGCAATGCGATCGCCGCTGATGGGCTTGCCAAAGAAGTCCGTGTCAATTCCCTTGTACGGCGGGAGCGGCTTCAGGTCCCCTTTCACGGAGAGGGTGAGGTCAAGCGTGTCCGGGTCGAGCGTGGCCGTGATATCGGCAAGGGCGCCGTTCATATCCCAGCCGCGCTGTTCGCGCCACGACTTCAGGTCGTCCCACTCCGGCGGTTCCGGCGTCTTCACGCGAAGAAATGGTTGCCCAAACCCCCTCGGTCCTGCGGGATTCGGATACACGTTGCCGTCCGCATCGTTCTTGCCGTTCGTGAATTCGATGGCCGACCGGCCGAGACCGAAAAACACATTGCCGTGCACCATCAGGTTGTGCACGTCGTTGGTGTGCCCGCCGATGGGGCGCGGCCCGTTGATGCCCGAGACGGTATCCACGCACACTTCGGTGCAATCCATGAACAGGTTGTAGGCGATGATGACATTGTTCGTGTCGCGGATGAGGATGCCGCCGGTGAGGTGCGAAAAGATGTTGTTGTCGATCTGGTTCAACTCTTCGCTGCCCTCGATGTGGATGGCGTGCGGATTCACATCGCCGGGGATGTCGGCAAACACGTTGCCGGTGATGCGGTCATTGGCATTGCCGATATCGAGCCATATTCCGTTGGCATGCCGGATGTGCCGGACCACGTTGTTGCGGAAGAACAAGTTGTGGGCCACGTGCATCTTGGTGCCGCCAGACTCCGACATCATCGCCGCGCTCTGCCAGCCGATCCACTCGAAGAGGTTCTTTTCAACCAGAGTGTTTTGTGGGCCGCCGGTGCCGCCGAGCCCCTCGATGCCGCAATAGCGGAAGGTGTTTCCGCGAACGATGTCGAAGCCCACGGGCTGAGGCCGACGCGACGCGCCCCAGTCCTCATTGCCGATATCGAGCCCGACGCTGTTGGCCCACTCGAACGTGTCGTCCTCAAAGATGAAATGATTGCCGCGGTTCACTGAAACCATTCCCCGCTGCGGAACCGGGAAGCCGTTGCCCGCCTGCTCAAACGTGATTCCTTTGACGCGAATGTACGACTGATACCGCTGCGCGGGAGAGAAGATCTGCTCTTGGGTCGTTATCTCGATCGTATGTTTCGACGGGTCGTCGTCGTTGGCCAGCCGGATATGGAGCGTCAAACCGTTCATCTCGATCCATACTTTGCCCGCTACGGGCTGGAACTCATCGAAGAGCGGCGTCCAATGGATATTGGTGAAGTAGTTCATCGATCGCGGCGAAGGCCCGGCCAGCTCTTGCGGCGTCTCTACTGGTTCCAGCGGATGGCCGTCGACAAAAACCAGCCCGCGGCGCCGAAAATAGGTTCCCATGTTGTCCTCGGCGTAGCGGAGCCAGGTCCGGTTCCCGAGAACGTTATCCACCTCGAAGGGATTGTAGGCGTCAGGGAACCACGACGGATCGAGATGCAGCTCCCATGCCTTGACCGGCTGGTGCGTCTTCGGGTCGAACCCAAAGTTCCAGCCCTCGCTGGGCTTCCAGCCTGTCACCACGCGCGAGCCCTTTACCACCACCTTGGCTCCCGGTGCAGCCTCGTAACTGATCATCGCGTCGGGCCCCGTGCCGCCGCGCGCCGGCTGGATGAACGCGCGATATACGCCCTCAGCGATCACCACGCGCTCGCCCGGTTCGAGCACCTGCGCCGCCTTGTTGATGGTGCGGAACGGGTGGTCCTTCGTTCCCGGACCCTGGTCATCGGCATTCTTTGCCTGGCAATCCACGTAGTAGGTTTTGGTGAAGTTCAAGGGCTTCTCCCACATGGGGAATTCCGTGCCGTCCGGCAACGTCGAGTTCGAAGCCCATCCAATTGCGACCGTAACGCAAGCAAACGTAAAACCAATCAAAGTACGTTTCAAAGCTGCCTCCCACCCGCTGGGACGTTTTCGCTAGCACTGCCGAGCAATGTGCATTGCCTTCGCGCGGCTATCGTAAAAGGCTCATTGCCGGGTTGTCGAGCGCAGCGCCCGCAGATCGGCTGGCGACTCGCTGAACCCAGCAGGTGACGGGCTGGGATCGAACCGCACCACGAGGTCATCGATGCCGTGCGACGGTGAAGACGATGGGTGTTTTACCATCTGCTAGAGCAAAGCCATGCAAGCGCACAGACGCGCATTCACGGTGGCCATCACCTGCATCAGCCGGGTCCTCATTCTGAAGGACCGCGTCTTCTATGCGCTCGGAATCTTCCGGCATAACGAGCTTCAAGGTGTGACGGCTTCGCGGCACTCGATCCCGAGTGGGGATAACCGGCTCGACGCTGCATTTGTCGTCCCGGCAAACGAGCCGGCCCGCGCGGCGGTGCTGATTTGTCACGGCATCGCCGAGACAGTCGACACGTGGTTGCCCGTGCAGCAGCTTTTGGCCGCGCACGGCGTAGCGTCGCTCCTCTTCGATTACTCAGGCTTCGGGAAGAGCACCGGGCATCCGGACTGGAGCCAGTTTGAGCAGGATACGGTGGCTGCCTTCCACTGCTTGCAACTGCTTGAGCCCGAGCTGGCCAAATCGGTTCTGGGATTCTCACTGGGAAGCGGGATCGCCGCCGCGACGGTCCACAAGCTTGCCGCCGAACGCCTGGTGCTCTGCGCGGCATTCACTTCCTTCCGCAGCGCAGCGCACTCGGCGGGCATCCCGGAGGCGCTTTCGTTCCTCGTCCCGCCCATCTGGCAGGTTGAGGAGTTTCTCTGCGACTGTGCGTTGCCTGTGCTGGTTGTACAAGGAGCCAAAGATCGCCTGTTCCCGGTCCGGATGGCCTCAGAACTGGTCGCGCACTGTGGGCGCAACGTTCAACTTGTGGTGGTGCCGGAGATGGAGCACAATCAGCCGTTCCGCAAGCCGACGCTTTCATTCTGGGGCCCGGTGATCGCGCACATCGTCGCTTAGCGGGATCGTGCGGCGGGGCTCAGCGGCTCAGGTCCGGAACCCGCTTCTCCGGTAGACTGGAACTGGACCCATGTTTGAAAACCTCACTGACAAACTGCAGCGCGTCTTCAAGAACCTTCGCGGCCAGGGCACGCTCACCGAAGAGAACATCGCCGAAGCCTTGCGCGAGATTCGTGTCGCCCTGCTCGAGGCCGACGTCAACCTGAAGGTAGTCGACGACCTCGTCGAGCACATCCGCGCCAAAGCCGTCGGAACTGAAGTCCTGACCGCGCTCTCGCCCTCCGAACAGGTAGTCAAAATCGTTCGCGACGAACTCGTGGCGCTCCTCGGCAAAGACACGGCACGCTTCAACTTCGCTTCCAAGCCGCCCACGGTGATTTTGATGACGGGCCTGCAGGGCTCCGGTAAAACGACGACTTCGGGCAAGCTCGCCGCGTGGCTCAAAAAGGGCGGCCACCGGCCCATGCTCGTTTCGGTCGACGTGTACCGGCCCGCCGCGCGCGAACAGCTGAAGATCGTCGCCAAGCAGGCGGAGACGCGCCTCTATGAAGGCGATCTGAAGGGCGAGCATGCAGGCTCGGCATTGGTTGAGCGGCTGGCGAAGGAAGCGCGGCGCGAAGCCGTCATCATGGGCTGCGACACGCTCATCGTGGACACTGCGGGCCGCCTGCACGTGGACCAGGAGCTGATGGCCGAGATGGAGAGCCTGAAAAAGCTCCTCTCGCCGCAGGAGATTCTGTTCATTGCCGACGCGATGACTGGCCAGGACGCCGTGAACTCGGCGCAGGATTTTCACTCCCGGCTTGGATTGACGGGCGTGGTGCTGACAAAGATGGACGGCGACGCGAGGGGCGGCGCGGCGCTTTCGATTCGGCATGTGACCGGCCAGCCCATCAAGTTCATCGGCGTGGGCGAAAAGCCCGACGCCTTCGAGCCGTTTCATCCCGATCGCATCGTCGGGCGCATCCTGGGCATGGGCGACATGCTTTCGCTCATCGAGAAGGCCGAATCCAGCCTGGACCGCAAGAAATCCGAGGAACTCGCGAAGAAAGCGCTGCTCGGCGACGGCTTCTCGCTCGAGGACTTCCGCGACCAGTTGCGCCAGATCAAAAAGCTCGGGTCGATGGAGTCGATTTTGAAGATGCTGCCGTCCGTTGGGCCCTTTGCAGGCATGCAGCAGGCCGCCGGCCAGGTGGACGAAAAGCAGTTCGTCCGGCTCGAGGCCATCATCAACTCCATGACACCCAGGGAGCGCCGCAACCACGAGATTATTTCGGGCTCGCGCCGCAAGCGCATCGCCGCCGGCAGCGGGACGAGCGTGCAGGAAGTGAACCAGCTTCTTCGCCAGTACGCGCAGATGGCCAAGATGTTCAAGCAGGTGGGCCGCGGCGGCCTCGCGAAGAGCATGATGCGCGGCGGCCTCAGCGGCATGGGCATGGGCAGCAAGCAGCGGTTCGGGCGGTAGGCGCAAATATGACTCCCCTCCAGGACCAGCTCGACGAAATCACCGCCAGCACGCGCAACCTCGTCCAGCCGGAGCGGATAGCGTTGAGCGAGCGCGCCGTTCAGGAGATCTTCGCGTCGGGGATCGAGCAAAAGATTCTGCCCGTGGGCGCCACCGCCCCCGATTTCACGCTCAACGACGCGTCGGGCCGCCCCGTCCGCTCGGCCGATCTGCTCGCTCTCGGGCCGATCGTTCTCGATTTCTTTCGCGGCCGCTGGGACCCCTACTGTGTGACCGAGATCGAGGCATGGCGCGACCTCTACCCGCGCTTGCGCGAGGCCGGCGCGCTGCTTGCCGCCATCAGTCCGCAGACCTGCCGCCAAAGCGACTTCATGGTCGGCCAACATTCGCTCACGTTCCCTGTCCTCAGCGACCCCGGCTGCACGGTCGCCGAGCAATTTGGACTTGCCTATAACATCCCCGATTACCAGCGTGAGTACTACCGTTCCATCCTCGTCAACATCCCCTTTATTAATGGCGACGATTCCTGGCGGCTGATTCTCCCGGCAACATACGTCATCAATGCGGCCGGGCGCGTGGTCCACGCCGAGGCCTACGCCGACTTCCGGGTCCGCCCCGAGCCGGAAGAGGTTCTGGCCGCCGCCACGGCCGCCGTCAAACTGTAGCGCCGGCCTGCTGACCGGGTCGCCGCGGCGACTGCGGGTCTACGGGCCCGCGCTTGGCTTCGTCTGCCGGCCCGACGTACGGCCTTTCCCGCCGCAGCGCCCGCCCCAAATCTGCATCCTAATGAGGAAAATCGCATCATATAAGTTGACAGTATCTCACTCAATCTGACATCCTATTTCCGTCAGGATTTCGTCCAAAGGCAGGAAAAACATGGCAAAAATGATTGGAATCGACCTCGGTACCACCAACTCGTGCGTCGCCGTCATGGAAGGCGGCGAGCCAAAAGTCATTGCGAATGAGGAGGGTGCGCGCACTACCCCCTCCATCGTCGGCTTCTCAAAGAGCGGCGAGCGTCTCGTAGGCCAGGTGGCCAAGCGCCAGGCCATCACCAACCCCGAGAACACGATCTTCTCGATCAAGCGATTCATGGGCCGCCGCTTCAACGAGGTCACCGACGAGATGAAGATGGTCCCGTTCAAGGTCGTTCAGCAGGGCGACCACGTGGGAGTCATCGCTCAGGGCAAGGAGTACACCCCGCCCGAAATCTCGGCCATGATCCTGCAAAAGCTCAAGAAGAGCGCCGAAGCTTACCTGGGCGGAACGGTGACAGAGGCCGTGATTACCGTGCCGGCCTACTTCAACGATGCACAGCGCCAGGCCACCAAGGACGCAGGCAGGATTGCCGGCCTCGATGTGAAGCGCATCGTGAACGAGCCCACGGCGGCCGCACTGGCCTACGGCCTCGACAAGAAGAAGGACGAGACCATTGCCGTATACGACTTCGGCGGCGGCACGTTCGATATCTCCGTGCTCGAAGTCGGCGAAGGCGTTATCGAAGTGAAGGCGACCAACGGCGACACCCACCTGGGCGGCGACAACCTCGACCAACGCATCGTCGACTGGCTGATCGCCGAGTTCAAGCAGGAACACGGCCTCGACCTAACGTCGAAGGGCAACGAAATGGCCCTGCAGCGCCTGAAAGACGCGGCGGAAAAGGCCAAGATCGAGCTTTCGACTACCGTTGAAACCGAGATCAATTTGCCGTTTATTACTGCGGACGCATCAGGCCCCAAGCACTTGGTCCGCAAGCTCACGCGCGCCAAGCTCGAGCAGTTGGTCGAGGACCTCGTTGAGCGCTCGGTCGAGCCTTGCAAGAAGTGCCTGTCCGATGCCGGCGTAACAACGAGCCAAATCGACGAGGTTGTGCTCGTCGGCGGCCAGACGCGCATGCCCAGGATTCAGGAACTCGTGAAGAAGCTCTTCGGCAAGGAGCCGCATCGCGGCGTCAACCCCGATGAGGTGGTCGCGGTCGGCGCTGCCGTGCAAGCGGGCGTACTGTCTGGCGACGTAAAGGATCTGTTGCTTCTCGATGTCACTCCGCTCACACTATCGATCGAGACGCTGGGTGGCGTGGCCACGCCGATGATCCCGCGCAACACCACCATTCCGACCAAGAAGACCGAGACCTTTTCGACTGCTGCCGATTCGCAGACCGAGGTCGAGGTGCACGTGCTGCAGGGCGAGCGGCCCATGGCGGCGCAGAACCGCACGCTGGGCAAGTTTAAGCTGGGCGGCATTCCGCCGGCGCCGCGCGGCGTTCCGCAAATCGAGGTCACGTTCGATATCGACGCCAACGGCATCCTGAATGTAACCGCGAAGGACAATGCCACCGGCAAGGACACGCGCATCACCATCACCTCGAGCTCCGGCCTCTCGAAGGAAGAGGTGGAGAAGATGGCCAAGGAAGCCGAAGCGCACGCCAGCGAAGACAAGGAACAGCGCGACCAGATCGAGGCGCGCAACTCGCTCGACGGGCTCGTCTACAACATCGAGAAGATGCTCAAGGACTCGGGCGAAAAGGTGGCCGCGGCCGACAAGACAGATGTCGAAGCGGCGTTGGCGGAAGCGAAGAAAACGCTGGAGGGCACGCCCTCGACCTCCGAAATGCGTTCCGCGCACGAGAAGCTTACGCAGGCCAGCCACAAGCTTGCCGAGGCCATGTACAAGGCCAGCTCCGCACAGGCGGCCTCGGGCCCGGCATCCGGCGCGACTTCATCGGGCCAAACCGGTGAGCCGCACACCGAGCAGAAGAAGGAAGGCGAAGTGATCGACGCCGAGTACGTGGACGTGGACGACAAGAAATAAGGACTGGCCGTCTGGGCAATGCCGCGCTTAGGGCGGAGCCAAGTTGGCGGGTCAGCAAGTCAGCGGGGTGGGCGATCGGACGATTGCCCACCCCCAACGTGTAGTGACCCACAGACGTTGTCATTCTGGGTGACCGGAGCGTAGCGGAGGGAGTCGGGGATTCTGCGGTTGCTCTTGCGTGTAGTGGAAGATGGCTTCAATGACGATTACTGGCAATGAAGTCGCTGTAGATAACCAAATGCGGCGCGCTGAAAAGCAAAGCCAGTCGCCGGTGAATCGCTTGCTTGAAAGCGCGGATACTGCTACAGGAGCGATAAGCATCGCAGCTGGGTCAGCTGCGATTGGTAGCATCGCCAAGGCTATTGGCATTGCAAAGAGATTTACTTCCGGACTCGGCGTTGCCACGCTTGATGAGAATTTGGAGCATCTTGGTGATGCAACCGAAACTGCACTTTCCAGGGTCGAAAAGAATCTGGAGGCGCAAGGCGAGCGCATCGAGGAAATCGAGCGTCGGCTGAACAGCGAAGAGCTCCTTGAAGGGATCAAAGCTGCGACGCTACAAGCTCAGCGCACGAAAGATAAAAAGCGGCTGGAGCGGATGGCGCTGATTCTTGCAAATGGCGTGGCGGAAAACGATCTTGAACCTGAGAGTCTCGACGACATGATGCGGGCAGCAGTTGAACTCACCAACTGGGACATCCTTGTTCTCGGTAAGATGTACGACTCGCAAAAAGGCCTGCTCTCTGGACGTCGGTCGTCGTTCGACTGGAGCGAACAAGTCGGACATATTTGGACAGACTGGAACAGACTATTCGGACTCGGCGAGGATCAACACTTAAAGCTTCGCGCGTCCCTCTCGCGGTTGCAGTCGCTCGGACTGATAGCTGAAGCTCAAACGAACTTCGTCAAAGACGGCTCCCTTGGACGGCAAGCCTTTGGGTTGCTGCTGGATGGCAAGAGATTGTACGAGCGCCTTCAAGAGATTGAAGGCGCCCACTGAAACTGGACGGATTGAAGGCAGGAAGCAAAGTGGTCAGGACGAACCCAATCTCTCTGGTTGACAGAAAAATCGGCCTCAAACCGCTGCATCCCGGCGAATTGCTCCGTGAGGAGTTTCTCATCCCGCTCGGCATGACGACCCGTATGCTGGCACATGAAATCAGGGTCCCGGAACGACGCGTTGTTGCTATTGTGAAGGAGAAGAAAGGGCTCGACGGCGAAATCTGCCTGCGCTTGGCGAGGTTCTTTCGCATGACGCCGGGATTTTGGATGAATTGCCAGATGGCGTACGAACTGAGGACCGCAGTCACGAATTGGCCGAAGATTTGCAGGGAAGTTCGGATGCACCCGAAAGATCACAAGACTGGCGCATTGAAGGTGCCGAAGGTTAAAGGCTGATCAGAGAACGAGCTCAAGGAGAAAATGCCGACCACCACCAACAAGGACTATTACGCAACGCTCGGCGTCAAGAAGACAGCCACGCCGGAGGAGATTCGCAAGGCCTTCCGCAAAGCCGCGCGCAAGTACCACCCCGACGTGAATCCCGGCGACAAGCGCGCCGAAGAAAAGTTCAAAGAGATCTCCGAGGCCAACGATGTCCTGAGCGACGCAAAAAAGCGCAAGGTTTACGACCAGGTTGGCTTTTACTCCGACCAGATCGACCCGGCGCAGGCCGAGGCCTATGCGCGCCAGCAGCGCTCCGGCGGCCAGCCGCCCATCGACTTTGGGGGCTTCGACTTCTCCGGCTTTCAGGGCGGCGGATATCCCGGCCAGCACGGTGGCGTCGATCAGAGCGGTTCAACGTGGGGAAGCTTCAAAGACATTTTCTCGAGCATCTTTTCCGGCGCGCAGCATCCACAGCAGCCGCTTGGGCCCCAGGCCGGCACCGATCTCGAATACCAGGCCACCGTCGATTTCTGGACCGCCATACGCGGCGGCCAGGCGCGCATCCAGATTCATCGCCAGGAGACGTGCCCCACCTGCCACGGCCAGGCCACACAGGGCGGCGGCATGCAGTGCCCCGAGTGCCACGGCACCGGCCAGGTGACGCAGATGGGCGGCCGCATGAAGTTCAACATCACGTGCCCGCGTTGCAACGGCACGGGCCGCATTTCGGACGCCTGCCCCACGTGCCACGGCGAGGGCTCGGTCACGCGCTCCGAGGCCGTCGATTTCCGCATCAAGGCCGGCACGCGAGATGGCCAGCGCATCCGCCTGCAGGGGAAGGGCAATGCCGGCGTGAACGGCGGTCCGCCGGGCGATCTGTTCCTTATCGTGCGCACCGGCACGCATCCGGTCTTCACGCGCCAGGGCGACGATATTCACGTCACCGTCCCGGTCACGGTGGCCGAGGCCTCGCTGGGCGCCAAGGTTGAAGTGCCCACCATCGACGGCCGCGCGCACCTGAAGATTCCGCCCGGCACGCAGAGCGGACAAAAGCTGCGCATGCGCGAACGCGGCGTCGAGAGCGCCTCGCACGCCGGCCAGCGCGGCGACGAGATCGTCACCGTCGAGGTTGCCGTGCCGCACCTGAACGACGAGCGCAGCCGCGAGATTATGCGCGAACTTGCCCGCCTGAACCCCCAGGACCCGCGCAAGGCGCTGTTCGACAAGCTGTAAAGGGCAGGGAACAAGGGACCGAGGGAACAAGGGAACGAGGGAGCACGAAAGCGAGGAAACTCGCGGCGACAAGGATGGGCCAACTGAACGATCGGTTAAGCTGATCCGGGGAAAGACGATGGCCACAAAACGCAAATCCAAGGGCGCCTACATGATCTCGGCTGTGGCCGAGATGTACGAGATTCATCCCCAAACCCTGCGCCTCTACGAGCGCGAAGGGCTGCTCAAGCCATCGCGCACCGAGGGCAACACGCGCCTCTACACCGACGAAGATCTGGAGCGCCTGGAGTTCATCCTCAACCTGGCGCGCGACCTCGGCGTCAACATCGCCGGGATTGCCATCATCCTGCAAATGCGCGAGCGCATGGAAGAGATGAACCGCCAGATGCAGAGCTTTGTCGAGTACGTGCGCTCCGAGATGCTCACGCGCTTCCAGCAGGCCGCGCCCGGCTCGTCCGCCGCAATCGTCCCTATCCGCAAGCCAGTCACGCCGCCGCGAGCCACTCCGCAACGCAAACCGTAGCTTAATGGTCTGGCCCTGCCCTGACCCGAATCCGCACGTCGCCTTCGGGGTCGCATGAGACGCAGTGTGGTCTCTGGCTGCGCAGCTTCGGTAGAATAATTCAGCAGCAATCCACTCGCGCAACCCATCGGATCCTGAATGATCATCCGCATCCTGCTTGGCGTGGCCCTGCTGGGCACCCTTACGTCCACAATATTTCTTTCTCTGGCGATTGCGGCGGCCATCCGCTTCAAGCGCAGAGCTCGTGCGGCAGCCGCCAGCCCCCGGCCGGCGTCCCTTCCGCCCGTGAGCCTGCTCAAGCCTTTGTATGGCGTTGAGCCCGGCCTGCGCGAGTATCTTGAGAGCTTCTTCGCCCTGGATTACCCCGAGTTCGAAATTCTTTTTTGCGCGCGCACCGCCGACGATCCCGGCCTGCAGCTCGCACGCGAAGTTGCCGCAAATCACCCTGAAATCCCAGTACGTTTTCTTTTGTCCGGCCAGCCTCCCGTGCCCAATGCGCGTTGCTATTCGCTATCGGTCATGGCTCCCCAGGCCGCGCACGACATCCTGGTCATCACAGACAGCGATGTCCGAGTCCGGCCCGATTTTCTTCGCCGGGTGATTGCCCCGTTCGCGTCCGGCGAAATCGGAGCATCCACCTGCGTCTATCGCGGCGAAGCCACAGGCAGGGGCTTCTGGGCGCTCATGGAAGGAATGGGAATGAGCGTGGAGATGACTGCCGGAGTGATCGTTGCCGACATGATGGAGGGCATGAAATTCACGTTGGGCCCATGCATGATCGTGTGCAAGGCGGCGCTCGACCGCTTTGGCGGCTTCGAAAAGCTCTGCTATTACTACGCCGACGACTTCATGCTCGGCAACATGGTCGCTGCATCCGGAATGAAGGTCGTTCTTTCCGGCCACGTCATCGACCATTGCATCGTCAATAGCGGCTTCTGGCGCAACTTTTCCCACCAATGGAGCTGGGCCAAATCCACGCGCTTCAGCCGTCCCCTGGGCCATCTCGGCACGGGACTCACTTTTGCCGCGCCCTTCGGGCTCCTGGGCCTGCTGGCCGGGTGGCTGATGCACATGCCCCTCGTGGGCGCCGGCCTGTTTGCCTGGGCGTACTTTTCGCGGGTGTTGTTGTGTCTCTGCGTCGGCGGCTGGGTCGTGGGCGATCCGGCGGCATACCGGTACTGCTGGCTCTATCCGGTGCGCGATCTCATGGGAGCCATCCTCTGGGCCGCCAGTTACACCAGCAGGCGCGTGGGATGGCGCGACGACCAGTTCGTCTTGGAAAAAGGCGGCCTTATGCGCAAGGTGGCAACTTCCGCTCCGCGTCCGCCGGCTTCGCCCAGAGCGTAGCTGTCCCGCCAAGGACCAGCCCAATGTTCACTGGCTGCCGTTCACTACCTCAGGGCAGCGGCCGATCCGTCCACAGTGTTTTATCCGCGAGTGTCTGCACCTCGTAGAGCCGCCCGGCCAGCGCGCTCTCCACCTTCTCCCGGCTTGGATCCTCGGCAAAGATCCATTTGCGCGGGCCTGTGCCCCAAATCGTCTTGAGGTTTGCCTCGTCGAGGAAGATGTCAGGCGCGTCGGGATAGCACGATCCCCACAGCAGCGTCGTTCCTTCGCTGTTCTGCCCGCAGCGTGGCAGCACCAGCATGGCCGGCCGTCCGTTGAAGAAGTTGTGCGTGTAGAAGATCACCGACGACCCCGACGACTGCTCGCCGTAGATGATGAAGACATCGTTCGGCGTGCCATCCTTCATAATCGTCTTGGCCATCGGTTCCGAGCTGAGCATCGGCTCGAACCGAACAAACGCGATCTGCGCGGCCACAAAGAACACCGTCATCGTAAGCGCCACGCTCACCGTCGATGCCATGTGCTGGCCGCGGAGCCGCAGCACCCACCCGGTCGCCGGGCCGATCAGCAGCACAATCGCAGCCATCGCAGCCGGCAGCCGCAACGCGGCAAATGAAGTCCCCGTCAGGTCGAACAGGTGCGACATCGAAAGCGTGTAGTCGCCCACGCCGCGATGCGCCAGCGCCATGCCGATGTCGGCAACGTACGGCAGGTTGCGCGAAGACCACAATCCCCATGCCAGCGCCATGGTAGCGAGCACGCCGATGACCGCGAACACCGCCTGCGCCGCGGTGAGCCACGCCCTCGAGAGTGTTGGCGGGCCGCCCTGCGCGCTGCGGCCTTCCTCGATCCCCGCCACCACGCCCGCTATCAACATCACCAGCGGCGGCCACACCATGAAGGTGTAGTACTCCTGGTTCGTCGAAATCGAAAAGAACAATAGGGTCCACGCCGAGAAAAGGCTCAGCAGCCAGATGGTCCTCGCGCGGAACTTCACCCGCCGCACGTAGGTCGCCACGTCCTCGCGCATCGCGTGGTCAAGGTAGAAGTCCACCGTGTCGCCGGCGTCGGGCCGCAGGTGCTTCAGCCAGGTGCGTCGCGTCTTCCACGCCAGCGCGCCAGCGGCGGCCAGCATCAGGCTCCAGGGAAAGATCCACACCAGCTCCGAAAGCCAGTACCACTCCGCCGGCATCTTGTTGTAGTCGTGCGGATAGCGCAAGTTAAAGAACCGGAGCACGTGCTCGTTGATGAAATATTGGTAAAGAAAACCATGCACGTTTCCGATGGTGGGATGATTGCCCACCGGGTGCCCCTGGTCGGGATTGCGAAGGGCGCACAGGATGTGCCACGGCGCGCTCACCGCCAGAAACACAAGCAACCCGCTCACCGGCCGAAGCGCCCGCCACCGCCGCCACTGGCCCGTCAGCAGCAGGTACGGAATCGCAGCCCCGCCGAAAAACACCGGCGCAATCAGACCCTTGGTCAGCAGCGCCAGCGCAACGCAGGCCCACGCCCAGTAGATCAGCCCCGGGCGGTTGTCCTCGAGGCTCGTGATCAGCGCGTAGAGCGCCATCAGCAGAAACAGCGAAAGAATCGATTCCGGAATGATGAAGCGCGTGAAAAGAAAACACCCCGCTGAGGTCAGCACCGCCAGGCCGGCGTAAAAACCGGCTCGCTCTCCCCAGGCACGCCGCGCCCACAGCCACGCCAGCCATGCCAGCGCCAACATTGCCAGCGCGTTGGGCAGGTGCGTGGCAAAGGTGTTCTGGCCGAAAACCTTGTACGCCGCCGCCACCGCCCAGTAGGGCAGCGGAGGCTTTTCAATGTAGCGGATGCCGTTGGTCTTCGCCGTGATCAGGTCGCCGCTCTCGGCCATGTGCTGGGCTGCCTGTGCGTGCGATGCATCCACGTCGTCCATCAGCGGAGGAGCAAACAGCGAGGCAAAGTAAATGGCGGTCCAAACGGCCATGAAAAACAGCCACACCGTGCCCGTCCGCGGCGTCACGCGCGGGCGGTCGAGGGATCTCGTAGCGATGTTTCCGGCGATGTTTGTGTTTGCGCTCATCCTGATTTTGCTGTTCAGATCCAGAATACCAGCCGGATTGGTGCGGCTTTTCCTGAGCGTCGCGGCGTGTGAGACGAGGCCAAACCGCCCCGTGCCTCCCCGCGTTCGTGTATCTTGGCGATGGGTCGATTCTTTTCTTAGGGAGCACGCCGCAGAAACATGCCCACCTTCGCCGCCATCGACATCGGTTCCAACTCATGCAGATTGAAGATCGCCCGGGTGCAGGCGCACCGGCTCAAGGTGCTTGCGGCAGACCGCGAAGTCACGCGCCTCGGCGGCAGCGTCTTCGACACCGGGCTCATCTCGCCTGAGGCCATGGCGGCCACGCTGCGCGTGCTCAAGCGCTTCCAGCGCACGGTGCAGGCGCACGGTGTTGACCGCATCCGCGTCGTCGCTACCTCTGCCATGCGCGACGCGCGCAACTCCGCCGCCTTTCAGGCCTGGGTAAAAGCTGAAACCGGCTGGAACATGGAGATCATCTCCGGCCTCGAAGAAGGCCGCCTGATTCATCTGGGTGTCACCAGCGCCGAACCCGGAGCCGGCGGCCGCGTGCTGCTGCTCGATCTCGGCGGCGGAAGCTGTGAGCTGACCTTTTCCGAACACAAGCGCATCAAGGACACGATCAGCCTGCCGCTGGGCGCTGTCCGGCTCACCGAGCAGTTCCTCAGCGACGACCCTCCTCCGCGCGACGGTCTCGCTCGCATGCGGCAGTTGATTGCCCGCGAGCTTCGCCGCGCGCGTCGCAAGATTCAGCCCGGCCGGTCGCCGTTGGTCATCGCCACCTCCGGCACGGCCGCGGCCCTGTCTGAGGCCTACAGCGCCGGCGCCAGGAACGGCAAAGCCGGAGGCAAGAAAGCTCCCAAGTCCGGCCCTGCCCGCGACCGCGCAGAAGATCGCGCCACGGTTCTTGCCGGAATGGTTCCTGCGCGAGCGGTGCGCAAGCTGGCCGGCAAGCTTGCCAAAATGTCGCTTCCACAGCGTGAAGCGGTTCCCGGCATCGGGCCGCGCCGCGCCGAAATCATCGTCGCCGGCGCCGAGGTCTACGCTGAAGTTCTGGATAGCTTTGGTCTGCGCGGATTCCGCTACTCGCCGCTCGGCCTGCGCGACGGAATTCTGGCGCAGATGCTCGCCGAGCAGGACGCTCGCGCCCGCGCGCACCGCGAGTTCGAGCACGAGCGCTGGGAGAGCGTGCTGTCAACGGCGCGGCGCTACGGCGTCGACCCCCGCCAGGCCGAGCCGGTTCGAGCCCACGCGGTGCAGCTGTTTCGCGAGCTCAAGTCAATGCACAGGCTTCCACCGGAGTACGAGAGCTGGCTCGCCGCCGCCGCCGTGCTGCGCGACACCGGCAAATTCATCAACCACCAGGGCCATCACCGGCACGCGCAATACATCATTTCGAGCTCCGAGATTTACGGCTATACGCAACTGCAGCGCACGCTGGTCTCGGCCATCGCGCGCTACCTGGGCAAAAGCCGTCCCCAGCCCGGCGACCGCGCTCTCCGCAACATCCCCTCGGAAGAGCATAAGAACGTGCACCGCGCCGTGGTCCTGCTCCGCATGTCAGTAGCGCTCAACCAGGACCGCGCCTCGGACGTTCTTCGCGTGGCGACGCGGGTTTATCCCAAGCGTGTTTACCTCGAGTTACATCCGGGGCGCACGGGTGCGGAGCTGGAAATGTGGTCGCTGCGCAAGGAAGCAGGCTACTTTCGCGAGGTCTTCGGGCGCGAGCTTTTCGTCACGCTGGCATAGATCGCCCGCGCGGTGCGCGGATCGAGAAGCCACAACAGGCGCGGCGGATGACGGTCGGCGCGCACGCACGCAATCGAGCCCTTACGCATGCGGATGGCTGCGCCGCCGTTGCCGGTGATGACCCGGCCGAGAAACTGGAACAGGTTGGGATTGTGCCCGACGACGAGGACTCCTTCGCGATCGGCATATTTCGCCAGCATCTTCTGGAAGTCGGCGTAGGTCCCGTCCAGTCCAAGAGACGGGCTGATCTCGACGGTGCCGTCGAAACCCAGCTCCGTGCCCACCAGTTGTGCGGTTTGGCGGGCGCGCTTTAGCGAGCTGGTCACGATGGTGTCGATGGGCGCCTTCAGAGCGCCGAGCACCCGCGCCATCAGCATGCACTGCTGCTTGCCTTCCTTCACGAGGCCGCGCTTGAGGTCAAGGACGGGGTTCGCACGGGAAGTTCCGGCTTCCGCATGGCGCATGAGATAGAGGATCATGGGGATTGATTCAGCGGGGGTTAAGAGCGACGCCAAACTCCTTGCACCCTGATTTTAGCAGATTTGTAACATTGTTGAGACCGGCTCAAATGCCGCCGCCACACTAGTGGCCGAAGAGCCCCTTCAGCGTTTTCACCGGGTTGTTCCCTTGCTGGCCGTTGGAATTCCCCAGGACGCTGCCCACGGACTGTTTCACCATGGCGCCAACGTTGGCCCGGATCAATGGATTCGATGCCGTCCCGGTGACCGTCATCGGGATGCCCTTGCTCGCCGCGGTATTGGAGCGATCGCCGAGAAAGCCGGCAACGGCGTTCATGCCGGTGTTCACCGTCGAGCCCACTATCGACGAATTGCTGAACTTGGCCACGAGTTGGAAGTTCAGCGCTTCCGCTGGCGAAATCGTGCCGCTACCCGACGCGGTCCCGATCACCGGAACCGACGCATTGATGTTGTTGAAGCTGGCCCCCTGCGGCGATGAATTCACGTCCGTGCTCAACTTCGCAATCTGCGTGCCGCCGCTTGTTCCTCCCAGCGGATTGATGCCCTGGATCTTCGACCCGAGATCGAACCCCGCCAGTTGCGTATTGTCCACTGCAACCGGTCCTGCGATGGTGAGCGCGTTGGCCGGGCCAGTAATGGTGAGATTTGCAGTGAGCGTGCCGCCTTTGAGCTGTGAACCGCTGGGCAGCGTAATTCCCGCGGCCGGCAACAGTTGTTCCAATTGATCAACCGGAAGGCTGGGCGCAGAAAGATGTAGGTTGAGCGCGACGCTGTTACCTGCGGGATGGAAGCTGCCGGTGATGTGGACCGCTGCCGCGCCGGCGTGAATCGCGAGATCGGATACCTGCCCCATGCGCGTGCCCAGGTTGTCCGCAATGGAGTAGTCGAGGTTGACGGGCTGCGCGGCGGGCGATCCGTTCGCCGCCAGCTTCAGCTTCGAAGCCACGATCTTTCCATTGCTTGTCAGATTTGTTCCGTCCGAAGCGACCTTCGCGTCCATGTCCGCCACCATTGAGATTCCGTCGCTCGGCTGAATCACGTTGGCCGCCACGGGATCGAAATGCTTGATCTCAAGCGTCGCCTGGAACGGCGTCTTCGATGCATCCTGCTGCGCGATCGGCCCTCCTGTCCCGCTCAGCTTCACTGACCCGTCACCCGGCAGCTTCACCGAAAGTTCGAACGGAAATGAATTCGTGAACGAGAACTGCTTCACGCTGAGTTTGATCGCGCTGCACGTGAACGGATTGCCGGCCGCCGGAACCGACGAGACTGTTGCGCTTCCGTCGTTGATGTTCAAGGCGTCCACCGATAGCGCCGCCATGTTACTCGACGAGGAAGACGGCTGCGCCGAGGAACTCCCCATGCTCGAGAAGTTCCATGTGCCGTTTGCCAGGTGGATCAGATGGATCGACGGGGAATCGACCGTCAATTTCGTGATCCGCACCGAATGGTGAAAAAGAAATTGTCCCAGCTCGATGCCGAGGTCCAGTTTTTTGGCCTCGAGAAACGGGGTTTGCGAAAGCGCGGGATCGTCGGCGATCGAAATGTTCTCCGCAACCAGGCTTCCCGTAATGAGTGAAAGGGTCAGATGGCCAAGCGTGACTTGGCGATTCAATGAACTCGATAGTTGGCTCTCGATCTGCGGCCTGAAAGTGTCGGCGTTGATGAAGAACGGAACCACCACCAGAATCAGGATGATCAGAACTGCGACCACGATGGCGAATTTGACCCAGCGCTTCATAGGAGATACCTCCTCGCATGCCGATTCGCTGGCATTCTACCGCTCCACACCGGCAACCGGCGACCGTGCCGCCTGGAATTTCAAGGCCGCTGCATCGATATTTCTTCGTGCGAGCGAAGGCTCCTACTCCACGCGCACCGTCGTGCTCGCCTCGATGTCGGCAGACGAATTCCCGATCAACACCTTTACTGGCTCAGCCTCGACGCGGAAGCCCGGCAGCTTCTGGTCCCACCACGCGAGTTGAGAAGCTTGCAGCGGAATCTCGACGGTCCTGGTTTCATTCGGCTGGAGAGTCACTCGCTTGAAGCCCTCGAGCTCCTCTTGCGGCCGCTCCACCTTTGAGCCCAGGTGCTGCACATACATCTCGACCACCGCGTCGCCCGATCGGCTGCCGGTATTCGTCACGTCCACGCTCACCGTGATCGTTCCGTCACTGGCCAGTCGTTGTGAGCTGGTATGCAGATTGGAGTACTTGAATGTCGTATAGCTCAGCCCATAACCGAAGGGGTAGAGGGGTTCGCCTTTGAAGTACATGTAGGTGTAACCGTCGCGAATGTTGTAGTCCATGCTTGGCGGCAGTTGATCGAGCGACTTCGGCCACGTCCTCACCAGGTGCCCGCCGGGGTTGTACTCGCCAAACAGAACCTTCGCCAGCGCCGTCCCTTCATCCTGCGAAGAATGTGACATGGTCAGGATGGCTGGAATGTTTGCTTCGCTCCAGTTAATGGCGAAAGGAAAACTCGCGATCAGCAGCACGATCGTCTTCGGATTCTTGATCAAGACCTGCTTCGCGATCTGCTCCTGGGCGAGGTCGATGATCTCGCGGTCGCGCCCTTCGCGCCCGTCGCTCCGCACGGTGCAGGGCAGCGTGATCCCGCCGCCTTCGCCGGGCGAGTCGTACCACTCATGAGCTTCATCGGGTCCGCAGGTGGGGTCGTTGCCGATCACCACCACGGCCGCATCGGATTCACTCGCCGCCTTCATCGCATCGGCCTCGCCGTCAGGCGTGTCATATGCCGCGTAGTTCACCTTCACGCCGGGCCCAACCTCGTCCCTGATCCCCTGCAAAGGCGTCACTGTATACGGCGGAGTGCCGCCATACCAGTCCCAGTGAACCGAGTCGGTGAGCGGACCGATCACGGCGATCGATTTGATCTTGCTTTTGTCGAGCGGCAGAAGGTTGTTCGCGTTCTTCAGCAAGACCACGGACTCGAGCGCAATCCGCCTCGACACGTCGCGGTCCTTGTCCGTATTCCACGGCTCGGGCGAGTCCTTGATCTTCGTGTAGGGCACCATCTCCGGCGGATCGAGCAGCCCGAGCCGAATCGAAATCTCGAACTTCGGCCGCAGAAGCGCATCGATCTCGGCCTCGGTGATCTCGCCATCCTTCAGCGCATCCCTGGTCTGGTCCTTGTAGACGTCGAGGAATTGGTTGATGCCGGCCTTCAGGCAGGCGACCACCGCCGCCTTCTGATCGGGAAACAGATGCCGCGGATTGACCAGCAGCTTCACCGCTCCGCCGTCGGTCGAAATCACGTCCACACCCCACTTGTCGCGAACGATGCTCTTGAGGATTGGATTCACGGCCATCGCAGTGCCGTTCCACGCGTTGTACGACGCCATCACCGCCCGCGCGCCGCCGTCCACGAATCCCATCTGGAACGGCACCGAGTAGTACTCCCAGAAAAGGCGATCGTCGAAATTCGACGACGAGCCGTTGCGGTTGTTCTCGTTTTCGTTGGCCAGGAAATGCTTGAGCAGCGCCGCGGCCTGCCAGTACTTGGGGTCGTCGCCCTGCAGGCCTTTGATAAAGGAGACAGCCATCGTCCCGTTCAGGAAGGGATCTTCGCCGTAGACTTCCTCCGAGCGTCCCCAGCGCGGATCGCGGCCGAGGTCCGACTGCGGCCCCCACAGCATGAGGATCTGGCGGTCATACTTTGCCGTCTGCGTGATGAAGCGTGCCTCGTACCCCTCCACGCCCGCGGCCTGCCGCACCAGTTCGGGATCCCATGTCGCGCCCATCCCCGGAGGCTGTGGAAACTGCGTCGTCGTAATCGGCTGCCGCGTGCCCCTCGCCTGCCGCTGCACAACTCCATGGATGCCTTCGGACGCGCCATAGTTCATCACGCCCAGCCGCGGCACACCCGTGTTCGTGCTCAGGCAATTGATCTTCTCCTCGATCGTCATCAGCGAGAGAAGATTGTCGATCCGCCTTTCAGCCGGAAGCGAGGCATCGTTGAAAGGATACTTTGGTTGCTGCGCCCACACTGCGCTGGAACCGAGAACGGAAACGGAAAGCAGAATTACAAGTTGGTTTTTCATCATGTCCACGCACCCACTCGATTCTAGGCCCGTGACCGGATGAAGATGTACGAGTGCGGGTCTGGAGACCCGCACGACAGCCGGTCTGGAGACCGGCGCTACAAGGTACAGAATCATGCGGTCAGAGACCTAGCGGCATCAGGACGCCGATGAGCCGGGTGGCCCACGCCAAATTTCGGCCACGAGCAATCCGCGCAGCGAGGCGCAGTGCGCGAGGCCTTTATCGGCCGCGTTGCCTCATTCTTCGTCCGAACGCCGCGGGCGATGCGATACACTGGGCGCGCTTGCGGCAAATGTCCCGGCACACTTCCCCCGCAACTCTGCGCAAAACAGTAAGGAGAGGAGGCATCATGGCGAAGAATCCTCCAGTTGAAATTGGGCCCCTGCGCGAGGACGAACTCGAGGAAGCGGGCCGCGTCGTGCGCCTGGCATTCGGCACGTTCCTCGGCCTTCCCAACCCGATGGAGTTTATGGGCGACCGCGATTTCGTGTCGCCGCGCTTCCACTCGCGCAACGCCGCCGTCCTCGCCGCGCGAGATGCCAGCCGCCTGATCGGATTGAACGTGGCCACGCGCTGGGGATCGTTCGGTTTCTTCGGGCCGCTAACCGTCCTGCCGGAATACTGGAACCGTAGTGTGGCGCATCAGTTACTCGCCGCTACAATGAAAGTCTTCGACCGCTGGGGAATCCGCCACACAGGCCTATTCACCTTCGCCAACAGCGCCAAGCACGTCGGCTTGTATCAGAAGTTCGGCTATTGGCCCGGCTATCTCACGGCCATCATGAAACGCACACCCGTGGAGCCTGCCTCGTCGGCGCCGAAGGGAACTGCTGCTCCGGTCCTCCTCACGTCGTTGACTCGGGCTGCTCGCGAACAGGCCATCGAGGACTGTGCGCGGCTGACCAACCGGATCAAGCAGGGACTCGATCTGAGCGACGAAATTCGCGCCGTCGCGGCGCAATTCACGGGCGACATAATCCTCATCCGCGGCGCACGCACGCTCGACGCTTTTGCCGTGTGCATGCATGGCGCCGGCTCCGAGGGTGGAGGAAAAACCTGCTACGTCAAATTCGCCGCAGCGCGCGACAGCGAGCCATTTGGCCGCCTGCTCGACGCCATCGACGCCTTTGCCCTTGCTCGCGGCGCCGAGGTTGAGACGGGCGTGAGCACGGCCTGCGCCGATGCCTTCCGGCGCATGCGCTCCTACGGATACCGGCCGGTGACTCTGGGAGTCGCAATGCAGCGTCCGCATGTGCACGGCTTCAACCGGCCGGCCCACTACGTTTTGGGCGACTGGCGCTAGAGCCTGTTAACACTTATGGGTTGGCGGCGACGGGAGCCGATTTTTCTGGGTTCAAGGAGCGAGGAGTGACGCATACCGGGTGTCTGCTAGCGACGAGCGACAACGAAACCGGGAAAATCGGCCCCATCCCTGCGGGTTGCGGAGAAAATTCGGCCATACTTCGTTCTCGCCCTCGGCAGTGGGGCCGCCACAGCCTTCGGGCTCGGCCTCGTCTCGCCGGATTTTCGCACGCAACGCCGTTCACCCCATTAGTGTTAACAGGCCCTAGAGCGTTACGCTTCGGGCCGGCCACCCAGGGGCCGGGCCTTTTGCTCATGGACTCCTGGGCGTATGCTTGCATCGTTAGAAATACGAAAGGGCGGCGAAAAGCGATGCTCGCCGGCCCTTACCAAAGTGCTAGTTACCCCCTCTTCAATCCGTATCCTCCGGGCTAAGATGGCCTTGAGGTCGGGTGGAATGGCTGAAACCATGAACGCAGCGGAAATCCGCGGCGAATCGGTGGGAACCTTCGTTGACGGAAGGTTTCCTCTCCTTCGGTGGCTCGGAGGCTCTGCAGGCGCCGGTGTGTTTGCGACGGAACTCGAAAGGCCCCAGCGGAAAGCGATTATTAAGCTCGTTCCCGCTGAAGCCGAAGACGCCGATGCCCGCTCGGCTGCCTGGGCCATGGCAGCCAATCTTTCGCACCCCAACCTCATGCAGGTGTATACGCACGGCCGCTGCGAGATCGATGGCCTTCCGATTCTCTATGTGGTTACAGAGTTCGCCGACGAAGTTCTCGCCGAGATCCTTCGCGAACGGCCTCTTACCACGCGGGAGACGCGCGAGTTGCTCGCGCCGGCGCTCGAAGCGCTCTCGTACCTGCACGGCAAAGGCCTGGTCCACGGCCGGCTCAGGCCTTCAAACATCATGGCCGTCGGCGACAATCTGAAGCTTTCGTCCGACAGTGTTGCCGCCGCTGGTGCTATCGCGGACCCGATCGCCGAGCGAACAGTTTATGACGCACCGGAAACAGCCGGGGGCCCATTGCATGCCCCCGCGGATATCTGGTCGCTGGGAGCGACGATTGTGGAGGTCCTTACAAAGTATCCGCCTCTCTCGAACCACACCAAATCTTCGGATCCTCTCGTTCCCGAGTCGACGCCCGAACCCTTCGCATCGATTGCGCGAAAGTGCCTGCGCGCCGATCCCGACCGCCGCATCACGCTCGACGAGATCAAGGCGCGTTTGCAGCTTGGTCCGGCTCCGGTGCGTTCGCCTCGGCAGCCTGCGAGAACTGCGCCGGGCAAACAACGCGTCGCGGTCTTCGTTGCCGTCGCGGCCATCGTACTTGCGGCAATTGGAATCTGGCGCGCGCTTTCGCATTACGGGCAAGCGCCGGCAGATTCTCAGCCCGCTCAGAGCGCACCCGCCGCTGCTCCGGCTTCTGCACCCGCGCCAGCCCCGGCTGATCAGCCTTCTTCCGCCGCGCCTGCTCGAGCTTCCAATCAAGCTCCCCCGCCGGCGCCTGCAACTGCTGCGCCCGCGCCGTCATCTGCGCCGGTTGCGCCGGCCGCTCCGCCGCCGCAAGTCCAGCCCCAGCCTCGGGCTGTTCAAGCCCCCGCGTCCGCCGCCGGGGCCGTAAAAGGCGAAGTCGCCGAACAGGTTGAGCCCGACCTGCTGCCCAAGGCGTTGGCAAGCATCACGGGAACGATCAACCTATCCGTGCGGCTTGAGGTCGATGCATCCGGCAATGTCCTGGGCGCCTCGCTCGATACAGCCGGGCCCAGTCAATACTTCGCCGGCAAGGCGATGGCTGCGGCAAAGCAATGGAAGTTCAAGCCCGCGCAAGCCGGTGGCCGGGCCGTGCCGAGTACCTGGCTCCTGCACTATCAGATCAGGCAGAACGGAGCCAGCGTCGACCCTGAAGAGACCGCACCGTAGGCATCGTCTGCGCGAGCAAGCCCAGCAAATTCAGAGAACCGTAAACTTCAGGAAGATTCGGCCCATTCGCGCGAGGATTCCCGCCCAGCATCAGTCCGCCGCATTCGCTGCTTTCTGCGCCGCCCTGTTGGCGCGCTTCGCCTCCGGCGTGGGAATCGCCTCCAGATCGGTCTTCCCCTCGGCCAGTTGCATCAGAAAATCCTGCGCCGAAAAGGTTGTCGCGTCCTTCGCCAGTTTGCTTGCGCGCACATAGCTGCCGTCGGGCTGCTGGATGCGTGCTTTCACGGTGTCGGCCATGTAGGCCGGCAGAATCTCGCCATGAATGCGCTCGAGAGCCGCGGGGTCGCGCACCGGATACACCACTTCGCACCGCTCGAAAAGATTGCGCGGCATCCAGTCGGCCGAGCCGATGTAGATTTCATCGCTGCCGCCATTGGCAAAGTGGAAGATGCGCGAATGTTCCAGGAATCGCCCCACGATCGAGCGCACGCGGATCCGATCGGAAAGACCTTTGACGCCGGGACGCAGAATACACAGTCCGCGAATGATGAGGTCGATCTCCACGCCCGCCTGCGAAGCCTGGTAAAGCGCCTGGATGATCGAGGGCTCGAGCAGGGCGTTCATCTTGGCCACGATGTGCGCCGGCCGCCCCGCCTGAGCGTGCTCCTGCTCGCGGCGGATCAGCCGCAAAAAGCTTTCCGCCATGGTCAGCGGAGCCACCAGCAGTGGGCTGTAGTCGTCCAGCTCCGCGTGCGCCGTCAGGTAATTGAACACCATATGCACGCGCTCGCCAATCTGCGGGTCGCTGGTCAGCAGGCTTAGATCCGTGTAGAAGCGCGCCGTCTCCGGGTTGTAGTTTCCCGTCCCCAGGTGGCAGTACCGCCGCGTTACGCCGTCTTCGTCGTGCCTCACGAGCAATGCCAGCTTGCAGTGCGTCTTCAGGCCCACCACGCCGTGAAACACCTGCACCCCGGCATCCTCCATGCTGCGCGCCCACCTGATATTCGACGCCTCATCGAAGCGCGCCATCAGTTCCACCACCACCGTGGCCTCTTTGCTCGCTCCTGCTTCCGTCAGCGCCTGGAACATCGGCGAGTCGTGGCTGGTGCGGTAGAGCGTCTGCTTCATCGTCATCACCGCCGGATCCTGCGCGCCTTGCTGGATGAATTCCACCACCGGATCGTATGCGTCGTAGGGATGATGCAGCAGGATGTCGCGATGCCGCAGCTCGTCGAAGATCCCGGTCGACTTGCGGCTCAGCAGCAGCGGCTTCGGCGTGAACGGCGCGAACTTCAGGTCGGGCCGCTGCACGTCGCTGTAGAGGAACATCAGCCGCGACAGATTCACGGGCCCTTCGCCGCGAAACACCTGGTCCTCTTCAAGCTCGAAGTTCACTCTCAGCCGTTCCACGATCTCCGGATCGGCGTCGCTTTCGATCTCGAGCCGCACGGCGTCGCCTTTGCGGCGGTTGTGCAACTCCACGCGGATCGTCTCCAGCAGCGACCGCGCCTCTTCCTCTTCGAAGTAAAGGTTCGAGTTGCGCGTCACGCGGAACGATGCCGCGGCCAGCACTTCGTACCCGCGGTACATGCCGGCCAGGTGCTGCTCGATCAGGTCCTGCAGCAGCAGGTAGTCGTCGTGCCCTTGCTCTGAGGGCAGCCGCACAAACCTGGGCAGGGCGCGCGGCACCGTCACCACCCCCAGCACCTGCGGGCCTGAGCTGCGCCGCTTGGCGCGCAGCAGCAGCGCAAGGCACAGTGCCTTGTTGATCACGCGCGGAAACGGATGCGCCGGATCGATCGAGATCGGCGTCAACAGCGGATCCACCTCGCGCTGAAAATAGCCGCGGGCAAAGTCGCGTGCGTCGTCGCTCAGCTCGCCCCACTCCAGCAGTCGAATACCCTTCTTGCGCAGCTCGGGCAGCAGTTGCTTGTTCCAGCAGTGGTACTGCGCCGCCACAAAACTGTGAATCTCGGCGGTGAGCACGGTCAGCGACTCCGCGGGGCGCAGCCCGTCGTATCCCGGCTCCCGGTAGCCGTCCTCAATGCGTTGCATCAGCCCGGCCTGCCTCACCTCAACGTATTCGTCGAGATTGGAGCCGGTGATGGCCAGGAATTTCACCCGCTCCAGCAGCGGGTTCCCCGTGTCTTCGGCCTCCTCAAGGACACGGCGATTGAACTGCATCCAGGAGTAGTCGCGGCCGTTGAAAAGCTTGGATTTCTGTGTCGTTCGGGCCATTTGCCGGTCCAATTTGCTGTGTTGGCAGTCTACCGCTTTCCAGCGGGCCGTGGTACTCCAACAAAGACTCGCAGTCTGCAACGTTTTCGTGATCGTTTCGCCCGCTCGGGCCACCTCGACGATCACTTCCCGGGGCGCGCGAGTCCCACTCGAACCCATGCATACAGGAAGCCGCCCGTCCCGAATGTTAAACAGAGAAGAAAAGCACTCCTGGCGCCGTGCTCAACCTGCCGAAACCGCTGCCCACGCCTTCGCTTCCGTTGCCGTCGTAGAATGGTCTGACCACGCTCGCCGCGCCCCTTCGGCACCCGGAGTCCAGGCCATGTACGCTGTCAATCGCCGCGCCGTTTTGCGTTCCACCGGAGCCGCCGTTGCCACTGCTGCATTGGGCCGCCAGATACTTGCATTTTCCGGTGCGCTCTCCGCGCCGGAGGCCGCGGCAACCTCCGCCCCCGTCGCAAAAACGCGCTATGGCTCGATCAGCGGCGCCCTCGAAGACGGCATCAACGTCTTCCGCGAAATTCCCTACGGGGCCGACACGGCGCCAGTCAGATTCCAGGCGCCGCTGCCTGCCACGCCATGGAGCGGCGTTAAAATCTGCGACACGTTCACCACCCGCGCGCCGCAACTCACTGCGCTGCGCGGTCCGCAAGGCGTCAGCGCCGCCCCGAGCCTGGGATCGGCGGGAACATCACCCGCGGGAGCGCCTCCGCGCGTCGCGCCTGAGGCCGGCGTCCAAAGCGAAGACTGCCTCCACCTGAACGTTTTCACCCCCGCTTTGCGCGACCATCGCCGCCGCCCCGTGCTCGTCTACTTTCACGGCGGCGCGTATAACAACGGCTCGGTAAACAGCGGTCTCTATGACGGCAAGCGGCTCTGCCGGCGCGGCGACGTCGTCGTAGTCACCGTCAATCACCGTCTCAATGCATTCGGGTTTTTCTATCTCGGCGCCATCGACCCCAAACAGTATCCCGACTCGGGCAACGTTGGCATGCTCGACCTGGTGCTGGCGCTCAAATGGGTTCGCGACAACATCGCCGAGTTCGGCGGCGACCCGTCCCGGGTTCTGATCTTTGGACAATCGGGAGGCGGGGCCAAGTGCGCCACGTTGATGGCCATGCCCGCGGCTCACGGCCTCTTCCACCGCGTGATGACCATGAGCGGCCAGCAGATCAAAGGCGCTTCAATCGAGATCGCTTCCAAACGCACCGATGAAATGCTCGCCAAGCTCGGCGTCACCAGGGCCAATCTCGCTGACCTCAAAACAATGCCGTGGGAAAAGATCCAGGCCGCTGCCGCCGCCACCAGTTCTGACTGGCTTCCTGTCGTCGATGGCCTTGTTCTCTCGCGCGATCCGTTCACGCCCGATGCGCCGCCGCTCTCCGCCGCCGTCCCCATGATCCTCGGCAACACGCACGACGAAACCGCCGTTCCCTTTCGCGGAACGCTCACCTGGGAAGAAGCGCCGCAAGTCCTGCACGATGCCGTCGCCATCTATCTCGGTCCGTACACTGCCGATGACGTCATCGCCAAGTACCGCACGTTCTATCCCGACAAATCGCCTATCGATATCGTGATCGCGGCGGCCACCGCCTTCCGCGCGTGGCCCGGCCGGGTGATGGAGGCCGAGCATCGCGCCGGCGATCTCCAGAGCCAGCCGCATACGTGGGTCTACCAGATGAACTGGCACCGAGATGCGCCCGGCGCGCGCGCCGTGCACACCATCGACATTCCGTTCATGTTCGACAACCTTGCCGCCGCGCCCGGCCAGGTCGGAGCAACACCCGAGGAATTGGCCGCCGCGCAGCCTCTTGCCGACGCCATGTCAGGCATGCTCATCCACTACGCTGCCACAGGAAACCCCAATCATTCCGGACTGCCTTACTGGCCCGCATACGACCTCAAAGAGCGCAACACGATGATCTGGGATAGTACGCCACACGTTGAAAAGGACCCGCGCGGCGAAGAGCGCCGCTACGCCGCTGGCTCGCCGTATCGCCAGCCCGGAACGTACTGAAGTTCCGATTCCGCCAGTCTCACGGCACACAGGGCGCAAACGTTCGCCTTTCTCGCCGTTGCACGGCTTCACGCAGGCCCCGCCGGCGATTCGATACACTAGATTTAAGAACCGCGCAGCGCTCTTCAGGCATCCATTCGGGGTAGGACCATTTTTGAGCGACCGCGTCCGCCGTTCTTGAGCAAGGTTCAAATTGCCGAAACATTCCATACAGAGTCCAATCCGTTTTTGTGCTGCGGCAATCCTCTTTGGCCTTTTGCTTTCAGGCCGCTGCGCAATCGCGCAGTCGCCGGCGATCCCGCCGCCGGTAATGCCGCCGCCGCCATCGGCCACGGACTTTCAGGGCAGCGTGCCTCTTGGCGAAGCGTCGCCCCAGGCCATCGATCTCTCGCTCGACGACGCCATGCAGCGCGGCCTCAAGGCGAATTTGGGAATCATTCTGAGCGGCACCCAGACCACTGGCGCGCGCGCCGCGCGGCTGAGCCAGTTGCAATCGCTGCTCCCGTCGATCGACTTCACCGCCAAAGAAGCGGACATGCAAACCGATCTGCCCGCGGAGGGCCTGCGCATTCCGGGCTTTCCCAAGATCATCGGCCCCTTCGGATTTACCGACGTACGCGCCACGCTCAGCTGGTCGCTGGTCGACGTTCAATCCATGCGTAACTACCTGGCAGCGCGCCACAACTTTGCCGCCGCGCAGCTCTCGGCCCAGGACGCGCGCGACCTCGTCGTGCTCACCGTGGGCAACGCCTATCTCCTGGTGCTCGCCGACGAGACCGAAGTGAGCAGCGTCCAGGCTCAGGTGGACACGGCGAAGATTTCGCTTGATCAGGCCATAGCCAATCACCAGGCCGGCACCGCGCCGCTCCTCGACGAGTTGCGCGCCCGCGTCGACTATCAATCTCTCCAGCAGCAGTTGATCGCTGCTGAGGACTCACTCGAGAAAGACAAGCTTGCGCTCGCGCGCACCATTGGCCTGCCGCTGGCACAAAAATTCAACCTCACCGATAAGGCTCCCTACGCGCCATTCGACGATCTCGATGCCGGCAAGCTCATTCAGCAGGCCGAGGCGAATCGGAAGGACCTGGCGGCGCTGGTTGAAGAAACTGCCGCCGCAACCCAGCAGCGCAAGGCGGCCACGGCGGCGCGCCTGCCGTCGGTTTCAGTCAGCGCCGACTACGGAGACATCGGCACCACGCTGGCCCACTCGCACGGCACCGTCGATGCTACGGCTTCGCTCAGCGTCCCGGTGTTTGAGGAATTCGCCCTGCAGGGCATGGCGCAGCAGGCGCAGGCGCAGCTCGACGTCGCGCAGGCGCAGTTGAGCGACAGGAAAGCGCAGATCGAGGCCGACGTTCGCGATGCGCTGCTCGACATTGAGTCGGCGCAGAAGCAGGTTGAAGTGGCGCAATCCAGCATGGAGCTGGCCGGTGAAGCTCTCAAAGAAGCGCAGGAGCGATACGCCAACGGCGTCAGCGACAATCTCGCCGTCAGCCAGGCGCAGCAATCCGTCGCCCAGGCCGACAGCCAGTACGTCGCAAGCCTTTACCGCGATAACGTGGCCAAGCTGAGCCTGGCCCGGGCGCTGGGCGACGGGCAGGGCTATAAGAAGTACTTAGGAGGGAAGTGAACGTGGCGGATCCAACCCCAATACAGGAACCCGATGAATTGGCTGCTGAGACAGAGATAGAGGCGCCGCGGTCACGCCGCGGGGGCATTCTTGTTGCCGCCATCCTGGTGGTCATTTTCGTCGCCCTGGGCATCTGGTGGCGCTCCACCTTCACCGAGGATACTGACGACGCGCAGGTCAACGGCCACCTTATCCAGGTCAGCTCGCGCATTGCCGGCCAGGTCTACAAGGTCGATGTGGAAGAGAATCAGGTGGTCAAGGCGGGCGACCCCATCGTCGAGCTCGACCCGCGCGACTACCAGGTTGCCGTGGAGAACGCCGAAGCTGCGCTGGCCAGCGCCAAAGCCAATGCCGCTGCGGCACGCGTCAATGTCCCCATCTTCACCGTCAACACGGGCAGCAATCTGCGTTCGGCGAATGCCGACGTTACCGGCGCGCAGGCCAGCGTGGCCCAGGCCGAGCAGCAACTGATTGGAGCGCGAGCCGGCGTAGCCCAGGCCGAGGCCAACAACATCAAGGCGCAGTCTGACCTGGAGCGCTATAAGCCGCTCGTCGAGAAAGACGTCATCAGCAAGCAGCAGTTTGACGCAGCCGTGGCCGCCGCCGATGCTGCCAAAGCCGCGCTGGCCAACGCCCGCGCAGTGCAGCAGGCTGCCGCCGACGGCATTCGCGTAGCCCATGAGCGCGAGACGCAGGCCCAGGCGCAACTCAAGTACGCGCAGACCGGCCCGCAGCAAGTGGTCCTGCAGGATGCGCACGCCAGGCAGGCCGAGGCGCAAGTGGAGCAGGCCCAGGCGCAGCTCGATCAGGCAAAGCTCAACCTTGGTTACACCAAAATCGTGGCGCCCGCCGACGGCATCGTCACCCGCAAGAGCGTCGAAATCGATCAGAACGTCGCAGCCGGGCAGAACCTGATGACGCTCGTCTCGCTTCAGGACCTGTGGATCACGGCCAACTTCAAGGAAACGCAGTTGCGCCACATGAGCCCCGGCCAGTCAGTCAAGATTCACGTTGACTCCACCGGCAAGGACTATAGCGGCCGCGTCACGCAGATCGGCGGCGCCACCGGTTCGGTGCTTTCACTCTTCCCGCCGGAAAACGCAACAGGCAACTACGTCAAAGTCGTCCAGCGCATCCCGGTTCGGATCGATTTCACCGACATCGCCAAAGAGGACCCGCACCACGAGCTCCGCCCCGGCCTCTCCGTTGAGCCGAAGGTCCGAGTGAAATAAGCGGATTCGTTGTCCGTCCTTCCGGCGCTCTTCGCCGGAAGGGTGGGAAATGCCGATGGCTTGTTACCCGGGAAAGTGCACGCTCTCCGGCGGCCCCAGATAGCTCGGCTTCAGCGCGCCGTGACTCACCACGATGCGCTCCAGCACCATACCCGGGTCGACCGCCCAAATCTCCAGCGTGTGATATCCCGGTTTCGCGATGGTCAGGGGAAGCGTGACGCGGCGAACTCCATCGCTCACCGCCTTCTCCCAGTCCTGCTGCGAGTTGTGCTCCAACTCGTCGACGACCGTCCGCGGGCCGTCATCGACCGAGACCGCAAATCGCAGCCCGCGCCCCGGCACGAAGTTCAGCGTCGGCGCCAGCGTCGCCTGCATCTGGAATTCGCCCGCGTCGTACAAATACATCCTGTACTCGAGCGCCGCCTTCGAGTCTGTGTTGCTCTCCGCAGTCACGGGAAACACCGTCATCGCCGAGCGCGTTTCTCCGTAGCCAGGCAGCTCTTCCCAATGCGTATCGCCGTCGGCAGTGCGCCCAGAGGTGTCCGCCGCTTCGATGGCGACATACCCATCGCTCTCTACAAAACCCTGCGCGTCGGCCCGCGTCACCGGCAACCGCAGCGCGCGCAGCGTGTACGTCATCGGCCGAGCGTCGCCGGAGTTCACCGTCACCGTTCCCTCTGACGCATCCGATCCCGCGGGCACTTTGCTCCAATCCACGCGCAGCACAACCTTCTGCTCCGTTGCGCCAACCGTTCCGCTGCTCTCGCTCGCCACAATCCACGGTGCACTCGTATCGACCTTGTACTCGACGGGACTCTTGCCGCGATCGAAGAGCGTGAGCGTCCGCGTCTCATTGGAAACCGAATCGATCGTCCCCAGCGAAAATCCAAACCGCCCTGCGGCTCGCGTGAACGTCGCATCTTCCGCGCTCACGCCCAGCGATCCCGCCTCCGGCACCTGGATCCAGCTCACTGCCGGCATCACGTTCGCCGGCGGATCGTTCCAGGCCGTGTAGCCGATGTGCGTCTGGTCCATCATGTGGTCCCATTTGCCGTCGAGCAGCTTGTGGTTGTACCCGGCGCTGAGGGCCGCATCGTTCGCGAAGAGATTGCGCACCGCCTCGGCCTCATTGTTCGCTTGCGGGTTCCCAATCTTCGCGTCTGCCGCATTCCGCGCCGCCGCAATGTACATCTCGGTCAAATTCGCGCAGGCATCCACCGGATATTGAATCAGCTCAAAGTAGCTGGCCCGCTCGTCGTCTGGTATTTCAGTAGCCAGCTTGTCCACGCGTTCGGCCAGCGTGCGCCACTCCGCCTCCACGCGGTCCGCTTCACCGTAATTCGCCAAACTGAACGTCGACGGGTCGATCAGCTCCGGCTTCCGCCGCCCGTTGTAGCGTGTGTACTCCTCCATCGCCGTCGCGATCTCATCGGCATGCTCCGGTCCGAACTCGCGGGTCGCCCACAGCTTCGTGAATTCGTCCAGGTGGTCTTTATCCCAGCGCTCGGGCGTCCGCGCGTAGTCGAGAAAGAACTCGATGGGGAACTCCATCGGCTTTCCATCGCCGACATTCACAACCCACAGCCGGTTTGCTCCGTATGCGAGCGCCAGATGCATCTGTTCTTGAATCTTCGGAAGATAATTCGTGTTCAGCCACTTGTACGATCTCGGGCCGCCCACGTAATCGAAGTGGTAGTAGATCCCCGCTCCGCCTGAGCGCTTCCGCTCTTCGGCCGTCGGCAGCCGCCGCAAATCGCCCCAGTTGTCGTCACTCCACAGCAGCGTCACGTCGTCCGGCACGCGCATGCCTTTTTCGTAGTAGCCCTGCACCTCCTTGTAGAGCGCCCACACCTGTGGAACTTTGCTAAGATCCGGGTTCACAGTTTGCTTCAAAATCTCTCGCTGGTCGGCGACAATCCGCTCCAGCAGGTCCGTGTTCGCCGCGGCCGACATCGGCGTGTCGTTCTCGCCGCGCATCCCCAGCGTCACTACTTCTTCGAAGTTCTTATCGCGCTCCATGCCCTCGCGCCAGAACTCGTCAATTTCTTTCTGATTCGTCGTGTAGTCCCACGCGCCATGATGGCCCCACACCCACTCCTTCTCCGCGCGCATCATCGGCTCTTCGTGCGAAGTCCCCATCACGATTCCGTACTCGTCCGCGAGCTTTGCGTTCAGCGGATCGTCGGTCGCAAAGGCGTTGTTCCACATGGCCGGCCACAGAAAGTTTGCCTTCAACCGCAAAAGCAGCTCAAACACCTTCGTATAAAACTCGTGGTTCATTCCGCCGAACTTCTCTTTCGTCCATCCCGAAAGCGCCGGCGCCTCATCATTGAAAAAGATTCCGCGATACTTGACTGCCGGCACTGGCTGCACGTAGCGCCCCGGCGCAACGTACAAAGCATCCGCGTGCGCGACCCGCACGTCGGCCCACCAATACCAAGGCGAAACTCCGATCTGCTCCGAGAGACCGTAGATGCCGTAGATTGTTCCGCGCTTATCGGCGCCGGCAATCACCAGCGCGCGGCGCACCCCGAGCATCGGCCGGTCAATAGTGCATGTGACGGCCGCTTCCCACTTGCCCGCGATCCCGCTTACATCCAGCTTGTGCCTTCTGACTAACGAGTCGATCAACGGGCTCTTGCCGATCGTCCCGATCAACACCACTTCGTCGCCGCCTGGGGCCTTATCCTTCACCACTGGCGCATCGTGTCCGGTCACGCGGCCCACATCCTGGCTCAGATCGCTCACAGCCCTCACTACCCCCGGCCAATCCTCGTCGCTCACTACCAGCGGAGCCGGCTTGCCGTTTGCCGCCAGCACAAAATCTCCGCTCACTGGCGAGTTGCTGACGTACTTTTGCTCACCCAGCGCGCTGGCACGAGTGGGCCCTTGCAGGCTTGCAAATAGAAAAAGAACGGCAATTCCGGCGATTCTGAATCGTGGCATCGATTTTCTCCCCAACCAGAGTACTCCGCGGGATCGCGCCGCAATGGAGATGGATTCGGTGTGCAATTTGGTTCCATGCGTGTATGGGGTGGGAATTCCGGGCGCGCGCACCGCGTACGACCAGGTGCTGATGTACATGGTCAGCTTGTGCGTTCTTCAGGAGCGCTTCGAGTTGTCGAGTGGAACGATGAGCGACCCGCTCGAGGCCGGTGTTCCAGCGGACTAGCTCACAAATGTAGAAAATAGACTGGGGCCATCGCGGCCAGCACGGCGGCCATCTGCAGGGCGATGACGCACAGCGTCTCTTTCGGCGCTCGCGGCAACCATTTCACTGCGAAGAACACCAGCAGCGGCAGCTGCCCGGCCATGAGCAACTGCCAGATGTGTGCGGCAGCTCCTTCGTCTTTGTCATGAGGCACGCCGAAGATCGCCAGCGTAAACAGAACAACTGCCAGCGCGACAAGCGACATCGCCAGGGGAAGAAACGCGCTGGGCCGCTTCACGATCTTCGCGAAGGTCTGCGAGCGGTCGGCGTTCCTCTCAAAAAATGCGGCAACCACACAACCTATCGCCCACGTCATCGCCTTGAAGTCACTCGCGATGTGGTCGACTTCGTTTCTCATTGCTTCGCCCCATTCCGCGCGCGGCTGCGGAAGCAGGCCAGCCGCGTACCTGGCCATGCTCGTCGCCAACTTTCGCGGAATCGAAGTTCTCATGACGTCGCCCTCGCCAGCTTCCGGCGGACCCTTCGCGGTTCCGGCTCGCTCACTGACCGTGCGAATTCGAGGCCGGTCGAGGTCAGCCTGTAGGCGTGCCTCGGCGGGCGGCCCACGCGCTCCGGCTGCTGCCAGCACGATTCCAGGAGTCCCTGATCGCCCAGCCGCATCAGCAGCGGATAAAGCGTTCCCGATTTCAATCCGGTCAGCTTCGAGAGTTCATAACCGTGTTGCCAGTCGCGCGGCTGGCGCATCATGGCGTCGAGCAGGTGCCGGGTTTGAGCTGAGCTGTTGGGCTTCCGTCCCATATCGATCCAATATCAACATATGTAGAGTTATTTGTCAACGGACTTTTTGTGCCTCGGCATCGCATCCGCGCGCCGCATGCGGCTTCCGTTTCCATATACTTGCTTCCAGAGCATCCATGAAAGACTCGATCAACGTATCGAAAGAGAATTACCTCAAGGCCATTCTTGAGGCCGAGGCCGAAGGGCGTCAGGTGATTCCCGCCATGCTCGCGCATTGGCTTGAGGTCTCGGCTCCGGCAGTGACTATGGCGCTGAAGCGGCTCAAGCGCGACGGCTGCGTCCGTGTGGGCGAAGACGGCATTGTCCGCCTCACGCCCACGGGCCGCGAGATGGCCTATCGCACGGCGCTGCGCCATCACCTCATAGAGCGCATGCTGAGCGAGGTCTTCGGCATGGAATGGCACGAAATCCACGAGGAGGCTGAGCGCCTCGAGCACGCCGTTTCGCCCGCCTTCGAGGCTAAACTTAAGGAGAAGCTTGGCGAGGCCGGCGCTTGCCCGCACGGAAACGCCGTTCTCCCGGTCAACCCTGTTGAGCGCCGCCGCCGCGGCGAACTGCAGCTCTCCCAGGCCCCCGTCGGCAAGCGCTACACCGTTATCAGCCTTCAGGAGCGGGACCCCAAACTGCTCGAGTTCCTCCACGGAGTGGGCATCGGGCCCGGCAAGAGTTTGCGCGTGGTGAGCCAGAACTACGACCAAACCGTTTTGATTGAGCTATCTACGGGAACTTCGATCCTGGGAAGGCCGGCAGCGGAGGCCGTGTGGCTGCGGAAAGACAGGGAATAGAAATGCAGGGAATAGGGGTTACCTGGGGACAATGATCAAAAGTAAGTAAAAATAAAACGCCATATTAACCATACTTAACAATCTGTGGCATACTGGAGTTGAAGGACGATGCCTGTCTTTCACCCCCCGGAGCCGATGTCGACTGAAGTCGTAACCCGAACCGTACTCACAGAGCCTTCGCTGCCGGAGGTTCATTCGAGCGTGCGCATTTCGCGCTCACCGCTTTACTGGCGGCGCCTGCTGGGATTTCTGGGACCGGGGTTTCTGATTTCGGTCGGCTACATGGATCCGGGCAACTGGGCCACAGACATTGCAGGCGGCTCGCGCTTCGGCTACACGCTGCTGTTCGTCATCATGCTGTCGAACCTGATGGCGATCCTGCTGCAGAGCCTTTCGCTCAAGCTGGGCGTAGCCACGGAGCGCGACCTGGCACAGCTTTGCAACGAGAGCTACGGCCGCGCGGCAAGCTTCGCGCTGTGGATTCTGGCAGAGATTGGCATCGCGGCCTGCGACCTGGCGGAGGTGATCGGTTCGGCGATCGCGCTGGAACTGCTGTTTCACATTCCGCTGTTTTATGGCGTGCTGATCACCGGGCTGGATGTGCTGCTGATCCTGATGTTGCAGCGCTGGGGATTCCGCTATGTTGAGGCGCTGGTGATCACTCTGATCGGCACGATCATTGTGCTGTTCGGCGCGCAGATGTTCCTCTCCCGGCCGGAGTATTGGCCGATCCTGCGCAATCTGTTTGTGCCCTCGCCGTCGATCGTGACCAACCCCGCCATGCTCTACATCGCCATCGGCATTCTCGGCGCGACGGTGATGCCGCATAACCTGTACCTGCACTCGTCGATTGTGCAGAGCCGCCGCTACAAGCGGACGCCCGAGGGCAAGCGCGAGGCCGTGCACCTGGCGAATGTCGACTCGGCTCTGGCGCTGATGATCGCGCTGTTTGTGAACGCCGCGATTCTGATTGTGGCCGCGGCCGTCTTCTATCGCAGCGGGCACTTTGAGGTGGCAGCCATTCAGGATGCCTACAAGCTGCTGAGCCCGCTGGTGGGCGCGGCGTGGGCGAGTTCGCTGTTTGCCATTGCGCTGCTGGCCAGCGGGCAGAACTCCTCGATCACTGGGACCCTGGCCGGGCAGGTGGTGATGGAGGGGTTCATTCACATCCGCCTGTCGCCCTGGCTGCGGCGGCTGATTACGCGCTCGCTGGCCATTATTCCCACCATCATCGTGGTGGCCCTGATGGGCGAGGAGGGAACGGAAAAGCTGCTCATCCTGAGCCAGGTGATTCTCTCGTTCCAGCTCAGTTTTGCGGTGGTTCCGCTGGTGATGTTCACCGGCGACCGCAGGAAGATGGGCGAGTTTGTGAACGGCCGGTGGCTGCAGGGGCTGGCGTGGCTCACCGCAGCCGTCATTGCGGCGTTGAATGTATGGCTGCTGGTGCAGACGGCCATGGGGCGCTAACGTTCGCCGGCTTCCCTGATCTTCCCGAAAGTCCCGGAGGTTGTGTTGAAAAGCAGTTCCTCAAGCCAGCGATGGCTCATTCTCTGGCTGGTGTTAGCCGCGATTCACTGCGGTTTGCTGGCGGCGCAGAGCGGCACGTCGAGCGCAATCTCGGGTACCGTGACCGATACGAGCGGCGCCGTGCTCTCCGGCGCCTCGGTGACGGCGACGGAAGTCGACACCAAGGCTACGCGCGCCGGAGTCACGGACTCCGTGGGCCGCTTTTTGTTTTCGCAGGTCAACCCAGGCACCTATGAGGTTACGGTGCGGGCGAAAGGCTTTGCTTTCTCAACATCTGCACCAACGCCTGTAGGGGTAGGTCAAACCGTCACGTTGAACTTCTCGCTCTGTGTCAAGTCGGAGAACCAGACAGTAGAAGTTACGGCGCAACAGGGGCTACTGACCCTCGATAATCCCAACACCACCACCACCATCGAAGCGAAGACCATCGAAAACCTGCCCAATCCAGGGCAGGATCTCACGTATGTAACGCAATTCGCGCAGGGCGCTCTGATGAATACGGCCGGTTCCTCAAGCGATGCCAAGGCCCCGGGCGGTTACGGCAACGTGGAGTTCAACGGGCTTCCCGCGACCTCGAACGGCTATATCCTGGACGGCTACGACTCGAACGACCCCTGGCTGGGTCTGAATATCGGCCTTTCCACAAACCTTGTCATCGGGCTCGATGCGCTCCAGGAGTCGACCGTTAACACCAACTCGTTCTCCGTCGATCAGGGCCGTTATGCCGTGGCTCAGGTCAACTACGTCACCAAGTCCGGCACGAACACATTTCACGGCGATGCATATGAGCTGTGGAACGGTTCTCTGCTCAATGCGGAAAATTACTTCCTCCGCGCCAACGATACACCGGGCAGCATCGCCACCAAACCCCGCGATGTGGTTAATGAGTTCGGCGTCAGCGTGGGTGGGCCGATCCGCAGGGACAAGCTGTTCTTCTTTGGACACTATGAGGGCATTCGCATCGCGTTACCGATCGTTACATCTACGACCTTGCCCACACCCGCCTATCAGCAATATGTGCTGGGGCAGCTTGCCACGGGAGGATATGACCCAGTCACAGGAACCAACCTTCCGGCACAAGCGGCAGAGATTCCTTTCTATAAAAACATGTTCTCGCTGCTGCCGCCCCCCGGAGGGTCGCCGGTGGCGATCACAGCCTGCCCGCTGGACGCATCCGGGAACCTGTTGCCCGCTCCGACAAATGGCTTTCTGCTCAACGGTAGCGGCTGTGCATCCCAGCAGCAGCGGTCACTGAACAACAGCGACAGCGAGGACCTGATCGTGGTCAAGATCGATCACACCATCAACACCAAAGACAGCATCTGGTACCGCTTCCAGCAGGATACGGGCCTGCAGGCGGAATGGACGGATCCGATCAACTCCATCTTTAACTCCTATTCGCCGCAACCGCAGCGCACGCTGGTTCTGGGCTACACGCACATCTTCGGCACGAACCTCGTGAATCAAATCAACCCCGGAGCGGACTGGTACTCGAGCATCTTCGAGCCGAAAAACTACGCGCAGGCGCTCGAGACGTTTCCCATCATGCTTACCTCGGGCAGCGACAGCGTGCCCTTCACGACCATCGGCGGCCTGAACGATACGTTTGCGCAGGGGCGCAAGGTTACGCAATGGCAGATCAACGACAACCTGACCTGGACGCGTGGGCGGCACACCTTGCACTTCGGCATCAATACGCGCCGTGTCGATACAAGCGACTACGACCTCGGAGAAGGCATTGTGCCGACCGTGGCCTACAACGACCTGGCGGAGTTCACGTATGGAGCCGCATATACCGCCCAGCAGAATTTCCCAGCCTCTCTGAAGGAAAGGGTAGCCGTCGGCAACCTCGAATACTACGGGATGGACACCTACAAGCCTTCGGCAAAGACGACTCTGACTTATGGCATGCGCCTGACCTGGAACACCAACGTCACCAGTCCGCAAGGGCTCTTTGGCCGCATGGCCGGCTCCTTCCTGGATGCTTCGCATGAAACCAATCAGCCGCTGAATCAGGTCATCCTGGGCAACGTTCACAACCTCTTTGCGGCGACGCCGCTGTTCATCTACCAGCCGCGAGTTTCGATCGCTTACCAGCTTCTTCCGCATACCGCGGTTCACGCCGGATTAGGCGTCTTCAACGACATCATCCCGCAGCAGATTGCGGATAGCGGCCTGATGAACGCTCCCAACGATCCCTCCTTCACCGGCGGTATCGGAGGACAAGTGGGCGGCCTGGGGATCGCTCCCGGCGTTCCGGGAAGCGCCGTGGACGCTGCCGCCGCGGCCAACCGATCCTTCCATTCGACCATCAGTTCCGGCGGCGCGCCCTGCGCGGGCATCCAGCTGGACGCCCCAGGCTGTCCGCTGGCCGTCAGCTTGAACACCTTCCCCACCGGAACCCTCAAAACACCGTATTACTACCAGTACAATCTCGGCGTCGAGCAGCAGATCGGCTCGAGCGGTAACCTGCGCGCGGATTTTGTAGGCACGCGCGGACTGCACGAGCCCTACCAGGTGCAGCTCAACGGCTACCAAAATGTCTGCAATGGATGCTTTGCGCCATTTCCGAACCAGCGCCCGCTCGATCAGCGGTTTGGGAACGTCACCCAGTTCCAGACCGGAGCCAACAGCATCTACAACGGATTGCAGGCCGTCTACACACAGCAATGGAGCGGCTTGACGCTGCGCGCCAACTACACTTTCAGCCACTGCCTGGACGAAGTATCGAACGGAGGACTGCTCGCGTTCTCTACGCAGGGTCTGGAGTCTCCTTTACCGGGAGAATTGAGCAAACAACATGCCAGCTGCGACTACGATGTGCGGCACAACATCTCCGCTTACGGAATGTACCAAGTGCCGTTCCACTCCAGTCACCCATTCCTGCGCCAGGTGCTCGGGGGATGGTCTTTTTCGGAGACGGGCTTTCTGCACTCCGGATTGCCTTTCAGCGTGCTGAGCCAGCAATACAGCGCCAACGGCAACGGCGTGCTTCAGGCGTACAACCCCGCGCAAACCATCCAGTTCGCCGTGCCGAACTATGCCGAGCGGGTGCCCGGCGTGCCGCTCTATCGCAAGACTCCCTATCCCGGTGTGACCATAAACGGAACGAGACAGTGGCTCAACCCCGACGCGTTCGTCTCGGTTGTCGATCCCACAACCGGCGCGTGTTATACCGGCGCACTGGGCGTGCAGAATGATAATCCATCCATCTGCCAGTTCGGCGGCTCGGGCCGCAACTCGGTGCGCGGTCCGCACTTCACGTATTCGGATATAAACATCAGCAAGTCGTTTCCGATCCGGGATGGGATCAAGCTGCGCATCGACGGCCAGATGTTCAATGCGTTCAATCACCCCAACTTTGCGCTGCCCAGTACCGTGCAGGCCGGCGTGCCTGGCTCGGTTCCGGCAAGATTCGGAACGCTGCAAAGTGTGGTGCCGCCGCCGACGGGGCTGCTCGGCGTAGGGCTGGGCGGAGACAGCTCGCCGCGCATGATCGCGTTTGAAGGGCGGATCGAATTCTGAGGGCGCCGGAAGGGTGGCCATGGGCCGGACCTAGCGGCATTTCCGCCCCTTTTGGGACCATTTCCAGTTATCACACGGAGTGGTTATTGCAGGCCCCCCGGACGCATGATCCAATGACTTTGCTTCTATAGGCTCGTTCTCATGACCTGAGATTGGGGCATGCTCGATGAGCGACGCAGTGCAACTCGAGGAGAATGGAACGGCAACGGCAGACGGCCACCAATCGAAAGATAGTGGGCCGGTTAGCGACTACCACGTGTTGCCGTATTCAGAAAGGAACAGCCAGCAGGATCTCTTTGGCTACCGTTCCGGCATGGAAGAGCCCAAGTCGCCATCGGACCAGGAGAACGCCCCAAAGCAGGCAAAGCGCAAGCCGGCGGTGGCCATTCTGCCGATTCTTGCCATCCTGGCCCTGGTGGCGCTGGCAGTTCTCACCGTCCCCAAGCTCCTAAAGCCCAAAACGGCAGCAGGGTACATGGATCTGGGGGCACGCAGGTTCGATCCGGCCGGGCTGGGCGGTCGCCTCATCGTGCGCTGGCAGGGAAGCGCAGCCTACCAACTCTACATCGATCCCACCGACCCGCAGCAGGCAGCCGGCTTTCAAGCAGTCGCCTTGAATCCGCCGCACCCGATCTCGCTCGTGATCCGGCTTTTGAACGCCTCGGGTGAAGTCGAATGCCAGAAGGAAATCCTTCTTCCCTCTCCTGCGCCGCCGACGGGCTCCGCGGACCCCGATCAGGCGATGCTTCCGATGCCATCGACGAGCGGAGACACCGTGCAGAATATTCCCGGCGCCAATGGAGCCATCGCTGAGATCACGATGTCCGGCGGCCTGCCCTGTTCGTTGAAGACGTACCAGAACCTCACGGGGTGGGACTTCTTCACAAACTTTCCCACGCTGAGCGAGCAGGCGGAGTGGCTGAAACATCATGGGATCGGGACCGCCGATGCTGAGAAAGGGCGGCGTTCCGGATCCACCGGAGGTGGCAATGGATTTAACCCCCGGATCCAGCGGCTGCCCGCACCCATCGACGGAGACGACGTGATTGTCGGGGACAATCCTGTTCGGGGAACGATCGATACCAGCGGAGGGCGCGTATTCTTCGTTGGCGCGAGCGGGATGCGAGCCCGCTCAGCGGAGTGGCAGGTGTTTCCGGCCGCGATCCATTTCCGCTGCGAGAAGAGCGGGAGCTGCCTCCTGACCCGCGAGAATTCGCGCACCACCCTGCAGGCGCGGCTGATCAGGTAGCGAGTTCGCATTCCGGCCGGAATTTCCTTTCTTATTGGCGCGCAGCTCCGATTTCCCTCTTGTACTATGTAGGCGATGCAAGTCTTATCCGCAGCCGAGATGCAGGCCTGCGATCGCGCCACCACGGAGCGATTTGGAATCCCGTCAATCCAGTTGATGCGGGCGGCTTCAGGAGCCGTGGCGGCGTTTGCGCGCGCGCATTTCAAAGACGCGCGGCACGTGACCGTACTCTGCGGAAAGGGAAACAACGGCGGCGACGGCATGATGGCGGCGCGCCTGCTCGCCGAGGCCGGCCTTCATGTGACCACGGTGCTGCTGGGCGATCCGGAGCAGCTCAAAGGCGATGCGGAAGTGGCGTGGAGCGAGCTGAACGCCGCGCGGAATTCCCGAGTGCTGGTGGTGAAAAACGCAAAGGAGTTGCGGAGCCACAATGATGCTCGTGACGCCGACCTGATTGTGGATGCGATCCTCGGGACTGGGTTCAAGCCGCCGATGAATGGCCTGCCGCTGGATGCCCTGAAGTGGCTGGTCAAAGGGGCGCGGGAAGCGATGCCGATTCTCGCGGTGGATTTGCCTTCTGGATGGCCGGCCGATGAAACATCGGCAACCGTGCGCGGTCCGGTTTTTCCCGCGGATGCTCTAGTCACCTTTACCGCGCCGAAGCTTGCGCACGTCTTCGGGCAGTTGACACGGCGCTGGGATCAGCCGGTGTTGGTTGCGCCGATCGGCTCGTCTGAGGCGGCGATTGTGTCCGCGCTCGGGCTCGAGTGGGCGGGCCAGTCAATCGCGATGACTCAAACTCCGCGAGCGGCGGCGGCGAACAAGGGCAATTTCGGACATGTGCTGGTGGTGGGTGGCACATTTGGAGCGGCGGGAGGCAAGGCAGGCGCTCCGGCGATGGCGGCGCTGGCAGCGATGCGCGCGGGAGCGGGGCTGGTAACGGCCGCCGTTCCAGAACCCGCGTTGGCGGTGGTGGCAGGGTTTGCGCCGGAACTGATGACGTGGCCTCTCACGGCGACAAGCGCGGGGCAGATCGCAGCGTCAAATCTTAACGCGAAGCAGGTTGCCGCGCTGCTCGAGGGCAAGACGGTGCTGGCTATCGGGCCGGGCCTGGGACAAGGTGCGGAGGCGGCGAAGTTCTTGTTGGGAATGATGAGCGGAACCAAGATTCCGACGGTGATCGATGCGGACGGGTTGAACATCCTAGCGGCCAATCCGCGGCTGCTTAAGAAGCTGGCGAAGGGGCGGACGATTGTGTTGACGCCGCATCCGGGTGAGATGGCGCGGCTTGCCGGGATCAGTGTTGCGCAGGTTCAGTCCAACCGGCTGGAGACGGCCCGCGAGTTCGCGAAGCGGACGGGTGTCACGCTGGTGCTGAAGGGCGCGCGGACGGTTATTGCGCATCCCGATGGACGTGTGGCCGTGAACACAACGGGGAATCCCGGAATGGCAAAAGGTGGCAGTGGCGACGTGCTCACCGGGCTGATCGCGGGAATGCTAGCGCAGTATCCGGCCGACGCGGCCCGCGCAGTAGAGGCGGCGGTTTATTTGCATGGTCTGGCCGCGGATTTGGCCGTGCGCGAGACCAGCGAGCACTCGCTTCTGGCTACCGATTGCCTGGCCAAGCTTCCTCAGGCATTCCGGTCGCGCGCGCTTTCCTTTGATGCGGGCGGCAAAAACGGGTATGTTTGGTTGCAGGGGGCGTCGCGTGCAGCGGATTGAATGCGAACGCGGCGGACCCGAGGCGTGGGTACCAAACTTGGGTGAGGGCTGAGCAATGACTGAAGCCGCAACTCTGGCGGAAGGCAGGATGTTCGAGTTCACCACGCAAAGCGGCGCCGACACCGTCGCGGTGGGCCGCAAGCTTGCCGGATTATTGAAGCCTCCGCAGTTTCTCCTGCTGCGCGGCGAGCTTGGCACGGGCAAGACCACGCTGGTGAAGGGCATTGCCCAGGCGCTCGATGCCGCCGAGCCCGACGAAGTCACCAGTCCCACATTCACGCTGATCCATGAATTCGACGGCTCGCGCAACGGCAAGCCGGTGAAGCTCTATCACCTCGACGTCTACAGGCTCGAAAGCGAGCGCCAACTTGAGACCCTGGGGCTGGACGATCTGATTACTCAAGATGCGCTTGTCGTCGTGGAGTGGGGAGAGAAATTCAAAAGCATCCGCAAGCGCGCGACGGGCGAGATCGTGATTACGTCGGAAGGCGGCGATGTGCGAAAGATCACGGTGACGCTGAAGGAATAGCGGAGCTTGCGGAGTTAGCGGAGTTAGGTTGCGGCACATACAGTGATGGTTAGCGACTGCCGAGGGTTTCTCTCATTCCTTTCATGATTGATTCGGGTGTTTTCCACGCCTGAGCTTTCACGCACCGACGGATCGTATGAATCGCATTCCATTTGAAGAGGTGAAGAAAACGCTGGCCGGAGTGTTGGTCCGGCTGGGGTTTTCCGCGGAGCGTGCGGAGACGTGCGCGCGGCTTTTCGCCGAGACCACGCGCGACGGCGTCTATACGCACGGGGTTAATCGCTTTGCGCGCTACGTGGCCACCATCCGCAATGGCCGGGTGGATCCGTCGGCGGAGCCGGAGGTGATTGCGCGATTTGGCGCGCTGGAGCGCTGGGACGGGCACAGGGGGCCGGGCAACCTGAATGCGCTGGCCGCGACGGCGCGCGCGATCGAACTCGGCCGTGAGCATGGCGTGGGATGCGTGGCGCTGGGCAACACCAATCACTGGATGCGAGGCGGGACCTACGGCTGGCAGGCGGCCGAGGCAGGGATGATTGGAGTCTGCTGGACCAACACCATGCCCAACCTGCCGCCATGGGGCGGGGCGGCGCGCATCATCGGCAACAATCCGCTGATTATCGCTGTGCCGCGCGCTGCCGGGCCGGTCGTGCTCGACATGGCGATGTCGCAGTTTTCCTATGGCGCGCTCGAGAGCTACCGCAAGCGGGGCGAGATGCTGCCGGTTGACGGAGGATTCGATGCCGAAGGGAACCTGACGCGCGATCCCGGCGCGATCGAGAAATCGTGGCGACCGCTGCCGATGGGATATTGGAAAGGTTCGGGACTTTCGGTCCTGCTCGACATGGTCGCCGCGATGATGACGCTGGGACGCGCGACGTACCAGATTCCTGACGACGCGATACTCGAGACCGCCATTTCGCAGATGTTTTTGACACTGAATCCCTCGGCGTTTGGGGAGGCGGCAGAGGCCGAGCGGATCGCGGATGCGGTTGTAGCCTCGCTGCACAACTGCGCGCCGGCAAAACCCGGCGGAAAGGTCCGGTATCCCGGCGAGCAGACACCGCAGATACGAGAAGAGAACATGAGACTCGGGCTGCCGGTTGAACCGGCGGTATGGGCTGAGATTCTGGCGATGTGATGTGGGCGGGCGACTTCAGTACCCCATGATGTTGTAGCCGCAGTCGACGTAGAGCGTTTCGCCGGTGACAGCGCTGGCTAGGTCGCTCGCGAGAAAGAGCGCGGTGCCCCCAACTTCGAGCTGATCGACGTTGCGATGCAGCGGAGAGCGCTCGGCGTGCGACTTGAGCATGTCGCCCAGCGCGCCAACTCCGCGAGCGGCAAGAGTTTTGATGGGGCCCGCGGAGATGGCATTGACGCGGATATTCTTCGTTCCCAGCTCGAAGGCCAGATAGCGAACGGCGCACTCAAGTGATGCCTTGGCCAGCGCCATCACGTTGTAGTGGGGCACGACTTTTTCGGCGGCGTAATAGGTGAGCGTGATAATGCTGCCGCCCTCGGTCATCAACGGAACGGCGCCGCGGCTGACGGCGATGAGCGAGTAAACACTCACGTCGTGCGCGATGCGGAAGCCGTCGCGGCTGGTGTTGATGAACTCGCCCCTCAAGTCCTCGGCGGGCGCGTAGGCGATGGCATGCACCAGGATGTCGATCTTGCCGTACTTTTCCTTGAGCGCGGCAAACAGAGACTCGATCTCCTGGTCGTTGGCAACATCGCACTGAAAGCCGCTGGCGCCTGAAAGATCGTTGATGAGGTCTTCGGCCTCGGCTTTCATGCGCTCGTTCTGGTAGCAGATGGCCAGGGTGGCGCCGGCCTCGTGGAGTTTTTGGGCGATGCCCCAGGCGATGGAGCGTTTGTTGGCCAGCCCGAAGACGACGGCTGTCTTGCCCGCCAAGTTGATCATGCTATGAGAGTTCCTCCGGGGTCCAAACTCAATGTGGGGAACGACCCGATCATCAGGATAACAGAGCGATTTTCGCGCCGGAGCGGCGAGGACGCCGAGACGTTACCCGCCGAGCCACCGTTACCCGCCAAGATCGATCAGCTCGACTTGACCGACGGGACGGCCGAGAAATCGCGAGCCGAGCCGCTCGAACTTTTCCACCGAGTCGGTGGCGAAGCAGCAAATCTCGGTTTGCGCAGCGGAATCCGCGGCAGGCTGCGCGGAGTTCCCGTTGAAGAGGCGGACCGCGGCTTGAGCTACGGACTCTGCCGAGTCGATAACTTTTGCGCCCGGCTTGACCGCACCCTCGAAGAGCCGGCGCAGAAGCGGATAATGCGTACAGCCCAGAACGAGCGTGTCGGGATTCATCCCTTTTGCTGCGGCCTCCGCGCGAAGCTCGTTCAGGTAGATTCCGATGACTTCTCCGGTGACGGGGTGATCTGTCCAGCCCTCTTCAACAAGCGGCACGAGCAGCGGGCAGGCCTTTTCAATGGCGCGCAAACCGTGGGCGTTGCAGGCAGCGGTGTAGGCGTGCGAGCGGACCGTAGCTTCGGTGGCCACCACAAGCGCATCGCCGGTGACCGATGCGGCGCGCGCGGCGGCCGCGCCTGGCTCAATAACCCCCAGCACCGGAACCGGCACCGCGTCCTGAATCGCGTCCAGAGCCAGTGCACTGGCTGTATTGCAGGCGATCACCAGGAATTCCGCGCCCTGCTCGCGGACCAGAAACTGCGCGCTTTGCGCGGCGTAGCGAGCAATGGTGCGGCGCGACTTGGAGCCGTAAGGCAGCCGTGCCGTGTCGCCCAGGAAGGCGAACCGAACGCCGGGCAGCCGCTCAATCAGCGCGCGCAGAACGGTCAATCCGCCAAAGCCGGAATCGAAGACGCCGATCGTCGGGGCCATGTGTTCCAGAGTAATCGCTGCGAGCCGGGCGCGTCCCGGCGCGCTGCTTCGCCGTGCCTCGGGATCCGCTTACTGCCCTTTGAGATAAGCGTTCAGTTCTTCATTCGCAGGCGGCGTTGCGCATGTGCCCGAGCGCTCGTAGAGGCAGACTCCCTGCCAGCACTGCGATTGGGCAAATCCCGAGGGTATGGCGGGTGAGTTCGCGGGCGCAATCAGCGCATTGATCGAGGTGGCGTCTCTCGCGAGCTGCGGCGTGCTTTCAAGCGGAATGATCGGCACATCGCGATGGAGATGCGCGTATCCGCCTGATTCCCACCAGATCGCGCCGTAGATGCCGACTCCGCATAATTGGGGATCGCGGCTCAAACGGTCGAAGGCTCCGACGCCCCAGCGCGTCGTATACCAATCCACGCAATGCGCCGCGAGCATCGCGGAAGACGCAAAGAGGAATGCCACGCTGATGGCCACAACCCACCTCGGGTTGTCGAGGAAGCTTAGTCCGCGCTTGATCTCATTCAGGAGGTCCACAGCGCCAATGGCCGCCAGGGTGATGGACGGCGCCAGAATCGGATAGATGAACCGGATCTCTTTATGCGGGATGAAGCTGTGCGAAACAACCACGATCACGCAAAAGATGGCGAGGAACGGGCTTCGCCGGGCGCCATGAAATAGCAGCAGGACGGGTGGGCCAATCAACACCAGAAGAACCATCGCGTACCAGTACCACGGCTGAGGCCAGAACTGTCTGCCAATCCCTTGAATCACGTTGGCCTCGTAATACTTGAAAAACGATTGCCAGGGATGCGACCAGGTGATCCAGTCGGTGATGCCGAAGAGGAGCACAGGCAGCGAGGCGCCGGCCACGACCGCCGGAATCCTCGCGCGCCATCGCGGATAGCAGAAGTAGACCATTGCAAATAAGAGAGCGGGTAGCAACTGGATGCGCAGACACGCGGCCAGCGCGCAAAGGAGCCCCGCCAAGAACAGCCGCTTTCGTTCCGCAATTTTCTCGCCGTAAACGCCAAGATAGAGCCCGGGCAGCATCGCGTGAGCAGCAATCACCTCATAGAGCGCCTTCGGAGCGAAGTACACCAGCCCGAAATAAAAGCTGCACGCCAATGCGGCGATGATCGCGGCGGGCGTACCGCTGGCGCGCTTCGCCCACGCATAGCCGAACCACACCGCGAGGAGCGAAATCAGGGAGAGAACGATCGTTGTTCCCAGCAGGTATCCGGCCGATGCCGAGCCCATCCACGCGGTCGCGCGCATCACGCCGGCAAGAAAGGTGGGCAGCACCCAGGAACGCACGCCCAGCCTCCACTCCCAGGAGATGACGCCATAGCCGTACGCCAGCCGGTGCGCGGGTTCAAGAGTCTGGAAGATCTCGTCGGGGAAAAAGACATTGAGCGAGCCGACTGCCAGGCCGATGCGCAGCGCGAGGGCAGAGCCAAGCAGCGCCAGCCAGGCAAGGACTTTCTTCGCGCGCATCACGGCTGGGCCCCTGCGGCAGCGGGAGCAATCTCGCTGGTCAGGTACGTGCGCGTCAGATCGGCGTGGCCGGCGAGGGTGGAGCGCGGCTGTCCGTCGACGAGAAAGCGCACCTCTGTCACTTGCGGCAGGTTTGCGTTAAGCGTCGCGCAGATGGATAGCACGGTCAGCGTCTCCGGTTCAAGGCCGGAAGGGTGGCCTGCGACAAAAGCGTCGGTGAAGTCGACGACTGCGAGTTCAGAGCCATTGGGCGCAGCCTTACCGCTCGAATCTGTGATGGGGAGCAGAAATACCTGAGCAATGGAAGCTGCTCCGCCGGGTACCGGGTGCGTGGCCTCGGGCGCAGCATAGAGATCAAGCAATTTCCCCAGCAATGCCCGCGCGCGCTCCTCGGGATTTTGCGGCAGGGGCAGCGTCAGCAGTCGAGGCTCGACTGAGTTATCGGAATCGTTGGCGACCATCAGGGTAGCTTGTTCGGCCGGAGCCACCTCAGGGGCCTGCGTGGGAGCGGAATCCTCGCCGCGGAGCAGCCGATCGTGCGCGCGGCGCAGTTGGTTCCAAAGCAGCAGGCCCATGATGACGGATGCGGCGAGCAGAACCAGGAAAAGGATGGTTTGGTGGCGGGGAATCATGGCCGGCCGTTCTCCCTCGTCTGCGACCGCCACTCGACCAGCGCGGCGGCGATCGCATCCGCCACGCGCGCCTGGTAGTCCGGATCGTCGATGCCCGCCGCAGCCTGTGCATCCGAGGATCGATCAGGCGAAACCTCAACGGCCACCGCGGGGCACGTCATGCTGTCGACGCCAGGCAGAGCGCTGCGCCCAAGTGTGACGGAAATGCCGGCGTGGGTGAGCGCCGAATTCAGCACGCCGGCGAGTGAAAGGCTGCGCGTCACGGCCGCGGACTGAGCGGTCCTCCAGGCAGCGAACCGCGAACCCTGGGAAGCGGCCAGCGATGAGATGAACAGATGGACGCCGGCGCCGCTCTCCGTTGCGTGAAGGCTCAGGCAGGCCTGCGCATTGGCGCGATTGGCGATCTCGGCGCGGCGATCGGGGTCGACGTTCGTGTCGGACTCGCGGGTGGTAACGACTGTAAAACCGCGCGCAGCCAACAGCGAGCGAAGCCTGACGCCGAGCGCGAGCGTATAGGCCTTCTCAGCCTCGTTGCCGAGGCGCGTTCCCAGGTCGTCGCCTCCATGCGCCGCGTCAAGCACTACGACAAAACGGGGAGAGGTGGGCGTGGCCTGCGCGCAGGCGGGAGTTCCGGCTATTGCCGCAAGAATCGTCGCGAGGGTTGCCGCAAGAATTCGGGGATGATGATGTTGCGTCCGGACGCCGCTCAATGGGGACCGCTGCTGGTCCGATGGGGCAACCGGGTTCCACGCGTCCCCCCGCATGCTCTTACTCCAGCGCATAAATGGCGAGGCCGCTCAGCAGCTTGGGATAGAAGTCGGTGGACTTCTGCGGCATCACCTCGCCTGCGAAAGCGACTTCCTTCAACTGCTCCATGGTGACGGGATTGGTGAGGAAAGCGATATCAGCGTCGCCGCGGCGCACCTGTTCCACCGCTTCCTGGGCGTCGCGAAGGTAGCGAAGATTGGTCTGATCGCGAATCTTCCCGGCATCCAATCCCAGCAGGCGCTCGAGAACGACGGAGTGCAACTGGGCCAGGTCAAGCTGGCGCTGGCGGTCAGGCAGGCCCGTCAGAGCGGCGGCCATCGCGTCAGGCTTGGCGCGCATCAGGAAGGCGCCCGAGCATGTGACGGCCATAAACGCCGTTCCGGTTTCGCGCTTCAACGTATGGATGAATTCCTGCGCATCGAAGGGAGGCTGAGGTTCAACGGTAAAGTACGCTTCGGCGGCCTGGAAGAATGCCGTGGCGAAAAATCCGTTGAGGCCGTGCACCACACGGTGGGTGGGCAAAATGACCAGCCCGTCCGAGTCCATATTGACGAAGGTCATCATCGCTGCGGCTTCGGGGAAATCGGGCTGCGGCAATTGCTGCGTACCTGAAGCACGTTTGGCCGCCGCCGCGGACTTGTGCTCCTTCGAGTAATTCAGCGCTGTCTCATAGCGATGGTGGCCGTCGGCAATGATGAGCTTCTTGTCGCCCATGGCCGTAACCAGCAGGCTGATTGCCGCCGGATTGTTCACTCGCCACAGGCGGTGCAGGACGCCGTACTCATCGGTCAATTCGGCGTCGGCAGCGCCGTGGCCTTCGTAGAGAATCTTTTCGACGGAACCGGCAGGATCGGAGTAAAGCATGAAGATCTGCCCGAAGTGAGCGCGTGTGGCCCTGAGCAAGTTGAGGCGGTCGCTCTTTGGCTTCGACAGCGTCTGCTCGTGGCGGAAGACGACCTGGTCGGCGTATTCCTGGAGTTTCCCAAGAGCAATGAACCCCCGGCGCTCCTTCACCAGATCGGTTCCGGGAACAGTGAAACGCTGCGCGTAGGCGAAGATACAGGGTTCGCCTTCCTGGGTAAGGATGCCCTGCGTGCGCCAGGAGCGAAAATCGCGAGCGGCGCGCGTATAGACGTTTTCACCGTTGTCAGCGTCAAATAACTCGGGTAGCCCCAGGATGATGCGGACGAGGTTGTAGGGGCTGCGCTCATAGTAGGCCTGCTGCATGGCCGGGGTAATTTTGTCGTAGGGTTGCGTCGCCACGTCTTCAAGGCGGACAGCCGAAGGATTGTAGCGCCAGGCGCGAAAAGGATAAATACGAGCCATGAGGAAGGTCTTGCTCCCCTTGTGGAAGGGCCGAATTTGAGCTCCTGAAATGCCCTGACGCCTGCCGGAGTTCGCGGCGCAAGCTCAGGCTCGATTGTATCGCAGCAATTGACGAAGAGGGCCCGGGCGAAGTTTGAAATGCACGATTCCGGAGTGACATTCTGGTGACAGCGGAGATGCGCCAATAGTGGTAATATCGCCTTCTAACCCCCGTGGTGCTGCATGATGACGCTTCCCCAGCACGTGAATCCGAAAGGGGGCGGCATCCTGACCTTCGTTTGCCGCCGCGGTTGGATTTGCGCGTTGGCCGCGGTGTTTTCAATTGCGCAGGCGCGCGCCCAGGAAGATCAACTCAACAAGATTCACGTCGAGCCGCCTTCGAACGGTTCGGCGCCCGCGAGCGAGCCCAAAGGGGCTGAGGCGGGGCCGGAAACCGGAACCGCCTCGCTCCGGATCCATCCTGGATCGTTCATCCGCATGAATGTGGATATGGTGCTGGTGCCGATCACGGTGACCGACCCGTTGAACCGCCTGGTAACCGGCCTCGAAAAGGAAGACTTCACGGTGTACGAGAACAATGGCGAGCAGAAGATCGCGAGCTTCGCCAGCGAGGATGCCCCGGTCTCCATCGGGATTATCTTCGACCTTTCGGGATCGATGACCTCGAAGCTGGTTCGCGCGCGCGAGGCGATCCTGCAGTTCATCAAGACGGCCAATCCTCAGGACGAGTTTTATGTCATCGGCTTCAACGACCGGCCGGAGCTGATTGAAGACTTCACCGCCTCGGTCGAAGACATTGAGGCGCGGCTTGCCACGGTACACGCCGGCCACCGCACGGCGCTGCTGGATGCGATCTACTATGGCATTTCCAAAATGAAAGACGCCCACCACGAGCGGAAGGCATTGTTGGTGGTTTCAGACGGCGGCGACAACCGCTCCCGCTATACCGAGGGCGAGGTGCGTGCGGCGGTACGCGAGGCCGACGTGGAGATCTATTCGATCGGAATCTTCGATCCCTACGCGCCCACCCCGGAGGAGCGCACGGGTCCCATGCTTCTCGACGACATCAGCTCTTCAACCGGCGGGCGGCTCTTCCGCGTCGACGACGTGGACGAGATGAGCGATATTGCCGAGAAAATCTCCACAGAACTGCGCAACCAATACGTGGTCGGCTACAAGCCGACCGATCTGACCCGCGATGGCAAGTGGCGTAAAGTGAAAGTGAAGGTTAACCCGCCTCCGGGCCTTCCTCCACTGACCGTTTATGCTCGCACCGGGTACTATGCGCCTCTGCAATAACGCGGTCCTGGCCGCCTTCCTGGCCGGCGCCGGGGTTCTACTCTCTGCACAGCAGAGTGCTGCGCCACAGACCGGGGCAAAAGCGAACGCCGCGCCCGCGCTCACCACAGACAACGACCCCGTTCGCTCGCCTGACGTTGTGTCGCCGGCCCCAACCACCGGCGTGCTGAAAAAAGAAGGCGAGGGTTACCTGCTGCACACCGACGTGGAGGAGGTCGTACTCAACGCCACGGTCCTCGACGGCACCAACCTCGTGCAGAACCTCACCAAGAACGATTTCACCGTTTACGAAGACGGAGTGAAGCAGACGCTGATCAGCTTCCAGCACACCGATCTCCCGGTATCGATCGGGCTGGTTGTGGACAATTCAGGCTCGATGTATCGCAAGCGCCCTTCGGTAAACAAGAGCGCTCTCGACCTGATTACGGCCTCTAACCCTCAGGACCAGGCCTTTGTGGTGAATTTCTCCGATGAGGCGTTTATCGATTGCGATTTGACTTCCGACATCAAGAGACTGCGCGAGGGGTTGTCGCACATCGATTCGCGCGGCGGCACGGCGCTCTACGACGCCGTCGTTGCCTCGGCGGACAAGCTTGTGGCCGATGCCAAGCGGCCCAAGCAGGTTCTCATCCTTATCACCGATGGCGAAGATAATGCGTCAAGCCAGACCCTGGAACAGACCATCCAGCGCGTGCAGCAGCTTTCCGGGCCGGAGATTTATACCATCGGACTGCTCTTTGGCGACGAGATGAGCCGAGCCGAAGTGCGCCACGCGCGTCGCGCGCTGGAGATGCTCTCGACGGAAACCGGTGGCATGGCGTTCTTCCCCAAATCGATCGATCAGATCGACCAGATTGCCGCCGAAGTGGCTCGCGACATTCGCAGCCAATACACGCTGGGCTATCACTCGACGAAACCAACGACGGTGCCCGGCTTCAGGCGCGTGGACGTGGAGGCCGAGGCTAAGGGAATGGGAAAGCTCACAGTCCGCACGCGCACCGGTTATTTCCCGGTGGTGCGTCCGGTGAAGCAGACGGCGCAGGCGCAGCAATAGAACGCGCATATGACCGACGACGCAGAGCGGCAGGCGGCACTGGAACAACTGGCTCACCTAAAGGCGATGGGCGAGAAGGCCTACGACGACATGTACGAGGCGCACTCACCGAGCGGCGCCACCGCCTGCTACAGCGACGCCAAAGAGTGCTACTACGATGCCATCGGCCTGGCACGGCGTCTGGGGCTTGAAGAAGGGGTCGCGGCGCTGGAGAAGCGGCTCGCTCATATCAAGGCGGTATTCCGGAGCCAGTTCACGTAGCGATCATTCCTCCCATTGCACTGCCCCAAAGATCGGTCATCCTGAGCTTCGACAAAAACGGTCATCCTGAGCGAGGATCGGCGCGCGGTTTGCGCCGATCCGAGTCGAAGGACCTGCATTTGCTTTTCCTGTCCGCCGAGCCGATAATGTCTCGTTTCAGAAACATTCCAATGCACGAACGCTACTACTACTGCTAAATCGTGGCCAGCCGGAGCCTCACACTTTACATTGGCATGACGGGCGATCTCAACAAACGAATCTTCGAACATAAGATGAAACTCCACACCGGTTTTTCGGCGGATTACAACTGCAATCGTCTCGTTTGGTTTGAGCGATATGCGCATGCCGGCAGTGCAATTGCGCGGGAGAAGCAATTGAAGGGATGGACCCGAGCGAAGAAGCTTGCGCTGATCAAGAAGAGCAATCCTACTTGGGTCGATCGGAGTGAAGCGTGGTATACGCCAGAGCAGTTGGTCGGCGCGACGAGCTAAATGCAGGTCCTTCGACTCGTCCTCGCCTCGCGAGGACTCGCTCAGGATGACCATTCCCGGGAGTGCCACGATAAGCTATAAGCTAATAGCTAGAAGCCAGGAGCTGGTAGCCAATCTCATGTCCCCGTACAAATACTCGACCCTTGCTGTCCACGCCGGGCAGCACCCCGATCCCCTGACAGGCGCGGTGAATGTGCCCGTATACCTGTCCTCCACCTTTGAACTCACCGGCATCGGCAGCGACCGCGGCTGGGACTACTCGCGCGCCGGCAACCCCACGCGCGACCGGCTGGAATCCGCGCTGGCCGCGCTGGAAGGTGGAACCAGCGGGCATGCATTCACCACGGGGATGGCCGCCATCTCCGCGCTCGTTGCCATGCTGCACGCCGGCGACCACATCGTGTGCTCGCGCGACGTGTATGCCGGCACCGTCAGGCTCTTCGACCAGATTGTGAGCGGCTACGGCATCCAGATCGAATACGTCGACACCAGCAACCTCGCCGCCGTTGAAGCGGCCATCAAGCCGAACACGAAGCTCGTGCACATTGAGACGCCGAGCAATCCGCTGATGGTGCTCACCGACATCGCCGGCGTGGCGAAGATCGCCCATGCGCACGGAGTCGAGGTCAGCGTCGACAACACCTTCCTTTCGCCCGCGCTGCAGCGCCCGCTCGAACTGGGCGCGGACATCGCGATGCACTCGACGACGAAGTACTTGAACGGCCATTCAGACGGACTGGGCGGTGCGCTGATCGGGTCAAAGCCCGAACACAAGGATCGGTTTCTGCTGGTCCAGAAGGCTGCCGGCGGAGTCATGTCGCCCTTCGAGTGCTTCCTGGTGCTGCGCGGCATCAAGACGCTGCCTTTGCGCATCAGGCAGCACGAAGAGAACGGCCGCGCGGTCGCGGAGTTCCTGTCCGGCCATCCCAAGGTGAGCAAGCTGGCATATCCGGGGCTCAAAACTCACCCGCAGTACGAGCTGGCGCTGAAACAGCAGAAGGGTTTCGGGTCGATGATGAGCTTCGAGCTCAAAGACCGCGCTGAGGCGGAACGGTTCCTGAAGGCCATCAAGATCTTCCTGAATGCGGAATCGCTGGGAGGCGTGGAGTCGCTTGCGTCGCACTCGGCAACCACAACGCACGGCTCCGTCAGCGAGGAGGTGCGCCGTTCCATGGGGATCAACGAGGGCCGCATCCGCCTCTCGATCGGCATCGAGGACAAGGATGATCTGATCGCCGACCTAGATCAGGCGCTGGCTGCAGTGTGAGGAGGCGCTGTGTCCGATTGGCCGCTCATTCTCGCGATTGACACGTGCGGGCCGTCCGGGTCAGTGGCGCTGGGGCGCATTGCCGGCCGTGATCTCGAGATCCTGGGACAATCAGAGTTGGCCGGCCGCACATACTCCGCGACGCTGGTGTCGGCGGTGGATGAGGTGCTGCGATCGGCAGAAGTCAATCTCGGTCAGCTCAGCGGAATCGTCGCCGTCAACGGCCCCGGCAGCTTTACCGGCGTTCGTGTTGGTCTGAGCGCGGTAAAGGGCCTGGCTGAGGGCAAGGGAATTCCCGTGGTCGCTATCTCGCGCCTGGAACTGTTGTCGCGCAAGGCGGGAGTGTCGTCGGCGGCGCTCGATGCCCATCGAGGCGAGGTTTTTCTGCGGTTGGAGCGCCTGGGGTCGAATCCGGCGGAGATGCTGGCCGGCCCGCGGGAACTTTCGGCGATCGATCCGAAACCGCTGCGCGTGGCCGTTTGCGACGATAGCGCTGCCGCTCTGCTGGCCACCGCGTGGCCTGATACGCAGCTCGTAAAAGTGCCCGCGCCGCTCGCAGCAGACGCGATCCGCCCGGGTGAGGCGCGGTTGGTCGCTGGGGCCGCCGTTGATCTGGCTCTGCTCGATGGCCATTATCTGCGCCGCTCGGATGCGGAAATCTTTGGTGAAAGCGCCGCTCGCGAACTTGCTGCGGCGGAATCGAAAAACTCGTGAACGTTCAGGCAAACGACGTGCAGATTCGGCGCATGACGCCCGCCGACGTGCCTCGCGTGATGGCGATTGCGTCCAGCCTGCCGGAAGCTCCGCGATGGCCAGTGTCCGCCTATCTCGACGCGCTCAATCCAGAGTCGCCCGCGCGCCGTATCGCCCTGGTTGCGGCCGCGTCCGAACAGGTGCAAGGCTTCGTCGTGGCGAGCCTGTTGCCGCCGCAAGCCGAATTGGAGACCATCGCCGTCGCCTCTCAGAACCAGAGACAAGGCCTTGGCCGCCTGCTTTTTGATGCGCTGTCGCTCGAGCTTCACAAGGAAGGCGTCGCAGAGGTCGTGCTCGAGGTCCGAGCATCGAACCGGGCGGCGATGGCCTTTTACCGCTCGGCGGGCTTTGGCCAAAAAGGAATTCGGCGGAGCTACTACGTTGATCCTGTTGAAGATGCGGTTGTCATGGGACTCCGGCTAATTTAGACCGGAATCGCAGTTAGACTTGGGCGGCCGAGCGGTCGCAGCGCCCGATGCGAGGCCCATATAACCACTTCGGCGTCAAAGGTAACCAGCAACAGGTTCCGATATTCACATCAAGTTGTGTCTTCGACTGTTTTCTGGCTTGCCGATTTACCCACGGGAGCGATATATGTAAATGTTCTAAGAAAATCGGCGGACCCGCACCAGACGGATTAACCGCCGCGCCGGGGGTGCTTGATGGATGAAGTACAGGGTTCCATGCTGAGCGATGAGATCGATCGTCTGCATGCAGAACATCGTCGCTACGCTCAGCGTTTGGAAGAATTGCTTCAAAAGCCCTACCTCACCGAAGACGAACAAATGGAAGAAGTGCGCTTGAAGAAGCTCAAGCTGCACGCCAAGGATCTGATCTTCGCGCTGGAACGCCGTATTCCTGTCACGGCGTAAGCCCAAAGGGCTCAGGCTTTTGTGGCCCGCTTACCGAGCCAGCCGGCTCGGGAGTGCAGTGTGCGGCGATCTGTCGCCGCGGTATCTCCGCGTAACCAGCTCATTCTCACAATGAACGTATAATCGTTGGGAACAATGGTTCGCGACGGTTACATCTACGGGTTCAGCCTGCTTGCTGTGGCTGCGGTGCTCAGGTGGCTCACAGGGGAATGGATTTGGTGTGTTGCGCCGCTGGTGCTCGCCGCATTTTTCCTCTGGTTCTTCCGCGATCCCGATCGCACCATTCCGGCCGGCCAAGGACTGATCGTCTCGCCTGGTGACGGCTTGGTCACTGAAACCGCTTCGATCACAACTCCCCAGGGCAAGCGCCAGCGAATCAGCATTTTCCTTAGCGTGTTCGACGTGCACGTGAACCGGGCGCCCATCGGCGGGGTCCTGAGTCAGGTGCGCTATAACAAGGGACAATTCCTGAACGCTATGAATCCCGCTTCGGCCGAGCGCAATGAGCAGAACACGATAACGGTGCGGGGCGAGGGCGCGGACGCCGGCTTCGAGATCACCTTCAAGCAGATTGCCGGCCTTCTGGCGAGGCGCATCGTTTTTCGCTTCGATCAGGGCCAGTCTGTGGAGCGCGGGCAGCGCGTCGGGCTCATCAAGTTTGGTTCCAGGGTGGATGTTGTGATTCCCGCCGCTGCCGTGCTGACGGTAAAAGTCGGAGAAAGGGTCAAGGGCGGCGCCAGCGTACTGGCCTCGATGCCTCAGGGAGAAAGCGCGTGAACTACTTCGATCCCGACAGGTCAAAAGGCAAACCTCATCCGAGGCTGCGCCGGGGCATGTATCTGCTGCCGTCGTTGTTCACAGCGGGGAGCCTTGGAGCCGGATATTTCTCGATCACGCAGACCATCGCTTCGCTCGATGGCACCGGCCAGGCGCATATGCATCTCGATTGGGCGGCGATCGCCATTCTGTTTGCCATTCCCTTCGATGCGCTGGATGGCCGCATCGCGCGCATGACGAACACCGCGAGCGACTTTGGCAAAGAGCTTGATTCGCTGGCCGATGTCATCACATTCGGCGTTGCGCCCAGCCTTCTGGCATTCGTGTGGGGATTCCATTTCCTTCCCGATTCGATGAACGCGCAACTGCGGCTGCACCTGCTGCAGGCTGGCGCTTTCATCTGCTTTCTTTTTCTTCTCAGCGGAGCATCGCGGCTGGCGCGGTTCAATATCAGCCCCGACGCGCAGCCGCGCAATCCCGGCCGGCCCGACCGGAAGTACTTTGTGGGGATGCCGATCCCGGCCGCGGCCGGGCTTCTGGCCGCGACCGTCCATTTCTTCAACGCATATCCCATAGAGGAGTGGTGGGTTGCCATACCTTGGCTTATCCTTGTCGGGCTTACCGGGTTCCTGATGGTCAGCACTTGGCGATTCTGGTCGGCCAAGGAGATCAACTTCTCCCGCCGTCATCCCTTCCAGTTGATCGTGCTGCTGGCGCTGGTGGCCTATATTGCGCTGCGCTACTCAAATGTGGTGATGTTTGCGGCTGCGCTGGTGTACATGTTCTCGGGGATTTGGGCACGCGCGGTGTATGGATGGCATAGGCGGCGGCGCAGAAGGCCGGTTGATCCACCCACTCCCTCGTCCGTCACGGCTGAGCCCGGCACGTGGAGACCATAGTCGATCGTCCAATCCAGAAAAGGATGCCCGTGTACAAAATTGCCATTGCCGGAGCTTCAACCCTCGTAGGCCGGGAGCTGAAAGAGGTTCTATCGGAGTCACCGTTGGCCTCGGCTAACTTTGCTCTCTTCGACGAGGAAGAGGAGCAGGGAAAGCTGGATCAGGTCGGCGACGAGGTGACCTTCATCCAGGCCATCAGTGCCGATGCGTTTGATCGCGCGGACTTCACTTTTTTCTGCGGCAGCCAGAGCCTGACGCAGAGCTATTGGCGCCAGGCGTTACGGGCGGGTTCAACCGTGCTCGATCTCTCGGGAGCGCTTGATCAGGAAACTGGAGTCGTGGTGCGCGCCCCGTGGCTCGGAACGGAGGACGCTGCAGTCGATCTCTTTACACCGGCGGTCGTCCCGGCTCACCCCGCGGTCATTACTCTGGCGCTTTTGCTCCAGCGTTTGAACCGCGCCGCACCCGTTCGGTTCGCGGCCGCCACAGTGCTGGAGCCGGCCAGCGAGTTCGGGCGCGCCGCCATGGACGAGTTGCATCAGCAGACCGTGAGCCTTCTCAGCTTCCAGTCGCTTCCGCGTTCCATCTACGATGCGCAGGCCGCCTACAACTTGCTAGTCGGTATGGGAGAAAGTGCCGCGGTGAGCCTTCCGGATGTGGAAGCGCGCATACGCCGTCAATACGATGTGTTGACCGGCGGCCGCGGACCGTCTCTGGCCATCCAGGTGATCCATGCGCCTGTCTTCCACGGGCACACCTTCTCGATCGCCGCGGAGCTCGAACGGCCGGTGGAGATTGTTGCTCTGGAAGAAGCGCTTGCCGGCGAACACGTCGAACTTGTGCTCGAGGATACGGATTCGCCTTCGAATCTGGCCGCCACCGGACAGAATGAAGTGCTGGTTCGACTGAGGCCTGAGCCGTTCGGACGGAACGCCAATCAAGCGTCGCGGCTGTGGCTGTGGGCCGCGGCCGACAACCTCCGCCTGAATGCGCAAAATGCCGTTCAGTGCGCACTGGACTTGCGGCGGCTGAGGCCGCAAGGAACGGTGCAGTAGCTCACTGCCGGCAGCACCGCCGCCACAACTGCACAATGTAGCGATCGGTCATTCCGGCAATGTAGTCGGCGACGATGCGCGCCAGGCCTTCGCTCGGGATTTGTGTCTGGTGGTCCGGCGGCATCAGGCTCGGATCGGTCATCAGGTGATCAAAAAGCTGCAGTACAACTTCCTGCGCGCGCGCGTGCTCTTGTTCCTGGCCAGGCGAGTTGTAGAGATTTGCGTAAAGGAATTCCTTGATTTCAATGCGCGCCGATTCCATGCGGGGGCTGAGCCCCACCAGCCGCCGCGCAGCGCCGCGGATGCCCGCCAGCGTTGTCGCGCCAAGCGACTGTACGCGCGAGCGCGTCTCCGCAATGAGATCGGTAACAAAGGCATTCAGCATCTTCCGCAACGCCTCGTAAATCACTAGCTTTTGTGCGGCTGCCGGATAGGCGGCGAGCGCGGCGTCGTGAAAGTACCGGAAGATCGACGAAGATTTGTGCACCTGGTCCAGAGCCAGGATGCCGGAGTCGAGGCCGTCATCAAGGTCGGCGGTGAGATAGGCGATCTCGTCGGCCAGATCGATCAGTTGGGCCTCAAGCGGCGGGAACTCGTCGAGAAGATATTCGGTGAGTTCGGGGTGATCGGCGGCGGTGTAGTCGCGAGAGTGCTTCACGATGCCCTCGCGCACGGCCAGCGTCAGGTTGAGCCCGCGAAAGGCCGGGTAGCGCTCCTCAAACCAGGTGACGATGCGCAGAGCGTGCAGATTGTGGTCGAAGCGGAGACCCTGCGTGCTCAGGGCGCAGTCGAGGGCTTTTTCGCCGGCATGGCCAAAGGGCGGGTGGCCGATGTCGTGGGCGAGCGCCAGTGCCTCGGCCAGCTCGGCGTTAAGGCCCAAAGCGCCAGCCGCCGTGCGTGAAATCTGCGTCACTTCAAGTGTGTGGGTGAGGCGGCTGCGAAAGTGATCGGAGAGCCCTTCGGCGGGCAGGCGCGTGAAGACCTGCGTCTTGCCTGCCAGCCGCCGAAAGGCACGCGCATGCAGGATGCGGGCTGCATCGCGGGCAAACGGAGTGCGGTAGGGATGCGGCGGTTCGGGGTAAGCGCGGCGCGAAAGCGCGCTATCCGCATTGCCGTCGACGGCGATTCCGGCCGGCAATAATGCGGAGATTTCGCTTTTGAGAGGCATCATCTGCTTCGGGCTTCGCGCCGCGTATCCTGACCTCGCAGCTCAGGTCTGGTTATACCGCAAAAGGGTGCGGCTCGGGGATTCCGAACGCCGATCTGTGCGCGGAATCACGAAGCTCTGGCGCAAAAGGCTGGTATAACAGCTTGCGCGTTTTGGCGGATGGACAAATGCAATTCCGCGGGAGTACCATCCTGCCGGAATTTTCGGAGGGGCCGGTGCTCCCCGGTATCGTGAGCGCCGACCGCGACGACTCTTTAGCCTTAAACGGGGGTGAGTATGAAATCGAGCAGAAAAGTAGCGGTGGCGCTTGCCGCGTTGGCGATCGTGTGGATCCCGGGCTGTGGTGCAAGGCATTCGCCAAAAGAAGTGTATTACCTGGTCGGAACCAACATGTCGCTGCCCTACTGGCAGACGGCTATCGCTGGATTCAAGGCGGCTGCGGCGCAATACAACGTTACGGCAAGCATTGCGGGCCCCGATGGTTACGATCCCCAGGCGGAACTGGCAGAACTCGAAAAGGCCGTTGCTGCCAAACCTGCGGGCATTCTCGTTTCGGCCTCCGACGCTGCCGTAGTTCAGCCGGAGATTGACGCGGCGGTGAATGCGGGCATTCCGGTGATTACCTTTGACTCTGACGCTGCGGGCAGCCGCCGGCTCTACTTCATCGGAACCAACAATCTTGAAGCTGGGCGGTTGGGAGGCAGGAGGGTGGTCGAGAAGCTGGGCGGCAAGGGCAACGTGGTCTTCTTTACGCTCACCGGCCAGCCGAACACGGAAGAACGCCTCAAAGGATTCAAGGATGTTTTTTCGGCGCAGCCGGGGATCAAAATCGTCGAAGTCATCGATATCAAGGGCGACTCGCGTGTTGCCTTTGACCGGACCCAGGAGCTGATGGCTCAAACCGGCGCCAAGAAAATCGATGCCTTTTTGTGTCTTGATTCTGCGTCGGGTAGATTGGCCGCCGACGCCATCAAGCGGACGGGAGATACCAGCCGCCTTCTGGTGGCATGGGATATCAATCCCGATACGCTCCAGGGAATCAAGGATGGAGTAATTGACTCGACGGTCGCGCAAAAACCATTCACCATGGGCTACGTGGGGCTCAAGGCGCTCGATGAGGTCTTTCACAATCCCCCTGCGCAGCTCGGCAAGGATTATGCCTCTGATGCTTTCGCCCCTTATCCGGTATTCGTCGACACGGGGACGTCGCTTGTGGACAAGAGTAGAGTCGATGTCTATTTAGCGGCTGCCGCGGCGCATGAGAAGTAGTTGAGACTCAGGCTGGCGCGGCTCGCATCGCGGGTTCCCGCGAGCGCCGCCCGCGCCCTGCTTGTTCCTGGCTGCGAAGCGCCGCCCCGGTTCGGACGCGCTTGTTGTCGAATCTACTCCGGCTTGGCCTGGCCCATGGAATTATCCTCTTTCGCCAGCTTCACGCGGGCGCTTTCGAGTTTCTTCTGCACCTTGGCCACGTCGCTCGGCTCCACGTCGGCAGGAGACGACTTGGCGAAATCTGCCAGTGACAGCTCCCATTGCGCCGCTGCCAGGCGGATGCGCCCGGTCTTCTCGTACAAATCGCCCAGATGCATGTGCACCGTGGGATCGGTCTGGTCGCGATTCGCGGCCGAGCGCAGATTGTCCTCGGCCAACTCGTAGTCCCCCAGCTTGAAGTAGGCCCAGCCCAGCGAATCGAGATACGCGCCGTTCCACGGCTCGATGCTCACCGCCTTGCGGATCATTTCCAGCGCCTGCTGCAGCTTGATCCCCTTATCGGCCCACATATAGCCGAGATAGTTCAGAGTCATGGCGTTCTCAGGATCGAGACTGAGGGACTGTTGGAAGAACTGCTCTGCCTGATCCAGGTGCTTCTGCCGCTCTGACCACTCGCCGCGAAGGAAGAAAAGGTAGGTGCGGTCATCCTTTTTGGTCGCCAGGGGCTCAGCCCTGTCGAGCGCGTCTTCGGCATCCTTCCAGCGTTTCAACCTGATGTTGATCTGGGCGATGGCCTGCCAAACGCCGCGCTGCTCATCGGGCGTAGCGCCGTCGAGCAGGCTCTTCGCCATGGCCAGCCCCTCATCGGGATGATCCTGGTCGGCGACCTCTCCGGCGAGCATCAGCTTCAGGTCGCGATTCTTGGGATCGGCGGCGACGGCCTTGCGCGAAACATCGATGGCTTTTTCGAACTCGTGAGCGCCCCGGTAGGCATCCACTTCACCCTGGTATCCGCTCACGGCAGAGTTGCCGCCCAGGTCGATCATTTTTTGGTATGCGGCAACCGCCTGATCGGTCTTGTTCTCTTCGAGGTAAACAGCACCCAGGCGTTCCAGGAAGATGCTGCGGGTCTTTTTCTCGTCGTCGGTATAAGCGCCATTGGCGTGCGATGTTGCGTCCACCATCGCCTGGTAGGTCTGGGCGGCATCGTCAAGGCGCCCCAATATATCGAGAAGCATCCCTTCGTTGAAGCCTGCCTCCAGCGAAGTCGGATCGAGCTTGCGCGCCTTGCGAGTGGTGGCGAGCGCCTCTTCATACTTGCCCTGGCGCCGCTCAATCTCGCCGATGTGAACCAGCGCTTCAGTATTCTCAGGGTCGGCCTGGGACAGCGCCTGGTACTGCTTAAGGGCTTCGTCGAGTTGATCGCTGGTGAGAAGTGCCTGGGCCAGGGCATCCATGGTCTGCAGGTCGCCCGGTTCCAGGTCCTCGGCGCGCTTGTAAGCAGCGATGGCATCCTTGGGCTGCTTCATCTGGTCGTAAAGCGCTCCCAGCGTGAACTCCATCTTGGGCGTCCGCCCGTCCTCGGGAACAGCCTCAATCGCCTTCACTGCGTGTTGCATGTCGCCGCTCTCGGCATAAAGGCGCGCCAGGTTCAGTACGACGTCTTCTGACTCGGGCTCGATTGCCTGGGCCGTCTTGAATTCCGCCTCGGCCTTATCGGGCAGGTGCTTCACGGTGTAAAGCTGGCCCAGGACCATGTGGTCTTCAATACTCCTGGGCTGCAGGGCCACAATCTTCTCAAACTCAGCAATCGCCTGGTCAAGGACATTAGAGCTGCTCGCGGCCGATGCGCCTCCGTTCTGCCCTTCACCCAACTGGCGCAAGTAGATTCGGCCCAACAGCCGGTGCGCATCGATGTCGTTGGGATGAGTTTTCAGCACCGCGCGCGATGTGGTTTCTGCATCGTGAACTCGATCGACGCGGAAATAGAGATCGGCAAGGTCGTCGTTCAGTTCGGCGGAGTCGGGATCGGCGTCGAGGGCAAGCTTGTACTGCTCGATCGACTGATTCACCTCATCGGTGCGCCCCTCTGTAACGGCGTCATCCTCGTAAACACTTGCCAGGGCAAGGTGATAGTACGCCTGAGCGCGATTGGTCTCGGTTCCGCTCGTCGCCCCCGGCGCCGTACTCGCGGGCTTCGGCGCCGAGGCGACCTGCGGAGTCTGCGCGGGCGCGGCAGTGGGCTGAGCCGGCTGGGCCTGTGCCGGTACGGCCGGTGCGGGAGCACCGCTCGGCTTCGCCTGCTGGGAATTCACTTGGTTGGCGGGCGTGCTCGGGGCAGCAGCATTCTGGGCGCGGACCGCCGCGAGCGGCGATAACAGCACAATGGCTGCGGCAAACCTGAGCCCGGCAGTCGGCATGGGGAGGATTCTAGTCATCATGTTGGGGATTCCTACGCTCTCAGCCGCGAAACGGAAAAGCGCTCGAAAAAAGAAACGCGGCACAGGCAGCAGATGCGCACCAGCCTGCCTACTCTTACAGACGATTTTACGCGTCAATAGTCGCAAATGCGCGGTGGTTTCAACGATTTTCGTCAAACTAAAGTGGCGCCGGCGGCAACTCATCGCGCGCCGGCCGCAATTCCCTGAACCACCTGCGGCGCCGATCAATTGCGGCGCCGATCAATGCCGGAAGTGGCGGATCCCGGTAAAGACCATCGACAGACCCAGTTTGTCGGCGGCGGCGATCACTTCATCGTCGCGAACCGACCCGCCGGGTTGGATCACCGCGGTTGCTCCGGCTTGAGCCACGGCCTCCAGTCCATCGGCGAAAGGGAAATAGGCGTCGGAAGCGGCCACGCATCCCTTCAGAGAGAGCACCGCCTTCATGGCGCCGAACCGTGCGGCGTCCACGCGGCTCATCTGGCCTGCGCCCACACCCAGCGTCTGGCCGTCGCGCGCGTAAACAATGGCGTTCGATTTCACGTGTTTACATACGCGCCACGCAAACAGAAGGCTGCGCAGTTCCTCGGCCGTCGGCGGACGCCACGTGACCACCTTCAGCTCCGATTCCGTCACGCGGCCGGTGTCGGCATCCTGCACCAGCAGGCCTCCCGAAACTTGCTTCACCACGAACTGGGGATCGGCCGCGCGAACCTCCACGAGGCGTAGGTTCTTTTTCGCGGCAAAGCGCTCGCGGGCTTCCGGCGAAAACGCAGGCGCGGCGATGGCCTCCACAAACAGATTGGCGATCTCACTGGCCGCCGCTCCGTCCACCGCGCGATTGATGCCGATCACGCCCCCATAAGCGGAAACGGGATCACATGCCAGGGCTTTTTGAAAGGCCTCGAGGATGGTTGCCCCCGTAGCCGCGCCGCATGGGTTGGTGTGCTTCACGATGATGACAGCGGGCGAATCAAATTCCTGGGCCAGTTCCCAACAGGCGTCAAGATCGACCAGGTTGTTGAAGCTGAGCTCTTTGCCCTGGAGCTGCGTGGCGCCGGCAATGCCGCGGCCCGAGCCGTCGGCGTAAAGCGCCGCGCGCTGGTGCGGGTTCTCGCCATAACGGAGCGGCTGGGCGAGTGGCAGGTTGATCCGGAGAGTCGCGGGAAGTTCTGTTATGTCTGGCGCTGCCGGGCCAGCCGGTGCGGGGGCCTCGGCAATGCGCTCCAGAGTGTTGGCGATGGCCGCATCGTAAGCGGCGGTCAGCGCAAAGGCCTGCTTCGCCAACCGCCAGCGCGTTGCCCGCGTAAGCGCGCCGTTGTTGGCCTTAAGTTCTTCCATCATGGCGGAATAATCGGCCGCGCGCGTCACAATGGCCACGTCTTCAAAGTTCTTGGCCGCGGACCGGACCATGGAAGGGCCGCCGATATCAATGTTTTCAATCAGATGGCCGAATACGACGCCGGGCTGGGCCGCGGTCTTCTCAAACGCATAAAGATTCACGACCACCATGTCGATAGGCTGGATGCCGTGAGCGGCGACGGCTGCCTCGTGCTCCGGGTTGCCGCGGATATAAAGCAGGCCGCCGTGTACCCGCGGATGCAACGTTTTGACGCGGCCATCGAGCATCTCGGGGAAGCCGGTTAACTCGGCGATGTCCTTGACCGAAAGCCCCGCCGCGCGAAGCGCCTTAGCCGTGCCGCCCGTCGAAATCAGCTCGACACCGAAGCCGGCCAGCACCCGCGCGAATTCAACCAGGCCTGTCTTGTCGGTCACACTCAGCAGCGCACGGCGAATGGGTCGCGTGCCGGCTCCCGCTGCGTTACCATCGGAACTCACCATCTCTCTCCTTGAATGAAACTCGGCGAATCAAATTCGACGCACTGCCTGAACGGCAAATGCAGTGCCGCGAAAACGCAAACCAAAGTCCAGACTAAATGCCTGGCCGGAAGGTCGCTGTGGATGAAACGCCAACTCCAGGAGGCCGATCGATTTGCACTGCGCGTCTTCGCGGACTGCAGCCGCCGGGCATGCGGAAATGCTTTAGGGGAGCATGCGGAAATGCTTTAGAGTGGTGGTATGGGACTCACTCCCTCGACGCCACCGCCGGAAGTTCTTCCTCCTTTCGGTGAATTTTCGCCGCCGCCGGTTGGCGTAGATTCGCCGCCACCGCCGCGTCGGCAGCGTCCGGTTTGGGCCGTTGCCCCGGCCACTCATCTGCTCGTGGGGATCAATTGCGCCGTGTTTCTGGCCATGGTGGTACGCGGTTCGAGCCTCTGGATGCCCACGCTCGACCAGCTCATGCAGTGGGGCGCAGATAGGCCTAGCAATGTGCTCATCTACGGCGAATGGTGGCGCATCGTCACGGCGATGTTCGTGCACGTCGGCATTCTGCACCTGGCAACCAACATGTGGTGCCTCTGGAACCTGGGGCTCCTGGCCGAGCCTCTGATGGGATCGTACGGTTTGATCGCGGCTTACATTCTCACCGGCGCTGCAGGAAATCTGCTGTCGACGTACCGGAATTGGATGTGGCCCATGCGGGACGCCTCCGGGGCCGTGCTCTTCCAAGCTGGGGCGGGGGCCTCCGGAGCCGTTTTTGGCATCGCCGCTGTTCTCATCGTGCTGCTCAAGTCGAAGCTTTTGCCCGTGCCTCAACAGGAAGTGCGAAAGCTGCGCAGGTCAGTCATTTATTTCGCGGCGATTAACCTGTTGATTGGCCTTTCGGTTAACCTCGGTAGCGGATTTACCGGCGTGGAGGTCGATAATTCCGCGCACATCGGCGGCTTCCTGTGCGGGCTGCTTTTTGCGGTTCCGATGGTGCCGCGCATCGGCTCGCCGCGCAGCGAGTTCCAGTTCAAGTTGCGCCTCACGGTGGCGCTCGTGGTGCTGCTACTTGTCTTGTTCGGTTTCTACGTGGCCCACATTCCGCCGCCGCCGGGTTTGGGAACTGGGAATTAGCGCGTCGCCGTCGCGGCGAACTTCTTCACCATGGCCAGCAGCAGCTTGCGGTCGCTCTCATTCAAATTCGAGGAGTAGCGGCGGAGCTGCGTCAGAAAGCGCAACTCGTCGTCGGAGAGGCTCTGCGTATTCATCTGGCGCGACAGGGTGTCGCTGGCGAAGAATTGCGCAATAGGCAGATCGAGGGCGTGCGCGATCTTGGCCAGCGTGTCGAGCGAGGGCACGGTGTGGCCGTTTTCGACGCGCGAAAGGTAGCAGCGCAAAAGGCCGGTCTTCTTCTCGATGTCTCCCTGCGACAAACCCTTTTGCAGCCGATAGGCCCGAATCGTGGTTCCGATCTTTATGGTCATGCCCGCTCGCTTTGTGTCCGATGCTTACCTGGGTTTACCGCTGTGGTAGCTATCAGGCAACTATTAGCGTAAGAGTTAACATGCGGCGGCGCGGAAAGCAAGGCCAAAGTTTCCTTGGGCTTCGACTGGTCAACGCGGCCGGGTGCGCCCACGGGCGTGGCTTGCCCAGTAAACCTTCGCGCCGCATGTCTCGTCAGACTGAATACTGGCAAGAGAGAGATCGAGGAACGCAATGCGGCAGGCAGCAACCAGGCGTGCGAGTGCCTTGGCGTTTGTCTTTGCCTTCTGTCTGGCCGCGTGGCCGCATGGACAGGCGGCGCAAACTCCGGCTGCACAGCTTCCGGCAAGTTCCACCGCGCCCCCGGCGCCGTCTTCTGCTCAAACCGTGAGTGGCGGCAGGCTGCATGGCGTGGTCAAAAGCGGCACCATTCCATTGCCGGGCGTGACCGTGACCGCGCAAAACACGCTGACCGGCAAACGCTACTCCACTACCACCGACATTACCGGCTCATGGCAGATGAAAATTCCGCAGGACGGCCGCTACGTGATCCGCACGCAATTTGCGGCATTCGCGCAGGGGTCGCAGGAGGCGGTGCTGAACGCGGCCGGCCGCGATCAGGTGGTGAACTTCGAATTGATTCTGGCCTCGCGCCAGGTCGAAATCGAGCAGCAGCAGGCGCGGCAGGGCGGCAGCCAGGGCGGCCTGGGACAGATGATTCAACAGATCGCGGGCAATGCCGCGCAGAGCCTGAACCTGATCAACGCGCTTACCGCCGGCACCGATACGGGGGCAGGCACGGAGGGGGCGAATGGGGCCGCTCTGCCTTCGATCGCGGGGAACTCGGATTTCAGCGATGAGTCGGTTTCGATATCAGGCCAGGCAGGACAAGTGAGCGCGCTGGCCGGCATTGACATGGACCGCGTGCGCGATACCGTGCAATCGATTCAGGTGCAGGGTGGGCCGAACGGGCAAGGCGGAGAGGCAGGCCAGGGCGGTGTGTTCATCACTGCAGGCGGGGTTGGATTTGGCGGGGCCTTTGGCGCCGGAGGCTTTGCGAGCGGGGGTGGCTTCGGCGGGGGCGGAGGCGGTTTTGGAGGCGGAGGCGGTGGTTTTGGTGGAGGTGGTGGCGGTTTTGGTGGAGGTGGTGGCGGAGGCATCCGTGTCAACTTCCGCAACTTCAATCCCAGCCAGCCGCACGGCGCAATCTTCTGGAGCGGGAGCAACTCCGCGCTCAATGCGCAGCCGTTCGCGCTGATCGGCCTGCCGCAACAGCAGCCGCCCAACGGGACCAATCGCTTCGGCATCACCTTCATGAGCGCGCCGTACATTCCAGGGCTGACCAAGCCGAGCGGCAAGGACGCGGTCTTCCTCACTCTCTCCGGCTCGCGTTCGTCTACGCCCGACGATTTTTACGCGACAATTCCCACCGATGCCGAGCGGGGCGGCGATTTCTCCGCCTCCGGATTGCAGATCTTCGATCCCACCAGCGCCACCCATCCGCAATTCGTTTACAACAACACCGCGAACGTAATTCCGCCAACGCGCATCGCATCCCAGGCCACGGCGCTGCTCAAATACTTCCCTGAGCCCAACCTTCCCGCCGGCGACACCATCGAGGGATATAACTACCACCTGCTCACGACGACACAGTCGAATGCCACGCAGGCCGGCATACGTTACATCCGCAGCCTTGGCTCCGGTCAGTTGTTGCCCGGTGGCCGGGGAGGGTTGGGCGGCAGGGGAAGGCGGAACGGTTCGCCGAGCCAGGGGCTGCGCCAGACCATCAACTTGAACTACAACTGGTCCCACTCGGCCTCAGACCTTGCCAACATGTTTCCGGACCTCGGCGGGAAAAATGCATCGAGTTCCTACTCGCTGCAGACGGGCTACACAGTGGGATACCACCGCTTCACCAGCATCTCCAACCTGAGCTGGAACCGCAGCAACGGAAATACGATCAACTACTTCACCAACACAACAAACGATCCTGCCGCGGATGCAAGCATGACGGTTCCCAACAACGTTGCTCTCAACTACGGCGTCCCCGATATCTCGCTCAGCGAGGGCATCCAGGGCTTGAGTGAAACCCAGCCGAGCTTTTCCATTTCGCAGACGATCGCATTTACCGAAGTCCTGAGCTGGATTCACGGCAAACACAACATGCGTTTCGGCGGCGACTATCGCCGTGTTCACCGCGACTTCCTGGCTGGCTCGAATGCCACCGGCGATTTTGCCTTCACTGGACTGTTCACTCAGGATGCCGCGCAGGATCCCACCACCGGCTCGTCCTTCGCTGACTTTCTGCTTGGCCTGCCACAGTCCACCACACTCAACTCCTCGCTCGCGAAAAGTTACCTGCGCGACAAAGTTCTCGATGCATTTGCCATGGACGACTGGCGAGTGTTGCCCTCGTTCACCCTGAATTACGGCGTGCGCTGGGACTTCTTTGCGCCCTACACCGAAAAGTTCGGGCGCCTGGCCGATGTGGCCACCAATCCCGCGGCTGGATTCACCAGCGAGACCGAGCAGACCGCCGAGATGAATGGGTTGCCCGGCTCGCTCGTGTTTCCGTGGCACAAGGCGTTCCAGCCGCGCGTGGGCCTGGCCTGGCGCGTGCCGAAGATCAAAGACTTTGTCGTGCGCGCCGGCTTCGGAACCAACTACACCGTTGGCGAGTACGCGGGCTTTGCCACCACCATGGCGCATCAGCCGCCCTTCACCAACCTGCAGACCAACCAGGAAGCCGTGGGCAACAGCGCATCTTCAGAGTGCGCGCTAAGCGCGACGTGCTTCACCCTGGCCAACGGATTCCCGGCTCCCGCCGCGGTGGGCAATTACGCGCTCGATTCGCACTATGGCCTGCCTTACGTGATGGTGTGGAACCTCGACATCCAGAAAACGCTGCCATGGGGCATCGTGATGAATGTCGGCTACAACGGTTCGCGATCCAACCATCTCGACGTAAAGCTGGCGCCGCGCGCTCTGCCCGGCAGTCCTGCAACCGATCCCTCGATTAACGCCGTCAATCCATCCGTCCCTTGCCCAGGTTCGCCGGCCTGTCAGCCTTTGAACTTCAACTACGACGAAGCGGCCGCGTACTTCAAAATGAACGCCGGAACCGTTCGCGTGAACAAACGCCTGTCACACGGAGTTTCTCTGGGCGCCAATTACCAGTACGGCCACTCGATCGACGACGCGACATCGGTGAACGGCAGCTCGGGCTCGGTGGTGCAGAACTGGCAGGACCTGGCTGCGCAGGAAGGGCACTCGGTCCTCGACATTCGCCACCAGGTGAGCGGCACCTATCTTTTCGAGCTGCCGTTTGGGCCCGATGGAAAGTGGATGACCTCCGGCGCCGGCTCCCACATTCTCGAAGGCTTTTCGGTTTCCGGCAGTTTCCGATTCTCTACGGGCACATGGCTCTCGCCCGGCTTCGAGCCCACGGCGCAGAGCGTGGAGTGCGGCAATACCAGCGGATTGCGGCCAAATCTCACCGGCCAATCGGTGACCTCCGGCGGCGGCTCGCTGCGCAGGTGGTTTAATCCTGGGGCGTATCAAGCGCCAACCAACACCCCGGGCTTTTGCGATTACTTCGGCAACGCGCCCCGCGACTCGATTGAAGGGCCGGGCACAGTCTCGAACAATATGTCGCTCTCAAAGACCATGCAGTTGGGCGAGACGCGCAGCATGGAAATTCGCGCCACCATCGACAACGTGTTTAACACAGTGCAGTACTCGGGCGTAGATACAACCGAGGGCACGCCGCAGTTTGGTCAAGTCACTTCGGTAGGCCCTGGCCTAATGCGGTCATTCCAGTTCATGGCGAGGTTCAGGTTTTGAAAGACAGCGGGGTTGGCGGAGCTAGCGGAGTTAGCGCAGTTAGACCGGCTGCGGGGAGACGTGGCGAGTGAAAGTGTTAAAGCAGAGAATCGGCGCGGTGGTTGGGCTGCTGGCACTTCTTGCTCCGGGAGCCGGCCCGATCTCCGCGCAAAATCCGAGCCCTTCCGCAACCACCCCGGCCCCAAAAGATTTGGCTTTGGGCGCGCAAGTTACTGCAACCCCGCAGGGCGGCTTCACGCTCAAGACCAACGCCGATCTCGTGCTCACCAACGTGGTAGTGCGCGATGCGAAAACCGGCGAGCTGGTGAAAGACCTCAAGCAGAGCGACTTTAAAATCTACGAGAACGGCAAGGAGCAGCAGATCTCGGCCTTCGACTTTGAGAGCGTGGACATGGCCGCACCGCTCAATGAGGCGACGGTCAGCGGCCTCGCCGCCGGCCCCGCCGCCAACGGAAACAAGGCCGTCGTCGCCACGCCCGACCAGCTCCGCAACCACCGCCTGATCGTGATGTTCTTCGACCTCACCTCGATGCAGCTCGAGGACCTGGAGCGCAGCGTCGATGCGGCGCAGGCATTTCTCAAAACCAAAATGGAGTCGGCCGATCTGGTGGCGCTGGTTTCGCTCGGCGACACGCTCAATGTGGACCAGGACTTTACCGCCGACAAAAACGCGCTCATCAACGAGGTGGGTGCGTACAACGGCACCCAGGGCCAGGGCTTCGCCGAGGGAGCCAACGCCAACACGAACCAGGTTGAGGACGCCACCTCTTACACGCCCGACGAAGGCGAGTACAACGACCTGAACACCGATCGCGAACTCTTTGCGCTGCGTGCCATCGCGCAATCGCTCGCCAAAATCAACGAAAAAAAATCTCTGCTCTATTTCTCCGGCGGCATTTCGCGCGACGGCATCGAGAACGAAGCCTCACTGCGCGCAGCCATTAACGCGGCGGTGCGCTCCGATCTCGCCATCTACAGCGTTGACACGCGCGGTCTGCAGGCTGTCGGCCCACTGGGCGACGCGTCAACGGGAAGCCTGCGCGGGCAGGGCGCCTTCAATGGCAGCGGGCTCTTGAACAATATGAACCAGAACTTCAACACGCAGGAAGTGATGGCCACCCTCGCGAGCGACACCGGCGGCAAGGCATTCCTGGACTCCAACGACTTTGCTCCGGCGTTTGCGCAGGTCCAGAAGGATACTTCGGCTTATTACTCCGTCGGCTTCCAATCGTCGAACCCGGCGCGCGACGGAAAATACCGGAAGCTCACGATCAAAGTCGGCCGTCCCGGCATCAAGCTCGACTACCGGCCCGGCTATTACGCCCCGGCCGATTTCAAGCACTCTGGCAAGGAAGACCGCGAGCAGGAGCTTGAAGATCAGCTGGCGAGCGACCTTCCGGCGACTGACATCGCCGTCTACATGGATGCCATGTACTTCCGCCTCGACGCCGGGCGGTTCTTCATGCCGGTTTCTCTCGTCGTGCCCGGCTCGCAGATTCCGTTCGTGAAGGGCGGCGACAAAGACAAAGCAACGCTTGACATCGTGGGCGCGGTCATTGATGAGGCCAATCGGCCGGTGGGGCGCGTGCGCGACACGGTCAAGCTCAATCTCGATCCTTCGTTGCAGGCACGGCAGAAGAATATTCAGTACACCACCAGCTTCAACCTGCCGCCGGGCAAGTATCAGATCAAGTTCGTGGTGCGCGAAAACGAAACCGGGCGCATGGGATCGTTCATTGCCGGCGTCACGCTGCCCGACCTCAAGAAAGCTCCGTTGAAGTTAAGTTCGATCGTGCTGGCATCGCAACGCGAGCCGAGCAAGAAAGACGACCTGCTGGTGCGCAACGGCCAGGAGTATGTGCCCAACATCAGCCACGTCTTCCGCCAGGATCAGCACATGTATCTGCTGTACGAGGTGTATGACCCGGCACACGAGAAGGCGGCCAAGTCCGCGATCGATTTGCTCAGTAGCCTGGAACTCATCCAGGGATCGACGAAGGTCTACGAGACGCCGATTGTGAAGGCGAAGGCGGTGAACGTCGAAGGCCGTGACGCGGTTTCGTTCGAGCTTGATGTGCCGCTCAGCGGCCTTAAGCCGGGGCCCTACATCTGCCAGTTGAACGTGGTCGACGATGCCGCGGGCAGTTTCGCCTTCCCGCGCTTCGCCGTGCTTGTTCGGGAACCGCCCGCGCCACCGGCGGCTGTGCCTGCCAATGCAAAGCCTGCGGCCCAGCCCGCCGCGGGCGGGAACTAAAAAGCCGGCTTTGAAAAGGCCGGCCCACCCTTGCCGCGGTCTGCATGCGGCATGGGTGGGCCACTGTCATGCGCGTTTGAGCAGCCGGACGATCGCCACCAGGATGATCGCGCCGCCGATTGCGATCAGGATGGTGTAAATAAATCCGCCGTGGGCAGAGAAGCCAAGATGCCCGGCGATGAATCCACCGATGATGGCTCCGGCAATGCCCAGCAGAATGTCCATGATGAATCCGTAGCCCGAGCCCTTCATGATCTTGCCGGTAACCCAGCCCGCAATCAGGCCGGCCAATACCCACCAGAGAATTCCCATATTCTTCCTCCTTCGAGATCTTTGGTTCGCTCTTGCGGCAACGGGAGCGGGGGATACCTGCACAGCGCGAAGGTTGCGCAGCCCGAATTCGCAGGGCGGATTTATATCACTTGGCGGGCATATCCGGCCAGAGCGAAGAACGATGAAAGGCGAAGAAAGGGCGTGGGCTAGGGCCAGTTCACACCACCCGGGTAGTGTGAACTGGCCCTAGCCTGCCTGGTCTGAATCGGCAGCGTTGGCCGGTTTCTCTGGATAAGGGCAGTGACGGCATCCCGAGCCGCAGCAGGAACCGCGCTTGAGGTGGTAGGCGGCGGTGAAGACGAGGTACGGTCCTTCGAAGTAGTAGTCTTCGGGCGCGAGGTCAGGCGGAACCTCGCGTGCGGAGTTGGGCGCGCTCTCGTCCATGCGCCTATTCTCGCTGAAAACACGACCAGGTTGGAATCGGCGGCAGCGACCACTCGTTACAATCGAAGCATGGCACTCACCGCGAAAGATCGCGCCCGCAAAATCAGGATTGTCCTTTTCGACGTCGACGGAGTATTCACCGACGGCACCATATGGCTCGTCCCTGGCGCAGCCGCGGGCGGGGTTCTTGAGGAGGTCGGTAAAAAGGAAACGATCGGTTTCGGCGTGAACTCGGCGACCATGGTTGAGGCCAAGGGCTACAGCGCGCACGACGGCACGGCCATCTCTCTGGCGCGGATCGGCGGCCTCAAATGCGGCGTCATCACCAAGCGCATCAGCGAGACGGTGGCAACACGCGCCCGCGATCTGAAACTCGAGTTCGTCTACCAGGGCTGCGCGTTCAAAATGCAGGCCATCCGCGAGATCATGGCGAAGGACGGCGCGGCGCTCGACGAGATCTGCTACGTGGGCGATGACGTCATCGACCTGCCTGCCATGCGCGAGGTGGGCTTTGCCGTGGCCGTTGCCAATGCGCGCGAGCAAGTGAAGGCCGAGGCACACTACGTGACGCCGAATGCCGGCGGCTACGGCGCGGCGCGCGACGCCGTGGAATTCATCCTCGATGCCAAGGGCCTACTCGATCAATGCATCGACGCCTACATCGACGAGCGCAATCCCATCCCGCCGTCGATGGACATCGGCCGCGGCGGCGATATGAAGTAGCTTCGCCTCTAGCCATGGAAGACAAATCAAAACGCGCAGTCGTCCTTTTGAGCGGAGGCCTCGACTCGGCCACCGTCCTCGCCGTCGCCAAGCGCGAGGGCTACGCGCTCTTCGCGCTCTCGTTTTCCTACGGCCAGCGCCACGCGTGGGAGCTCGAAGCGGCCAAACGCGTTGCCGCATCCATCGGCGTTGCCGAGCACCGCATCGCCGCCATCGATCTGCGCGCCTTCGGCGGCTCCGCGCTCACGGCCGACATCCCCGTGCCCAAGGGCCGCGCCACGCAAGAAATGAGCCACGGCATCCCCATCACCTATGTCCCCGCGCGCAATACCATCTTTCTCGCCTATGCGCTCGCCTGGGCTGAAGTGCTGGGAGCGAACGACATCTTTCTTGGCGTGAACGCGCGCGACTATTCCGGTTATCCCGACTGCCGGCCCGAATTCATTGCCGCCTTCGAAAAGATGGCCAACCTTGCGACCAAAGCTGGTGTGGAGGGCCACAAGTCGCTGAAGATTCATACCCCGCTCATTGCGCTCAGCAAGGCCGAAATCATCCGCCTGGGGCGCAGCATGGGCGTCGATTATTCGCTCACCAGTAGTTGCTACGATCCCTCGCCCACGGGCGTCCCGTGCGGCCAATGCGACTCCTGCCTGCTCAGGCAAAAAGGTTTCCGCGAAAATGGGATCGAAGACCCGCTGCTGAAAAACACCTCTAGCTGCTAGCCTCTAGCTCCTGGCTTGTTCGTGCGGAGTTGACGGCCACACGCAAGGCGAGATGAGCTAGAAGCTAGGAGCTAGAGGCTAGAAGCTGCCTTTATGACTTACGCCGTCAAAGAGATCTTCTACACGCTCCAGGGCGAAGGCGCGCAGACCGGGCGTCCTGCGGTCTTTTGCCGGTTTGCCGGCTGCAACCTCTGGTCCGGTCGCGAGGAAGACCGCGCGTCGGCAATCTGCAAATTCTGCGATACCGACTTTGCCGATACCGGCGGACCAGGCGGTGGAAAGTTCGCCACCGCCGAGGCGCTCTCTGTCGCCATCGAGCAAACCTGGCCCGCGGGCGCGGAGTCCGGCAAACGCTTCGTTGTGTGTACCGGCGGCGAGCCGCTGCTTCAGCTCGATAAAGATTTGATCGACGCGCTGCATGCGCGCGCCTTTGAAATTGCGGTCGAAACCAACGGGACCATCGAGGCGCCGCTGGGGCTGGATTGGATCTGCGTGAGCCCCAAGGCCGGGGCCGAATTCAAACAACGCAGCGGAGACGAGCTCAAGGTGATCTATCCCCAGCCGGGAGCAGAGCCGGAGCAGTTCGAAGCTCTGCCGTTCCGGCACTTCTTTCTGCAGCCCATGGACGGGCCTGCGCGCGACCGCAACACAAGGCTCGCGCTCGACTATTGCCTCCGGCATCCGCGCTGGCGGTTGAGCCTCCAGACCCACAAGCTGCTGGGGATCCCGTGACTCTTACTGTAGGGTCGAGCCTGCCCCGCTATTCGATCTTGTCGTGCTTCTGAAGATTGTGCCGCCCACAGAGGATTTGGATGTTTGAAGGATCTTTTGAAGATCCGCCCTTCGAATAAGGGATGATGTGGTCAAAATGAAGCCCTGTGTTCGTGCCGCATTTGCGGCATTTGCCTCGATCGCGCCTCCAGACCTCAAGTTTTACCCAACTTGGAATGAGACGATCGTCCTCCTCCGTCGAACTAACGGTCGTCGGCCGTATGTAGTCGTCCTCGCCAGAGATTCTAAGTTTGAACTTGAAAACCCTCCGCAATCCCGAAGTTTCTGTCCAACAGTCAACCAGCTCAAATATTCCGTTATAGACCCAGATCCCGGACCGGATCTTTTCGAAAACAGTGACTTTCTCAGGATGCGAATCACCAGCCTTGTGTTGCCGTGCCGACTGAGCGAAAAGCCCATTCTGGGTCAACGAACCCCCTGGATTTACTTCAGGCTGATCGACCCGCTTGGGATCCGGTACTGCTGCGGTTTTCGCGCAATCATGCCCCTCATAGATGAGAATCCTGCCGTCGTCTTCGATTCGATCGGCATAGGGAGCGCCTGGCCGGATGCTCATGAGGATTACGCTCTCGCGTCCGTTCAGACGGTAGTTCATTCCCCGCTGGAGATTCACACAGACCGTGGAACACATTTCCATGTAGGAGATGACATCGCCGGGTTTGAATTCATCTGCCAAAGCGATTCGATTATAAAGCTGGAAAACTAGGTAGAATCTTGATTCTGACCCGCTCACGCGGCCAGCCTTTGCGGGCCTCTGCTTCTGCCAGCCAGCCCCGCCCAGACATTTTTGCTGAGCTTGACCCGTTGGTCAAAGTTGACCCGCCCAGGCTCCGCATCGGTGCGGTCGGCGCAGCCCGTCCTCGCGTCGAGCGCCACCCGTCGGCCTGCCATCGCGAGGCACGCCACAAAACCGCTGAAACCTGACCACTGACCACTGAATTCTGACGACTGAACTCTGACCACTGTCGTCAGATGTACTCGCGAAACAGCTCGGGCGAGGGATTGGGAATGACGGCTTTGCCGACCAGCATTCCGTCTTCGGCGGCGGCCTTGGCGCCGGCGGCGACGGCAGCCTGCACGCTGGCCACGTCGCCAGCCATGACCACGAATCCTTTGCCGCCGAGCGCCATGGCAAGGTGAACGCGCATGAGCGTGACGGCAGCCGACTTGATGGCCGCGTCGGCGACATCGATGATGCTGGCCGCGGAGAATGTTTCGATGACGCCGATGGACCTGAGCTGCTCAGTGGGAATGTCGACGGACTGCGAGATGGCCTGGAGAACCGAGGGATGCACACGCGCGATCTGGCGGCGCTCGATGAGCGATGCGCCGGCGGCCGTGGCGCCCGCGGCCAGCGCCGACTGCACGTCGGCGACGTCGCCCGAGACGACGATGAGGAACTTGCCCGAGCAGATACTGCGCGCGAGGAGCAGCTTGACCGAGCCGGCTTTCAGCATGAGGTCTTCGACGGAGAATCCCGTTGCCACGCTGGATAGCTCGATGAGTCCGATGGAATTGATTTCGGTTGCCACTTTGGCTCCTTCTAAAACAGGGATCAGGGTTCAGGGTTCAGGGGTCGGATTGGTCTCCGTTTTGGCGTGGTTCATGTCTTACGGCGTCTTACGCGGCCGTGGTAGGTGTCTTACGGCGTCTTACATGGTTTGTTCCTCGTCTTACGGTGTCTTACGCGATCAGCCTTTGTCTCGCGACGTCCCGCGTGTTGCGCATCTTATTCGAGTTCGGTCTTACGCTCGCTGATCCCTGATCCCTGTTCTCTGATCTCTGCTTTTCACGCGTCTATCGTGATGGCCTCGGCGCCGACGGTGACGCGGCCGTCGATGCTGGCATGGATGCGCGCGCCGAGCTGGCCGGGTTCGGGCGCGGCGACGAGGTCTCCGGCGCGGACGCGATCGCCGGTGTGAACGACGGGCACGGCGGGCGCGCCTGCGTGTTGCTTGAGCGGCAGGTTCACTTGCTGCGGCGAGAAGGTGTGGTCGCGGAGCGGGCCTTCGTTGCGAAACTCGCCCAGGCCGAGCTTGGCGATGAGGCGGCGCATGGGCACGCGGCGGAACTCGGCCATGGGATGCGGCTGGACGGATTCAGGTGTGCCTTTCCATGTGAGTCCGCGCTCGCGGGCGACGGGCTTGGACTGTACGCAGACGGTCTTGGGGTCCAGATCCTCAGGGCAGGCGAACATGGTGCACAGGTTGCACTCGCAGCAGTAGAGCGTGCCGGCAACCATGGCGTTGGCGCCCTCAGCGAAGCCCAGCGACTGCATGGCGCGGTGCGGTTCGATGGGATGGCCGAGCAGGTAGCGTGGGCAGAACTCGGTGCAGAAGCGGCACTGGTCGCAAGCCGAGCGGCCGATTTTGGCGACGTGCATCCAGGGCGCGTTGTGGCGGCGGATGAGCGCGTGCTCGGCGGGCAGAACGATGATGCCGCCGGTGGTTTTGGTGACGGGGACGCTGAGGTCGGCCGCGGGTTTGGCCATCATCACGCCGCCGAGGAGCACGCCGAAATTGTTGACCGTGGGTCCGCCGGCGGCGTCGATGACTTCGCCGATGGTGATGCCGACGGGAACGCGGAGGGTGACAGGCTCGGCGACGGCGCCCGCGACGGTGAGGTACTTGTGCGTGACGGGGCGGTCGAGGCCCATGTTCATGAGGGTCTCGACGTTGGCGACGACCGTGTCGACGTCCTTGGGCAGGCCGCCAGGCGGGATGACGCGGCCGGTGACCATGTGAACGAGGATGAACTCGTCGCCGGCGGGGTAGCAGTCGGGCAGCGAGACGACGCGGATGCCGGAGGGGGCGGAAGCTGTGAGCGCGGCGATGATGTCCTGGTACTTCTCCTTGACGCCGATGACGCCTTCGCGGGCACCGACGAGCTGCATGGTCATTTCGAGGCCGCGGAGGAAGGGCTCGGCGTAGTGGTGGAGCAGCTCCTTGTCCTTGTGCAGGAGCGGCTCGCACTCTGCCCCGTTGGCGATGGCGATCGAAACCTGCGTCCGCAGCTTGACTGCGGTGGGGAAGCCGCCGCCGCCGGCCCCGATGATGCCGAGTTCCTCGATTCGGTCGAGTGAGGGCGGGCCGGGGGAGCGGGTGGCTCGTGGCGAATTTTGGCCGAGAATGCCCGTTTCTGGTGCCATATTCCGACTTAATCCTCAGAATCGACCAAAAAGTAACGATTGACTCTGGCGAATAATATATAGTAACATTCAGCTTCAATCAAGAACATTCAACAATGAGAGTCTTGATTCCCAATATCGGAAGCACCTCGTTCAAGTACCGCCTGCTTGAGATTGGGGAAGCTGCCGCGATGGGAGCCTCGTCGCCGGCGGAGACGGTTCTGGCGCAGGGGCGGGTGGAGCGGATTGGACAGCCTGGCGGCGAGTGCGCCGACTGCTCCGCCGCCATCCGAAAGTGCCTCAGCGAGATTGCCGGGCCGGGCAAGGCGCTCAAGAGCCTGGCCGAGATTGGGGCGGTGGGGTTCAAGGCGGTTCATGCAGGGCCGCTGAACGTGCCGCAGATCATTGACGATGCGTTTCTGGCTGCGATGGAGGAGTTCTCATTTCTCGCGCCGGCGCACAATCCGCCGTACATCGCAGCGATGCGGGCGTTCCGGCGGGAACTGCCCGCGGTTCCGCTGGTCGCGGTGATGGAGCCGTTTCCGTACCGGTTCATGGACGAGGCATCGACCACTTACGCCGTGCCCTACGCGTGGCGCACAGAGCACGGCATTCGCCGCTACGGATTTCATGGGGCGAGCCACCGCTCGGCCTGCGAGCGCGCGCAGGCAGTTTTGGGGCGCAAGGATTTGCGGCACATTTCGTGCCATCTCGGCGGCAGCTCAAGCGTGGCGGCGTTCCGCGAGGGCATGGCCATCGACATGAGCATGGGCGCTTCGCCGCAGTCGGGCCTGCCGCAGAACAACCGCGTGGGCGACATCGATGTGTTTGCCGTGCTGCACATGATGAAGAAGCTTGGGCTGGGGCCGGACGAGATGGCGGCGCTGCTCGGCAGCCAGGCGGGTCTCGCGGGAATCAGCGGCACGAGCGGCGACCTGCGCGATCTGGACGAGGCAGCGGCAAAGGGCAACCAGCGCGCACGGCTCGCGCTCGATGTGTTTGTGCACGCCATCCGGCACTATATGGGCGCGTTCATGCTGGAGCTGGGCGGACTGGACGTGATCACGTTTTCGGGCGGCATCGGCGAGAACAGCGCGGAGATTCGCGCCGCGGTTCTCAAGAACCTCTCAACGTTCGGCATCGAGATCGATGTGGAAGCAAACAAAACTGTCAAGGGCGAAGGTGAAATCTCGACGCTTCGCTCGCTGGTGAAAGTTCTGGTCATTCCCGCCAACGAAGAATCGATTGTGGCTCGGGAAACAATGGCCGTGGTGAAGACAGTGGTCAGTTGTCAGTGACCAGTGGTCAGAGAAAAGTTATGGCAAGTGCGACAAATGCAGTAGCGATTGACAGAGAGACGGTGGAACGCATCGTCCGCCAGGTGGCGCTCGAATACCTGGGCCGTGACAAAAGAGGGCCCGCACCGGTTCTCACCGTGCAAGCCTCTTCGCGCCACATGCACGTGTGCCGCGCGGATATGGACGTGCTCTTCGGTCAAGGCACTGAGCTGACTTTCGACCGGCCGCTCTTTCAGGAAGGCAACTTCGCGTCAAAAGAGACTGTCACGATCGTGGGGCCGCGAAGCCGCCTCATTTCGAACCTGCGCATCCTGGGGCCCATGCGCAAGCAATCGCAGGTGGAGCTGGCATTCACCGATGCCATCATGCTTGGCTACAGCGATCTGCCGGTGCGGCTTTCGGGCGACATCAAGGGCACTCCCGGCGCAGTGATCATCGGGCCCAAAGGCGTCGTCGAGCTGAAAGAAGGCGTGATTCGCGCCGCGATCCACGCTCACGTGAACCCGGCGGAGGCCGCGTACTTCGGCGTGAAGCAGGGCGACATGATGAAGCTGCGCGTGGGCGGGCCGTCGGGCGTCACGTTCAACCGCGTTCATGTGCGCATCGATCCCACATCACGCCTCAACGTTCACATGGACACCGATGAGGCGAACGCCTGCGGTCTGCATTTGACCAAGGATGTGGAGATTTTCAAATGACGTTGTGCGGGCTTGGAGGCCCGCACGACAGCCGGTCTGGAGACCGGCGTTACAAAGACGGACTTGGGGATTTTCAAGTAACACTGGAAGAAAGCAGTAACGCTACGCAACAAGAGAGGAAGCGATGAGACAAGCGCTTGGAATGGTTGAAACAAAAGGCATGGTGGCCTTGTTTGAGGCGACCGACGCCATGCTCAAGTCAGCAAACGTGACCTTCGCCGGCTGGCAGACCGTAGGAGCAGGTCTGGTGACCGCCTTCGTTGAAGGGGACGTGGCAGCCGTAAAGGCCGCTACGGACGCGGGCGCGGAAGCGGCATCGAGGATCGGCGAGGTGGTGAGTGTGCAGGTGATCTCACGGCCCCACGACGAGCTGCCGTCTTTCGTTCAAAACAGCAAAGCGGCGGCGAAAAAGTAGAGGAGACAACATGAGTCAGGCAATTGGATTGATTGAAACCAGAGGCATGGTGGGGCTGGTGGAAGCGAGCGACGCCATGGTGAAGGCTGCCAGCGTGGAGCTTGTAAAGACGGTGCAGATCGGCGGCGGCTACGTCACGACCATTGTCCGCGGCGATGTGGGCAGCGTGCGCGCGGCTGTGGACGCGGGCGCGGCGGCAGCCAAAGTAGTCGGCGAGCTGGTGTCATCGCACGTGATTCCGAGGCCCCACGATGCGCTTGTCGAGAACTTGTTGAAGTAGCGAGGAGACGGGAGAACGCACATGGCGAGTGAAGCGATTGGAATGATTGAAACCAAGGGCCTGGTGGCCCTGGTACAGGCGACGGACGCGATGCTGAAGGCGGCCAGCGTGAAATATGTGGGCTGGAGCAAGGTCGGCAGCGGCCTCTGCTCGGTCTACGTAACGGGCGACGTGGGCAGCGTGCGCGCCGCGGTGGACGCCGGCGCCAGCGCAGGCCGCGCGGCCGGCGAAGTGTTAAGCGTGCACGTCATCGCGCGCCCGCACGACTCGCTTGGCACGATAGTGCCGAAGTAGCCGCAGGCGGCGCACGCAGTCAGGCGCCGCGGCGCATGAGGTGATCCGGCATGTTCATAGCGAAAGTGATTGGCAACGTTGTCTCCACGCAGAAGATCGCGAAGTTCCGCGGCATGAAGCTGCTGCTCATCCAGCCTTACATCAACAAGGAAGGGAAGCTGCAGATCTCGGGGAGCTCGGTGGTAGCGGTCGATGGCGTGGGAGCCGGCGAAGGCGAGTGCGTGCTGTTCACGCAGGGCAGCTCTGCGCGCCTGACGCCCGCAACCAAGGATGCGCCTGTCGACGCGGTGATTGTCGGCATTGTCGACACCATCGAGGTGGGCGGCGCAACGGTGGCCAAGCCGTAAACAGGGAGTAGCCGCATATGCAGACACAACAGCAAGTCTCGCCCCAGGTGATTGCGGAGATTGCGAAGGAAGTGGTGGCGCGCCTGCGCATCCAGATGCAGAATGCGCCCGCGGCGCCGGCTGCGCAAGTGCCGGCAACAAGAGCCGCCGCCCCGCGCGATGGCGTCTTCACGACCGTTGATGAGGCCGTGGACGCGGCCCACGAGGCGCAGAAGAAAGTCGCCGCGATGAGCCTGGCAGATCGCGGCCGCCTGGTGGATATCATCGTCCGCATCTGCAACGACCGCCGCGAAGAGCTGGGCCGCATGGAGCTCGAGGAGACCAAGGTCGGACGCCTCGATCACAAGATTCTGAAGCTCACCAACATGCGCTTCGTGCTTGGCGTGGACGCCATGCGCAGCGACGCGCGCAGCGATCGATCGGGCCTGTGCATCATTGAGCGCGCGCCGTGGGGCGTGATCGGCATGATGCTGCCCGTGACGCACTCGGTGCCCACCATGGCATCGAACGCCATCAATATTATTGCGGCGGGCAACACGGCGGTGTTCGGACCTCACCCTTCGGGCGCCCGGGTGGCGCAATACGCGCTGCAGCTTTGGAATCGCGAATTCGAGCGCGAGCTTGGCGTCACGAATGTAGTTACCACCGTGGTTGAGCCAAGCCTCGAGGCCGCCGATCAGATCTTTCATCATCCCAAGGTGGCTCTGCTTTGTTGCACTGGCGGAGCGGCGGTGGCACAGGCCGCGGCAAAGACAGGCAAGCGCGTGATCGCGGGCGGTCCGGGCAATCCTCCCGTCGTTGTCGACGAGACGGCCGATCTCGATCGCGCCGCACGATGCATCATCGAGGGCGCTGCATTCGACAACAATCTGCTCTGCATCGGCGAGAAAGAGGTGTTCGTGGTGGCCTCTGTTGCCGACGCGTTCATTGCTGCCATGAAGCACGCAGGAGCATTCCAGCTTGACGCCGCGGCCATCGACCGGCTGACGAAGGCGGCATTTTCTTTTGAAGGCGGCGGGGGTGGTGGCTGTGCGCGCGCTCATGTGAAGAAAGACCTTGTCGGCAAGGACGTCGCGGTGCTGGCTGCGGCTGCCGGCGTCCATGCGCCGCCGAACACCGACCTGCTATTCGGCGAGACGAATGAAAATCATCCCTTCGTGGTGGAAGAGCAGATGATGCCGTTCATTCCAATCGTGCGCGTGAAGGACGTTGACGCCGCCATCGAAGCATCGGTCAAGGCCGAGCACGGCTACCGGCACACCGCCATCATCCACACCAGGAATGTGGAGACGGCGACCAAGATGGCGCGCGCCATGAATACGACACTTTTCATTCATAACGCGGCATCGCCGGCGTCGCTCGGCGTTGGCGGGCCAGGCTACTTCAGTCACACGGTTGCAACTCCAACCGGTGAAGGCATTACTACGCCACTCACGTTTACGCGCGAACGGCAAATGGTTATCGGCGACGCGCTGCGGATCATCTGAGAGCAGGGATCAGGGATCAGGGGTCAGGGGTCAGGGATCAGAAAGGACTGCGGTTTAAGCGGAATGTTTCTCGCGCGCATTGAAGGCACTGTCGTGGCAACCGCCAAGCATCCCACGCTTGCGGGATGCCGGTTTCTGGTTGCGCGCAGGCTCGACGCCGACGGCGCCATGGCCGAGGAACCGAACGTGGTGGTCGACTGGCTGGGCGCGGCGCGCGGCGCGACCGTGATGGTTTCAACCGACGGCGACATTGCGCGCGAGAGGCTGGGCAACAATACGCCCGCACGCATGGTAGTGGTGGGACTGGTGGACGCGGTGCAACAACCGGAGGCAGCGGAGAGCAAAGCATGAGACTGGGCATCGTTCGCGGGCACATCACGCTTACTCCGGCAGTCGTATCCTATTCCGCGCGGACGCTCGCCATCCTGGAGCCGGTGACGATGGAGAACTTGCGCGCGAAGAACGGCCATGGCGGCGGCAAGGCGCTGATCGCCGTTGACGAACTGGGCGCGGCGATAGGCCAGATGGTGGCGTTTACCGAAGGGCGCGAAGCGTCGAATCCGTTTTACCCCGATGCGGTGCCCGTGGATGCGTACCTGGCGCTGATCGTCGACTCGGTGGACGTAACGCAAGAAAAGGTTTGATCGAAATTAGAGGTGGGGAAGTGAAGAGCGGAAAGAAAAGCATCGATCTAACCGGGAGAAAGCTGATCGCGATGCGCGACGCGCAGGACGCACTCGCGGCGGGCGCCACAAGCATCCTGACGGCTGCCAACTGCGTGGTGACGCCCTCGGCCCACGACTTTCTGCAGCAACACGGCATCGAGCTCGGTGCTTCAGCGGACGCCAGCGCGGCCGATCCTCTCGCGCCGGCCAATGGCTCGTCCGCTCCTGCAGCAACCGGCCTGGTGCCTGTGAATCGCCGTCTTTTTTCGACGCCTGAAGCCGAGGAGATCAAGAAAGAAATCTGCGCTGTGGGCCGCAAGCTGTGGCTGCGCCAGTTTGTCGACGGCAATGGCGGGAACATCTCTTATCGCATCGGACCGAATGAAGTTTTGTGCACGCCGACCCTGGTGAGCAAATACGATCTCACGCCGGCAGATATTTCCCTCACCGATCTCGAAGGCAACCAGATCGCTGGCAGCAAACCGCGCACCAGCGAGCTGCTGCTGCATCTTGAAATTTTCAAGGCAGTGCCGGAAGCGAAGGCGGTGCTTCACTGCCATCCGCCGCATGCCACGGCCTACGCCATCACGGGCCGCGTGCCGCCCAACATGGTCATCCCTGAGTTCGAGGTGTTTGTAGGCAAGGTTGCGATTTCGCCTTACGAAACGCCGGGCACCAAGGCCTTTGCGGAAACGGTTCTGCCGTACGTGAAACAGCACAACACGGTGCTGCTGTCGAATCACGGCATTGTGTGCTGGGCCGATACCGTGACGCACGCGGAGTGGTACGCCGAGGTGTTGGAGACATACTGCTGGACGCTGATGATCGCGTCGCAGCTCGGCGCGCCCATCGCGCGCATCTCTGAGGGACAGGCATCCGATCTGCTGGCGTTGAAGAAGAAGCTTGGCCTGCCCGACATTCGCTTCGACACTTCGCGCATGAAAGAATGCCAGCTTTCCGATCTTGAAGTGCCAAGCTCGATTGCGCTGGAGCCGACGCCGTGCGATGGTCCTGCAAACAACGGCGGCGGCGCCGGCGCTGGCGCAGACCTGGAGGCGCTGGTCAGGTCAGTGACGGATGCGGTGATGGACGCGATTGGAAAAGACAGCGAATAGGGAGTAGGGAATAGGGAATAGGAAGCGCTGAAGGCAGAATCAACAGATCGAGTCGCGGCGTCAACACACGATGAAGGCTGCTGAACGGCAATTGAGAATCCGGCAGATGCTCGAGTCCCGGGACTTCATCGACTCGGAGACTCTCGGCCGCGAGCTCGACGCTTCCGAGTCCAGCGTGCGCCGCGATCTCGACATTCTGGAGCAGGAAGGCGCGCTGAAGCGCGTGTATGGCGGCGCGGTGTCCGTGCAGTCTCCTCCCACTCGCGTCTTCGACTACGCGGCGGAAAGTGTGCGCCTGAGCGACGTAAAAAGCCGCATCGGTAAGCTCACCGCCAGCCTCATTGAAAATGGGCAGACCGTGATCCTCGACGGCGGCTCGACCGTGGCGGCTGTGGCGCGCGAACTGGCGTCAAAATCGCTGCACATCGTCACCAACTCGCTGCCCATTGCCGAGGGCCTGGAGCCGCTGCGCAACATCGAGTTGACGCTCACGGGCGGCTATCTCGATCCGCGGCTACGCGTGATGCTGGGGCCATTTTGCGAGCAGATGCTCGGCGCCATCCGCGCCGACGCGGTCATCATGGGAATCGGCGGCATCACCGAAGCGGGATTCAGCAATAACAACACGCTGGTTGTCGGCTCGGAGCAGAAGATGATCGAGGTGGCGAGCCGGGTGATCATTGTGGCCGATCACACCAAGTTCGGCCGTGGCGGCATGATTCCCGTGGCTCCGCTCGGCGCCGCGCACACGGTCGTCTCCGACACGGAGCTGAGTGCTGAATACGTTACGGTGCTGCGCGACCGCGGCATTGAAGTGCTTCTGGCATAATCGAAACTAGGACCCCAGCGGCGAAGACTTGTCGCCGGGGACCGGTGGGCCGTCCATGCCGCAGCCATCTCCAATACAAATCGGCGCACACGACGTCCTTCTTGTCACCGACGTGCAAAACGATTTTTGTCCCGGTGGAGCGCTCGCCGTTCCGCACGGGGACGAAATTATTGCGCCGATTCACCGCATCGCACCGCTCTTCGCGCACTTGATCTTGATTCAGGACTGGCACCCGGCCAATCATTCTTCCTTCGCCGCGTCCCACCCCGGCAGGCAGCCGTTCGAATCGATCGAGCTTGCATACGGAACGCAGACGCTGTGGCCGGCGCATTGTGTTCAAGGCAGCCGCGGCGCGGAGTTTCACCCGTCGCTTCACCTTCCGCAGGCCGAGTTGATTCTGCGCAAGGGCTTTCGGCAGCAGATTGACTCGTATTCGGCGTTTTTTGAGAACGACCGCACCACTCCCACCGGCCTTGATGCATATCTGCACGAACGCAAACTGACGCGCGTGTTCCTGGCCGGGCTGGCATACGACTATTGCGTGGGCTACTCGGCTCTGGACGCTCGCCGCCTTGGACTGCCGGCCGTCGTTCTGCGCGATGCGTGTCGCGCCATCGATCTTCACGGCTCGGTTGCCGCTATTGAAGCCGAGTTCGCGAAGGCTGCGGTTGAGGTGATTGACTCGGCGGAACTTTTCCGCTAAGGCCGCGCGCCGTAGAATCTCAGCAGCGCCGGCGAACCGTCGCAACCTCCACGCCATGTCTCGCAACTTCTACATCCTCGCAGCGTCACTTGGATTCTTCGCCCTTGTTTCGGCGGGCATGACGCTGGTGCCCTCGAGCTTTCAGCCCGGCCTGCCAGCGAACGGCACACTGTGGCGCACCATGTCGCTGCTGCTTCTGCTGGCTGCGCTTGCGTCGGCGCTCATCGGCGTCCTGAGCAATCTGTTTGAGCAGGTAGACAGGCGCAGCGAGCAGTCGCGGCGCGCGGCGAGAGAAAGGCGTCGAGGCAAACGCGAGCGTTAGAGATCCGGCGTCATTACAATGAAGAAGTGCGGCCTTCGCCGCACAGGATCGAGCCTGAACCCATGTACGAAGTCACCGTGGAGGCGGAGTTCTCCTCCGGCCACTATCTGCGTAATTACAAAGGAAAGTGCGAGAACCCGCACGGCCACAACTACAAGGTCCGAGTCACGCTGGCCGGCGCGGCGCTCGACGAGGCCGGTCTGCTGCTCGACTTCAAACTGCTCAAGCAGGTTTTGCGGCCGGTTATCGACCGCCTCGATCACCAGATGCTCAACGACCTGGAGCCGTTCACTACGCTGAACCCATCGGCCGAGAACATCGCCAAATACTTTTTTGACGAGACCAATCACCAACTCGCCGGAATGACCGTGGGCCGGGTGCGCGTAAAGGATTGCACGATCTGGGAGACCGACAGCACCACGGCCACGTATTTCGAATAGTCTCTTTGGGCCTTGCGGCTGGCGCTACTCCGCGTTCGCTTCGGCTGCGCGGCTTTTGTAGCTGCCGGCTTCTTCCCGCAGACTTGCGGAGTACCAGCCGTCACGGACAAGCGGAAGCCGGCTCTTGCCGCGGTCCGGCCGGCTGAGCAGCACCTGATAGACCGCAATATCTCCCCTGGAGAAGGCGGCGGCCGCTCCCGCCATGTACAACAGCCAGATGCGGTACGTCGGCTCGTCCACGTACGCGCGCACCTTCTCGGCATTCTTCCGCAAGCCGTCTACCCAGCGGCGCAAGGTCAGTTCGTAGTGTTCGCGAAGGTTTTCCACGTCGCGCACTTCAAGCCCCGCCGACTCCGCGGCTTGAATGGTTTGCGTCAACGTCACGAGCTTTCCATCGGGAAACACGTACCGGTCAATGAACGAATCCTTGCGCACGGCGGAGCCGGGTGCGCGTGCAATCCCGTGATTGAGAAAGGCGCCGCCGGGTTTAAGCAACCCGCGCGCGATGCTGAAATACCGGGAAAGGTTTTTTAAACCTACATGCTCGAACATGCCGACGCTTGCGATTTTGTCGAAGGACTCATGCAGATGCTCGCACTGGCGGTAATCGCGCAGTTCAACGGCGCAAGCCGCGTCCAGCCCAGCCTGCTCGATCCTTTGCTTCGCAAACTTCGCCTGCTCCCCGCTGAGTGTGATACCCAGCGCGTTCGCATGGCGCGTGCAAGCCGCATGAAGTATCAGGCTTCCCCATCCGCAGCCGATGTCAAGAAAGCGCTCGCCCGGTTCCAGGCGCAGCTTGCGGCAGATCATCGTGAGCTTTTGCGCCTGAGCCAGATCGAGAGGTTCGTTTGGGCTTCGAAAATACGCGCAGGAATACGCGAGCGATTCGCCCAGCCACGGCTGGAAAAATTCAACCGGCTGATCGTAGTGGTACGAAATCGAGGAGCGGTCTCTCGCCATGGAGTGCCGCGAGCCGTGGCTGAGCCATCGTCCCGCGCCGGCAACGGTGCGGGCCAGTGTCTCCACCAGTTGTTGCTTCAGCCGCCGTGGGCGATTCAGAAGCTGTTCCGCAACCGGAAAAACCGCGAAGATGTCTCCCTCGATCTCCAATTCCCGATTGATGAAAGCCTCGCCGAGGGTGATCTCGTTCGGCTCGGCCACAAGCGCCGCCAACGCCTTCGGAGTCTCGACCGCAATCGTGCAGGCCGGCTCGCCGTCGGGCGACGGCGTCCAACGCCAGCCATCCCACATGCGAATGGCAAAAAGGGGGCCTTGATAATTCTGAAACAGCGCCGCCAATGCGCTGGCCCCTTGCGCTTGAAGTCGTCCGGACAACATCTCGCGACCTCGCTTCCTCATTCGCGCGGGAACGGGTCGAGCATTTGCCGCGCGAAGTCTGCGGGGGAGTTGGACCGGCAATATTCCGGATCGTAATCCGGAACATTGCAGTTTCAGAAACATTGTAAGGGCATTCGCGGGGTTCAGGCCGGAGCAACCCTCAGGAATCGGGGTGCCCGGGGGCAGTGCTGCGCCGGCAGGGTGGAGGCAGTGAAGACCTTTGCGGGCGTTTTGACCGGACAGGCCTTGCGAAACCGCTCTAATTCATCTGGTTCGATTTCGATTGCAGATATTTGCTGAAGGGGATTTCGAAGTAGAAGAGCTGTTTGCCGTCGGCATCGCGCAGGTCGTGCAGATAAAGCTTGGCGCCGGCCAGCGGATTCTTGAGCCCCGACACGTCGTAAAAAAGAAAGCCGGCGCGCGTCGTGTGGGGCTCAACCGCCAGGGCCGAGTACTCGAAGGTGTTGAAGTCGTCTTCAATCTCCTTGACGCTGCCCTTTGCCTTCACATGGATCGGAGGCAGCGGCGCGGGCAGTGGGATCCTCGATCCCTCGCGCTCCTTGCGCGTCATCAGGCGCTCCACGTCCTCCGGCTCGGCAGCGCGAATCCGCTCGCCCTCCGCTGTCTCAAACAGAATGCGGGCATCGATCAGCGAGATGGGGCGGTCGCCGAGATTGGTTACGATCAGCCGGATCGGCATCACGTCGTGACTGAGATAGTCCACGCGGAAGATGGATTCCTTTTCCTTTGTGTCGTAGGGCTCAACGGCGATGGCTACATGCTCTTGCGGGTGAACCTCTACCGCTGGATAGGAAGTCGCGGGCTGCACCTGAGGCGGCGCGTGGTCAGCCGCCATCGCCGGCAACGCGAGCCAAAGCAAAACAAACGGGATTCCCCGCAAAAATCTCATCGTGTGCGACTGTATCATCTTAGGGTCAGATACACGTGGCGCCGGCGTGGCGTCCAACGATTAGACCTGCGCAGAAGTGATTCGTTAACGGATGACGCTTTTTTTCTATAACGTTGCCTTGTTCGTGGCGCTCATTGCAGGCGCGCCATGGTGGCTGTGGCGCATGGCCACCACGCACAAATATCGCGAAGGGTTTCTGCGGCGGCTGGGCCGCGTGCCGCGCGGGCTCGTTCAGCGAAGCGATGCGGCGGGCCGGCGTCCACTCATCTGGGTGCACGCTGTCTCCGTTGGCGAAGTTCTGGCGGTGACGCGGCTTGTCAGGACGCTCGATGCTGCGCTGCCTGGGTTCGCGATCGTGGTTTCGACCACCACGCGCACCGGCCAGGCGCTTGCCCATGAGCGCTTCGATGCCAACCGCGTCTTCTATTGCCCGCTCGATCTGCCCTGGGCAGTTGGCGCTTACTTGAACGCCCTCAAGCCGGATCTGCTGGTGCTGGCCGAAACCGAGTTCTGGCCCAACCTGCTGAGCGGCTGCTTCAGGCGCGGCATTCCCGTCGCCGTGGTCAACGCACGCATCTCCGACCGTTCATGGCCGCGCTACAAGAAGTTTCGTTTTCTCTGGCGCCCGTTCCTTTCGCGCCTGACCCGCGTGCTTGCGCAGAGCCAGACCGACGCGGACCGCCTGCTCGCGCTCGGCTGCCGGCCGGAGTGCGTCACCGTGGCGGGCAATCTAAAGTTCGATATTCGCGCCGCGCACGAGTCCGAGGCGACGAGGCAGTTGAAGGCGATCTCCGGGGGCTTCCGGATCGTGGTCGCGGGCAGCACGCTTGAGGGCGAGGAAGCGGCGCTCGTTGAAGCGTGGCCGCAGTTGCAGGCTGCCGATCCGAAACTCGTTCTCGTCCTCGCGCCGCGTCATCCGGAGCGGTTTAGCGCCGTCGCGACGCTTCTGGAGCGATCCAAGATCGCATGGCACAAACGGTCGGATTGGACGTCTGCGGCGAATGCTCCGCTCGCTCCCGGCAGCATTGTTCTTCTCGACACCATCGGCGAACTGGCGTCTCTTTACTCGCTGGCGAGCGTCGCTTTCGTTGGCGGCAGCCTGGCGCACGCGGGCGGCCACAACCCGCTCGAGCCCGCGCAGTTTGGGATCCCCATCGTCATGGGCCCGCACTACGCGAACTTCGCGGCCATTACCGACAGCTTGCGCGATCGCGACGCGCTGCGCATCGCTGCGAAAGATGATCTGGCCTCGACCCTCATCGAGCTTCTTAGTAATCGCGCAGCCTCCGAGGCAATGGGCAAGCGCGCCAGGGAGGTCTTCGACCGCCAGGCCGGCGCCACCAAGCGGTGCGTTGAGGCATTAAGGGATATCCTGCACGAGCCGGAACAGGGATCTCGGCGGACGAGCGCAATGGACCCAGAAACTTCGAACGAAGTGCGCCGCTTAAATGAGCTAGGGCAGGGAATCGAATCAGTTCTGTATTTCCTTCGGAGCGAAGGAAAAAGCGCATTCGAATCCATTGTCATTCTGCGTTTGGTCTTGGGAATGGGTTTTGTCGAAGCGAAGAAGGCAGTCTCTGAGAGTGAAACCTGGCGCGATGCTCGTGAAACAATGGACGCCGAAATCCAGAGCTTGATGGATGATCTCCCTCATGCGAATGATCACCCAGATAGCGAGAGCAAAGAATGAAGCCGGTACCATGAAACCGCATACATCCGCCACTCGTCCACTCCTCTGGCCTCTCGTTCCGGCTTACCGGCTCGGGCTCGCGCTGCGCGAGCTGCAACTACGCTCTCGGCTCAAGCCGGTGCGGCGGCTCAAGTGGCCGGTGGTCAGCGTCGGCAACCTTTCTGCAGGCGGGGCAGGGAAGACTCCGCTTACCATCGCGCTTGCGAGGGCGCTCATGGCGCGCGGGCTGCACATAGACGTGCTCTCGCGCGGCTACGGCCGGCGGCGGCACTCCGTGCTTCCACTTTTGGTGGATGCCAGTGGGACAGCCGAAGACTTCGGCGACGAGCCGCTGGTGATCGCGCGCGAAGCCGAGGTTCCCGTTTATGTTGCGGCGGAACGGTATGAAGCCGGACTAGTCGCGGAACGCGATGCGGCAGAGCGAATTGGCGTACATCTTCTCGATGATGGCTTTCAGCACCGCCAGCTCGCCCGCGATGTGGACATTCTGCTGCTGAGCCGCAGCGATCTGAACGATCATCTGCTGCCCGCCGGCAATCTGCGCGAGGCATTGCACGCAGCGAAGCGCGCGCAAGCGATCGCGATTCCCGCAGACGAGCCCGAAGTGGAAGCGCATCTAAAAGCCATTGGCTGGCAGGGAATTGTCTGGCGCATTCGCCGCCGCATGGAAATCCCACACGTCGACGGCGCTGTCGCTGCCTTTTGCGGGATCGCGCGGCCAGATCAGTTCTTCGACGGTCTGGAGCGCGCCGGCGTAAAGCTCGCCGCCCGCACCGCATTCCCCGACCACTACCGATACACCACCACCGATCTTGAGCGGCTCGCATCGCAAGCCCGCGCAGCCGGCGCGACTTCGCTGTTCACAACGGAAAAGGACCGAGTCCGGCTCGGCACGCTCGCGGCGTCGCTCCCTGCAGCCCTTCCGCTCAAGACAGCCCGGCTCCGCATCGAAATCGAGGACGAAAAGGCTGCCGTTGATTGGCTGATGGGTCGTATCGAAGGAAGGCTCAGGGGCTGAAGCCTCACCCTTTGCTTGCGGCGGCTACGCACCCTTCGACTGCGCTCAGGGCAGGCTTTGAAGTCGTGCGCTGATACGGCGCCGCACGCTTATAGCCGCTCTTCGATTGGAACCCAAGGCGAAGGATAGACGGGGCCGATATATTCGGCGCGCGGGCGAATGAGCCGGTTGTCGTCGAGCTGCTCGATCACATGCGCAGCCCAGCCTGCGATGCGGCTCACGGCAAAGATCGGCGTATAGAGATCGATGTCGACGCCGAGCGTCGCGTAAGTCGAGGCCGAATAAAAATCCACGTTGGCGTTCAGCTTCTTTTCCTTGTTGATGTAGAGCTCGATGGCGCGCGACATCTCGAACCACTTGGGAATGCCGGAGTCGCGGCCGAGTTGCTCGCTCATCTTGCGAAGGTGCGTGGCGCGCGGGTCCTCGGTTTTGTACACGCGATGCCCGAAGCCCGAGATTTTCTGCCGGGCCGCGAGCATGTTCTTCACATACTCCACCGGGTCGGCGCCTTCCTTGTCGATCGTGAGCAGCAGGCGCATCACGCCCTCGTTGGCTCCGCCGTGCAGGGGGCCCTTCAGCGCGCCAATGGCGCCGGTGATAGCGGAGTGGATGTCGGAGAGGGTTGCGGCGATGACGCGGGCGGCGAAGGTTGAGGCGTTGAGCTCGTGGTCGGCGTGGAGGATGAGGGCAATATCCAAAGTTCGAGTGGCCGTTTCCGAGGGCTTCTCTCCGTTCAGCATCCACAGGAAATTGCCCGCGTGGGTGAGCGAACGGTCCGGCGGAACAATTTCCTTTCCCTTTCGCAGCCGGTCGTAAATGGCCACGATCATGGCAATCTGGGCTGTCAGGTTATAGGCCTTGCGCACATTGGCGTCGTGCGAGTTGTCCTTCTCATCGGCATCGTAAAAGCTCAAAGCCGACACCGTCGTTCGCAGCACCTCCATGGGCGTGGCCGACATGGGAAAGCTGCGCAGCATTTCGATCACCCGCTGATCGAGCGACCGCGCCAGGGCCAATTGCGCAGAAAATTCGCGCAGCGCCAGCTCGTTGGGCAGCATGCCGTTCCACAGCAGGTAGGTTGTCTCTTCGAAGGTCGAGTGCTCGGCCAGCTCGTGAATATCGATGCCGCGGTAAGAGAGGATTCCCGCTTCTCCGTCGATCCAGCAGATCCCGGAGTTCGCGGCAACAATTCCTTCCAGACCCTTTCCCGCGACAGCAGTCGACATGGCCTTAGCTTCTCTCCTTATTTTGATGACGATTTCGCCCGTACGGCCGGGAACCAGGCCTTTAGAAAGGCCCGGCGCCGAAATATGCAGTAAAGATGTTTATAACGTAGCCGTTCCATGATTGTCACGGCGAGCGGGACGGGAAGCCTCGTCCGCCGGCCCGGCACGGCAGAAAGTGCGGATACCGGGCCAGCCGACCCGCGGGCACGATTTATCCTGTAGATTCCGTGAAAAGGGCCTGCAATTCAGGACTTCTCCAAAGGCTCCTGGATGGGTAAGATCGTGAATCATGGGGATTTCCGGAAGACTTGAGACATTTTCCCCTTTCACCTGGCATCTAACCGGACAAGATGTCACAACAACGCCGGGCACGAATTGCTTTCAATCACATGCCCGATGAGGAAAGGTGATGCATGAGCGAAATTGAAGACGCACCCCGAACGTATTCCGGCGCCCTGCTGGCAGCAATCGCCGTTGCTCTGCTGGCCGCTATCGGCAGTCTCGTATGGTGCTTCACGCTCGGCAGCCGCTTGAGCACAGCCCAGGCGGAGCTGACCGACGCCAAGCAGCAGAACACGCAAATGGCGGCGGAACTGCGCGAGACCGACGCGCGCCTGAAGGTCGCCACGGATGAGCTGGCCAAGTCCGTCGGCCTCACCCAGAAGGAACTGGACCAGCGCGCGCAGGAGATCATCCAGCGCGAGCAGGCTGACAATCAAAAGCTGCAAAGCGCCCAGCAGCAGACCGCGCAGCAGGTCAACGCGGTTTCAAACGACCTGACCAACGTGAAGACCGACGTCGGCGGCGTCAAGACCGACCTGGGCAAGACGCAAACCGACCTGGCCACGACGATCGACCAGCTCAAGCAGGTGCGCGGCGACCTGACGAACACCGACACCGTTATTGCCCGCAACCACGACGAACTCGTGCTGCTGGAGCACAAAGGCGACCGCAATTACTACGAATTCACCCTGGTGAAGGGACAGCGGAAGCCGGTGGGCACAGTGAGCCTGGAACTGAAGAGGACCGACCCGAAGCGGAGCAAGTTCACTCTCGACATCTATGCCGACGACAAGACATACGAGAAGAAGGACCGGAACGCGAACGAACCCTTGCAGTTCTATAGCGGCAAGGAGCCGGCGCTCTTCGAGATCGTCGTCAACAACATCAGCTCGAAGAACCAGGCTACGGGCTATCTTTCCACGCCCAAGAGCGCGCCCGTTCCGCCTACTGCTCAGTGATCGGCACCTGGGGCGTGAGCACGAGGCTCGGCTGATACCGGAGGGAGAAGGTGTAGTCCAGCTTTTTGCGCGCGTCCCAATCCTGTTTCGTCATCTTGAAGGCCGAGAAGAAGGTTCCCTCGACGGTCTGGCCGGGGTCGATCGTGGTTTCGAGCGGTGAAAGCGGCGTCAGATGCGGCACCGGCAAGTCAGGATAGGCGACGAAAACTCTGTCGTAGTCACCCTTGTTTGCCGCGTAGCTTGAATGAATGCCGTCAGGAAGAGTCACGTTCGTAAGCACGTTTGAGAGGACGAGCGGGTGATCGCACTGGTTGTGCAGCCTCACCCGGGTAAAGACCATCACCTGGTCGACGACCTCCTTGGGCATAGGCGCGCCGCTGGCATCAAGCCCCGACGTCTCAGTGTGTTGCGGATGCACCCATATGGCGACAATCTCCCCTGTCGCGACAGGCGGCTTTTGTCCCGCGATGACGTAAGCCGCAATGGCCGCGCCCACAACGATAGTGGCGACGACCGCGGCAATGACCACGTGGCTGGTGCCGCGTGTATACGACTCGCCCAGTGCGGCATCGTCCACATCCCTTGAATCCTGCTGCAATAAGCTCATGGGGGATCAACCTCGCTGCGCCCTTATCTTAGCGCCAATTACATACCACAAGCCAAGGATTCCGTCGCCGCGCCACAATCCCGTTGTGTTCGAAGGTGGTGACTTGCGGGGGATGGGGCCCAGGGCCCGGAAACGCCCCCCGGAATCCTTCATGGCCTTGCCCTCAGCCCGGCCAGGAATCCCTTTGCATCCCTTGTGTTCAGCACATCTTCCGGCGTAAGCCAGGCCCGTCGCAACTGCCTCACGCCATAGCCCATCTTGCCCAGGTTGCGGCTGTCGTGCGAGTCAGACGACATCACGATCTTGCAGCCTAACTCTTTGGCCATTCGCAGGTCGTGGTCGTTCAGGTCAAGCCGCTCCGGCGCGGCGTTGTGCTCCATGGCCACGCCCAGCTCGGCCGCGCGCTTCAGCACCGCGGCCATGTCCAGCGCGAAGGGTTCGCGGCGCAGCAGCAGCCGTCCCGTCGGGTGGCCGAGGATGCGCACGTTTGGATTCTCGATCGCCTTGAGCACGCGCGCCGTCATCTCTTCGCGGCTCTGTTCAAAGCGCGAGTGCACGCTGGCGATCACCACATCCATCTGCGCAAGCACCTCGTCGTCGAGCGCGAGCGCTCCGTCGGCGAAGATGTCCACTTCGATGCCAGTGAAGATGCGAATGCGGGCCTTCATCGCGCGGTCCACTTCGTGAACCTGCTTGATTTGCTCGAGCGCGCGCTTCTCGTCGAGGCCGTTCGTCACACCCAGGAACTTCGAGTGGTCGGTGATGGCGATGTATTTGTAGCCGCACTCGACCGCCGCCTCGGCCATCTCGCGGATCGAGTTGCGGCCATCGCTGGCCGTGGTGTGCATGTGCACGTCGCCGCGGATGTCGGCGAGATCCACGACGCGGGGCAGCTTGTGTTCGACCGCCGCATCGATCTCGCCAAGATTCTCGCGCATCTCGGGCGGCATCCAGTCCATCTTGAGCGCCTTGTAGATCTCTTCTTCCGTCTTTGCCGCCACGGTCGAACCGTCATCCAGGCGCGCGAGGGCCCACTCGTTGAGCGTGTAACCCATTTTGAGAGCGCGCTGACGGAGCGTGACGTTGTGCGCCTTTGAGCCGGTGAAGTACTGCAGCGCAGCGCCATAGGATGCGGTGGGCAGCAGCCGAACGTCCACCTGCAGACCCTGGTCAACGTGGAAGCTTACCTTGTTTTCGCCCTTGGCGATCATGTCGTGGATTCCGGGGTATGCGGCCACGTACTCGACCGCGGGGCCTGTCTTCTCCGGCGCGCAGGCGGGTCCGGTGGCCAGCAGGTCCAGATCGCCCACGGTCTCTCGTCCACGGCGCAACGAGCCCGCCGGGGTGACCTTCTCAATCCCTTTGAATTTAAGGAGATACACAACAATCCGGGCGGCTTCCTCCTGGGCCACGTCGATACGGAACCGGCCAGCGCTGCGACGGTAGTCGTCGATGCCCTTGCGCAGCTTTTCGATCTGCTTCTCGCCCATCCGCGGCAGGCCTTTAAGCCGCCCCGCCTCGATGGCCCCGGCAAGTTGGTCGATCGAGCCAATCTTCGCTGCATCCCACAGGAGCGCTACCGTCTTCGGCCCCATTCCCGGCAGCTTCAATAGTTCCAGCACGCCCTCGCCGTACTTGGCAAGCAGTTCATCTCGCTGCTCCAGCTTGCCCGTGGCCGCGATTGCCTGCAGCTTGGCGGCCATGCTCTTTCCGATGCCGTCGATCTCGAGCAGTCGTGCTGTATCGCCGGCGGCCTCAACCAGGTTGACGGTGGTCTGCTCGGCGGCCTCGGCGGCACGCCTGTAGCTGCGAATGCGGAAGCTGTCGGCTCCGTCGATCTCCATCAGGTCGGCCGTCTCCGTAAGCAGGCGGGCCATGGTTTTGTTGTCCATCGGGTCGCCCTCCGTCCGCAATTGAGCAGTTCCAGAATTGTTGTACCGCAAACCGGCACGGCTGACCTTTGTTTTCCTCAGGAAAACTCGCGATCGGCGGCGGGGAGTGAACGCGCGCACTTCGAAACCGCCGGCGCGCCGATCTGCTGCGACAGTTCACGAGCAGACGCAGGAGCCACCCCTGACGGCGCAAAAATCCCTCGCCTCAACGGAAGCGCTGCATTTTTAGTTGTGAGATGGACAAACAGCCAGGGCGCAAACCACCCTTACCGCCGGGCGGCGGTCTTGCGGGAACGCCCGGTCCTACAAGCGCTTAAGCGGCGCTGTGGGCACTATCCCGAAAGCGAACTACGGCATCCGCCTGCGGGCCTTTCTGGCCTTCAACTATATCGAACTCGACGTCGTCGCCTTCTTTGAGCGTTTTGTATCCATCCAGTTGGATTGCCGAGTAGTGGACGAATACATCCGGCCCGTCTTCGCGTCCGATGAATCCGTAGCCCTTGGCGTTGTTAAACCACTTGACCTTTCCCTTGTACTGAGCCACAGGTTCCTGCCTTCCTTTTCTGGTCTTGAGTGCACACGGTGGGTTCTTGAGGGGAAACGCTCACCGATATTTCTTAAGACGCCGAACCTTCGCGAAAGGTTGATTCGATTGGTCACAATTCCACAAGGTGGGACCCGAGCCGCGGCGCGACTTCGCTCGGCCCGCAGTTTCGCACGGCGTGTTTATCCCTGTGGAAAACAATGCCTGTGGATGGCTACTTCTTCTGCCGCCGGCCCTTCATCCGCGTGTACAAAAGCACGCTCGTGAGAGTCTTGCCGTCCAGAATCGCGCCCTTTTCAATCATCCTGAGCAGTTCGGAAAGTTTCACGAGCCGCAGCTCGATCTCCTCGTCTTCTTCCGGCCGTGCATCGCCCGCCTCAAGACCCTCGGCTAGAAAGACCTTCATCGATTCGCCCAGAAATCCGGGACTGGCGTAGTACTCCACCAGCGGGCGCCATTTCTTCGCGCGGTAGCCTGTCTCCTCGATCAGCTCGCGCATGGCAGCTTCCAGCGGTTCCTCGCCGTCGTCGATCTTCCCCGCCGGCAATTCCCAAAGATACTGGTTTGCGGCGTGCCGGTACTGGCGCTCCATCACAATCCACGGATCGCGTTTGCTTTTCGAGTCATCGACCGCCAGGATTACCACGCTCCCGTTGTGGCGGATCACTTCGCGCACGTTCCGCCGTCCTCCCGGTTCGATCAACTTGTCGCGCACCACGCGAAACAGAGAGCACTGATACACGACCTTCGAGCTCAGGACCGTCGCTCGCTCGATCCTGACGGCAGAATTTTTCGCACGGGCAGACTTTTTGGCGGTCTTGCTGGGCATCGCAACCTCTTATGTGGTGAGAGCGCTCTTTCGAGTTCGATTCATCACGAGTATACGCACTGCGCCAAGCCAGCCGTGACCTTCCTGCATCGATCCGGCCCGGCGTGGCATCCTTAACTGGAGCACACTTCCTGATTTCGCGTGAGCGCGCCGACGTCGTGTAACCACATCGACCGGCTTCGTGCCCGACCGAATGAGCCAAGAGTGAACGAATCGTTGAAAGCAGACTGTTATCCAGTAACCGTGATGCCGGGGCAGAGCCGCCTGTTCGTCGATTTCTGCGCGGGGGCACTTCGTGCCTTTCTGCCTTTGGATGAGATCGCGAACGCGCCACCGCCGCGTCCCGCGCACTGGCAGGAGTTGGTCCACCTCCTCGCCGCACAGAACCCTTCTCCCGCCTCCGCAGACTCGTTGGCTGCACTCGAAGAGGGCGCCGGCGCTGTTCTCACCGGTCAGCAGGTGGGCCTGTTCGGCGGACCGCTATTCTCGCCGTTCAAGGCAGCCACCGCGATAGCCCGCTCCCGCAAGGCGACGGTCGCAGGCCATCCCCACGCCGCCATCTTCTGGCTGGCCAGCGAAGACCACGATTTCGCCGAGGTCAACCAGGTCACATTTCCCGCGGGGCGCGAACTCGCGCAGCTCACCTACGAAAAGGCTCCTGAATCGGCGCTGCCTGCAGGCCGCATCGTCTTCGACGAATCGATTACGCTGCTCGTTGAGCGCGCCGCCGAGCTGCTCGGCGCTTCCGAAGCGACCGATGCTCTCGTTGCCGCGTACAAGCCCGGGCGCACATTCGCGCAGGCCTTCGCCGATTTCTACGCCAGGATTTTTGCCGCTCAGGGCCTGCTGATCGTGGACGCTGCCGGCCGCGACTTCCATCGCCTCGGCGCGCCCGTGCTGCGTGCGGCCATCGAACGCGCCGACGAGTTCCACCTGGCGCTCATCGAGCGCGGCCAGGCTCTTGAGGCCGACGGCTACCATGCGCAAGTTACCGTCGCTCCGCAGTCGAGTGTGTTGTTCCTGTTCGACGACAAGACCGGCGCCCGCATCGCACTCCGCCGCACCGCGCCCACGGCCGCCGAACCAGGCGGGCTCTGGCACGCAGAACATCACACGTTCTCGACCGCCGATCTGCTCGGCATCCTCGATGCCGAGCCTGAGCGCATTTCGCCCGCGGCGCTGCTGCGGCCCGTCTTTCAAGATTTTCTGTTTGCGACCACGGCGCAGGTTGGCGGCCCGGCAGAGATTGCATACCTCGCCCAGTCAACCGTTCTCTTCGAGCGCATTCTCGGCCGGCAGACGCCGCCCATCGCGCGCTTCTCCGCCACGCTCATCGAGCCTTCGATTGCCGAGCTTCTCCGGCGTCACGACCTTGTGCTCGAGCAGGTCTTCGCGGAAGAGAACGCCGGCACGCTCGCGCAGTGCCTCGCAGCGCGTTCCATGCCGGTCGAAACCAAGCAGCGGCTCGCTGCCGCGGGCAACGCCCTCGACGAGGAATTGAATACGCTGGTCGAGTGGCTGCAGTCGCAGGACAAAGGCCTGGGCCAGTCGGCAGAGACCGCGGCGGGCAAGATGCGGTACCAGATGAACCGCCTGCGCACGCTGGCCGCCAACTTCCAACTGCAGCGCGAGGCCACGCTCACGCGGCACGCCAACTCGATCTTCAACGCGCTCTATCCCGGCGGCGTCCTGCAGGAACGCGTGCATGGTGGGGCTTACTACTTCGCCCGCTACGGTCTCGACCTGGTTGAAACGCTCTGCGAGCAGGCCGCCAGCGTGTGTCCGGGCCACGCCGCGATCTGGCTGTGAAAAAGCAGGGGTCAGGGATCAGGGGTCGGGAATTAGACATAGTCGCGCTGGTCAAACCATTTTGATCACTGTTCACTGATCACTGTCCACTGGCTTTATACTTCTCGCGGATCGCAACGAGGCTTCCCATGAAGCATGTTTTCGCAGTTCTCCTCACAGCATCGTTGGCCTTCGCTGCCGCCCACGCGCAGGCGCCCAACTGCGCCACCGTCGGTACCGACAATGCGTTTCTCGGCGTTCACAGACCGTGCGGCTGTGGCCCGGCACGCCTCCTGAGGCCAAGGGAGACTCCTGCTACGACGTTCCCGCGCTCACCGTCTTCAGCCCGCGCCAGGGCGCCGAAAATGGCTCCGCCGTGATCATCTTTCCGGGCGGCGCCTACGTGCATCTGGCCGGGGATCTGGAGGGCCGCGAGGTGGCCGACTGGTTCACGGCCCGAGGTTTCCGCGCCTTTGTCCTAAGCTACCGGCTCGCCTCGCACGGATACCTGCTGCCGGTGCCGCTTTTCGACGCGCGACGCGCCATCCAGACCGTCCGCGCCCGCGCCATGGACTACCACATCGATCCCAATCGCATTGTGGTCATCGGTTTTTCCGCCGGCGGCCACCTTGCCGCGCTCGCAGGAACGCAGTTTGTTCCCGGCAATCCGAATGCCGAGGACCCCATCGATCGCGCCTCCAGCCGCCCCGACTTTCTCATCCTTGGCTACCCGTGGCTCGGCGCTGTGGGGACCGACTTCTCGCACCTGAATTACTGCAAAATGCTCAACCTGATGGACCAGTGCGACGCGCTGCGCGCCAAGTACGACCCAGTCCAATTTGTCACCAAGGAAACGCCGCCGACCTTCATCTACCACACGTTTAATGACCAGACCGTGCCGGTCGAGCAGAGCCTGAGCTTCTATGAGGCGCTGGTCAAGGCAGGCGTTCTGTCGGAGTACCACGTCTTCGCCAACGGGGCCCATGGCAGCGGCCTCGGCAAAGGCGACGCGTCGCTCGACCAGTGGCCCAGCCTGCTGGAGAATTGGCTGCGCGCGCAAGGCTTGCTCACGGTGGACAAAGAGGCCGTCGGCGCAAAATAGCCGCAACTGGCGGGTAATGGCTGAGAGCTGAAAAATGCCCCAAAAACTAAGAAGCGGGCCTCCGGAATCGGGAGTGGAAGGATATCCCGAGACCGGCTGCCCGCTGGACCCTGGACCGGGTCTAGGTGGTAGTTTCAGTGTAGGCCTGTTTTGGGCAAAATCAAGCTCTTTTTTGTATGAATTTCCCGCTTCGTGACTGGTGTCACAGAATGCAGGAAACGCCGTGTTCTCCGCGTTGACCTTGGGGGTCCGCCCCTGATACAAAAAAGGGTTCCACTTGCGAAAATCCTGCTGAAGAAACCGGGCGGCCCGGAACCTCCATGCAACACATCCCTCAACAAATCGAAGAACTCCTGATCGGTGCGATTCCAACCGCCCTGCTCTTCATTTTGTTGGTTTTTGCCTACCAGTTTCTGATGCAGGGTCCGCTGACCGCGGCGCTCCAGAAGCGCCGCTCGCTGACCGAAGGCGCCATGGAAGACGCGCGCAAGGCGGTGGCCAACGCCGAAGCCAGGGCCGCCGAGTATGCCGAGCTGCTCCGCCACGCTCGGGCTGACGCCTACAAGGCTCGCGAGCAGCGGGTAAAGCAGTGGAACGCCGAGCGTGACTCCGCCCTCGACGCGGCACGCAAGTCGGCCGGCGACAAAGTGCGCCAGGCCAGGGTTGAGATCGAGGCCGAAGCCGCCGCGGCACGCAAGGTGATTCAGGCGGCCGCTGCCGATCTGGCTGGCCGGGCAGTGCGCGCTGTGCTGCCGGCCGCTGCCGGGGGTTCCCGTTGAAAGATTCCGCCCCGAAGATGCGTCTTTTCCCCTGTTTTTTGCGTGCTGCATTGGTCGCCGCGCTCGTTGTGGCGCTGGCCGCACCATTCCGCGCTACGGCCCAGGTGGGGTCGGAGGCGGGGACGCAGGCGCCGCCCGCTGCCAAAGTGCCTCCGGCTGGAGCTTCCAGTTCCACCTCGGTCACCCCGGCAACGCAGGAGACGCCCAAATCCGAGGAAGAGCAGGAGCAGGCCTTTTTGCATGCGCCCGTCGTTCAGTCGCTCGCCCGGATTCTGCACCTCAGCCTCAATACCACGATGTACCTCATGCTTGCGATTAACTTCGCCATCATCTTCTTCGCCATCGCGGTTCCGGTTGGCCGGATGATGCCGAAGATCATTCGCAAGCGCTCGCAGAATCTGAGCCACGACCTACAAACCGCGCGCGCAGCCACAACGGACGCGCAGGCGCGCCTCAGCGCCGTCGAAGCCAAACTCGCCGGGCTTGGCGAGGAGATCGAAAAGTTCCGCGCACAGGTGGAGCAGGAGAGCCTGGAAGACGAAAAAAAGATCAAGGCGTCGCTCGGTGAGGAAAGCGCGCGTATCGTGGCCGCCGCGGAGCAGGAGATCGGCGTGGCCGCAACACAGGCCCGGCGCAGCCTGCGCAGCTTTGCCGCCGATCTCGCCATCGAGCAGGCCGCCAGCCAGGTCAAACTCACGCCGGAGACCGACCGCGCTCTGATCGCCGAATTTGTTGCCGGGGTCGCCGCCGACGCGCCGGGCAAGGGAGGGAAGAACTAGATGCCTGCCTTTGTCGCGCGCTACGCACAAGCCTTTGCCGACGTCGTCAGCGATGCCAAACTCGACGCCGCTGCCATCGACAGTCAGCTCACCGATTTCATCGCCACGTGGGATGTGAGCGCTGAGCTTCGCACGTTCTTTGTCAATCCGGCCATTCCCGCGTCGCAGAAGGTGGAGATTCTCGACAAGCTGAATGCCAAGCTTGGGATGCAGAAGGAGCTGCGCAACCTGATCGCCGTGCTGATTCAAAACGACCGCATCGGCCATGTCGTTGAAGTGGCAGCGGCCTATCGCAGCATTCTGCAGCAGCAGTTGGGCATTCGCCCTGCAGAAATTGTCACCGCGCGCGAGCTGAGCGCCGACGAGCGCAGCGCGCTGGTGGCCGAGGTGGCCAAGCTCGCCGGCGCAAAAGTTGACGCCAGCTTCAAACTCGACAAGGACATTCTCGGCGGCACGGTGGTGCGCATCGGCTCCACGGTCTACGACGGCAGCGTGCGCGGCCGGCTGGACCGACTGAAGGAAGTGCTGACTGCTGGCTGAAGCGCAGGTGTCAGGTTTCAGGTGTCAGGGTTCAGCAGCTCGGGCCGCAGTTAGCAAGAACGAGTTTATGAGTTGTAAGAGTTTTGGGATTTTGCAGAATTCATGGAGGAGGCAGGAGTTCAGAGGCTGCGGATCGACATCGCGTGCAGTGAGGCGGAGAACTGATCCCTGAAACCTGACACCTGACCCCTGAGGAACGTACATGGCTCAGATCAAAGCAGACGAAATCACACAACTTCTTCGCGAGCAGATCGCGAACTACGACTCGAAGGTCCAGGTTGACGAAGTCGGCACCATCACCTCGCTCGGCGACGGCATTGCCCGCCTCCATGGACTCGACAAGGTGATGGCCGGCGAGTTGCTCAGCTTTCCGCACGGCATCGCGGGCCTCGCGCTCTCGCTCGAAGAAGACCAGGTGGGCTCGGTCGTTCTCGGCGATTACACCGAGCTGAAGGAAGGCGAAGAGGTCAAGCGCACCGGCAAGATTCTCTCCGTGCCCGTCGGCCCCGCCATGATTGGCCGCGTGGTCAACTCGCTTGGGGTGCCGATAGACGACAAGGGCCCCGTCGCCACCAGCGATACGCTTCCCATCGAGCGGCTGGCCCCCGGCATCATCGACCGCCAGCCCGTGCGCGAGCCCATGGCCACTGGCCTCAAGGCCATTGACGCCATGATTCCCATCGGCCGCGGCCAGCGCGAGCTCATCATCGGCGACCGGCAGACTGGCAAGACCGCCGTGCTGCTCGACACCATCATCAACAACGCCAAGAACGACCTGATCTGCATCTACTGCGCCATCGGGCAGAAGCGCTCGTCGATCGCGCAGGTGGTGCAGACGCTCAATGAGCACGGCGCCATGGGCCACACCATCATCGTGGCGGCCTCGGCTTCGGAGCCCGCGCCCATGCTTTACCTCGCGCCCTACGCGGCCTGCGCCATGGGCGAGTACTTCCGCGACAACGGCAAGCATGCGCTCGTGATGTACGACGACCTTTCCAAGCACGCCATGGCCTATCGCGAAATCTCGCTGCTGCTGCGCCGCCCGCCCGGCCGCGAAGCCTATCCCGGCGACGTGTTCTATCTCCACTCGCGCCTGCTCGAGCGCGCGGCCAAGCTCAGCGACAAGCGCGGCGGCGGCTCGCTCACCGCTCTGCCGGTGATTGAAACGCAGGCCGGCGACGTCTCGGCGTACATTCCCACCAACGTCATTTCCATCACCGACGGCCAGATCTTTCTCGAGACCGACTTATTCAACTCCGGCGTCCGCCCGGCCGTGAACGTCGGCCTTTCGGTTTCGCGCGTCGGTTTCTCGGCTGCCATCAAGGCGGTCAAACAGGTCGGGTCGACGTTGAAGCTGGACCTGGCGCAATACCGGGAGCTTGCCGCCTTCGCGCAGTTCGGTTCCGACCTGGACCCGCTCACGCAAAAGCAGCTGGCGCGCGGCGTGCGGCTCACTGAGTTGCTCAAGCAGGCGCAGTTCCACCCGCTCACCTGGCAGCAACAAATGGTGGTTCTCTTCGCCGGCACGCAGGGCTATCTCGACGATCTGCAGGTCGCCGACATTCACGCCTTTGAGGACGGCCTGCACAAATACTTCGCTGCTGCGCAGCAGGCGCTCGTCTCCGACATCACGCAGAAGAAGCAACTCGACGACGATCTCCGCAACCGCCTGCACGCGGCGCTGAAGGAGTACTCGGCGAACTTCAAGCAGGAGCTGGCAGCCGCTACGGCGTAGAAAGCAGTGATCAGGGGTCAGGGATCAGGGGTCAGAACGGGAAGAGGTAGGCAAGAAGGTTCGGTCATTCCGGGACTTGGCAGTTTGGCAGAAATCGATTCAGATGGCGGTTACGGTTTATCGCTTGACTAAGGGTTTTCCGAAGGAAGAGACGTACGGGTTGTCAAGCCAGATGAGGCGCGCTGTGGTTTCGATCCCGAGCAACATAGCGGAAGGACACGGCAGACTCAATACTCCCGAATACAGGCAGTTCCTAGGAATTGCGCGAGGTTCGAATTTTGAGTTGCAAACCCAACTAGAGATTGCGCGAAAGCTCGAGATTGGGGAGTCGAAAACTGTTGAATGAAGCAGAAGGCTTATCGCACGAAGTGAGGAAGATGATTTACGGAATTTTGGAAAGGATCAAGGGTTAGGAGTCAAGGATGAGCCTCGGTCGCGGTTTTCTGATCCCTGACCCCTGATCCCTGACCCCTGGAAGAGCAATGGCGAACGTACTCGATCTCCGGCGCCGCATCCGCAGCGTGAAAAACACGCGGCAGATCACCAAGGCCATGAAGATGGTCTCGGCGGCCAAGCTGCGCCGCGCGCAAGAGCGCGCCCTTGCGGCCCGCCCTTACGCGCGCATGATCGTGAGCGTCCTCCAGTCGCTCCGGCGCCGCGTCGATCTCTACGATGAAACAACCGGCAATCTCAGCCATCCGCTGTTTTTGACGAGGCCTGAAAAGCGCATACTGCTCATCATCGTCAGCGGCGACAAGGGCTTCGCGGGCGCCTTCAACGCCAACATCCTCAAGACGGCGTACCAGTTCATCACCGGCAACCCCGACAAGGAAATCGATATCGAGGCTGTTGGCCGCAAGGGCCGCGACCAGTTGCGCCGGCGCTATCCTGTCGCCAGCTACACGGAACAGACCGACGAGCACGGCCAGACGCACCAGGTCCGGAACCCGCGCCAGGCGAAAGTCGAGCTCACCGGCGACCATCCCGGACTGCTCGTGCATCTCGATCCTGCGCGCGTCCTCGATCTGGCCCACAACATCATCTCGCGTTATGTCCGCGAAGAGATCGACGCCGCCTACATCGTCTACAACGAATTCAAGTCGGTGATCGCGCAGCGCCTCGTTGTGGAGCGTCTGCTGCCGCTCATCGAGCTGGGAGCGCCGCAGATCACCGGCGCGGTCGAGCCCACCGCCGAGGAAAAAGAACGCGTGGCCGAGGCCGCGCTCTCCGCCGGCATCGAGCTTGAGCCCGCCGACACCACCGAGGCCGACGACGAAGCCAAAAAGTTCGGCACCACCAACATCGACTACATCTACGAGCAGCCCGCCGAGGAGCTTTTCCGCGGCCTGCTGCCGCAGTACATCTTTTCCGTGCTGTTCCACGCCATGACCGAGTCGGTCGCCGCCGAGCACGCGGCGCGCATGACGGCCATGGATTCGGCAACCAACAACGCCTCCGACATGATCGACTCGCTCACGCTGCACATGAACCGCGTGCGCCAGGCCGCCATCACCAAGGAGATCATCGAAATCGTTTCCGGCGCAGCTGCGCTGTAAAAGCAGCTTCTAGCTGCTAGCTTCTAGCCTCTAGCTCTTCGTGCCGGGTCGGCACACAGGCGAAGAGAGCAGAGCTAAGGTTGAGAAGGAAAAGGCTAGAAGCTAGGAGCTAGAGGCTAGGAGCTTCACACATGGCAGAAAACATCGGCAAAGTTATTCAGGTCTCCGGCCCCGCCGTAGACGTTCAATTTGAAGAAGCCACCATGCCGCCCATCTATCAGGCGCTGCGTGTCGTAAGCGACGGCTTCACGGTCCCCACGCCCATCAACGTCATCCTCGAGGTGCAGCAGCATCTGGGCGAGGGCCGCGTGCGCACAGTCGCCATGGAGGCCACCGACGGCATGGTCCGCGGCATGAAGGCCATCGACCTCGGCGGCCCCATTCGCATGCCCGTGGGCAAGGAGACGCTGGGCCGCGTCCTCAACGTCATCGGCGAGCCGGTCGACGAGCTTGGCCCCGTCGGCGAGAAGATGCGCATGCCCATCCACCGTCCCGCGCCGCTGTTCGACGAGCAGTCCACGAGCGAAGAGATGTTCGAGACCGGCATCAAGGTCATCGATCTCATCCAGCCTTTTCTCAAGGGCGGCAAGATCGGTCTCTTCGGCGGCGCCGGCGTGGGCAAAACCGTCGTCATTATGGAACTCATCAACAACGTGGCCAAGAACCACGGCGGCTACTCCGTTTTTGGCGGCGTGGGCGAGCGCACCCGCGAGGGCAACGACCTCTGGCTCGAAATGACCGAGTCCGGCGTGATCAAGCCCGGCGACTGGGCCAATTCCAAGTGCGCGTTGGTATACGGCCAGATGACCGAGCCGCCCGGCGCCCGCCTGCGCGTGGCCCTCAGCGCGCTCACCGTCGCCGAGTACTTCCGCGACGTCGAAGGCGCCGACACCCTGCTCTTCATCGACAACATCTTCCGCTTTACGCAGGCCGGCTCTGAGGTCTCCACGCTCCTGGGCCGTATGCCTTCGGCCGTGGGCTACCAGCCCAACCTGGCCACGGAAATGGGCGAGCTGCAGGAGAGGATCACCTCCACCAGCAAAGGCTCGGTCACCAGCGTCCAGGCCGTCTACGTTCCCGCCGACGACCTTACCGATCCGGCGCCGGCCACCACCTTTGCGCACCTCGACGCGACAACCGTGCTCAGCCGCCCGCTCTCGGAGCTCGGCATCTACCCGGCCGTCGATCCGTTAGCTTCCACGTCGCGCATCTTGACCGCAAGAGTTGTCGGCGAGGAGCACTACGACGTGGCGCAGGGCGTCAAGCGCATTCTGCAGCGCTACAAGGATCTGCAGGACATCATCGCCATCCTTGGCATCGACGAGCTTTCTGAGGACGATAAACTGACGGTTGCGCGGGCACGAAAAGTTCAAAAATTCCTGTCGCAGCCCTTCCACGTGGCCGAGCAGTTCACCGGATACCAGGGCAAGTACGTCAAGATTGCCGACACGGTGCGCAGCTTCAAAGAGATCATCGAGGGCAAGCACGACGACGTGCCCGAGCAGGCGTTTTACATGAAGGGCGGCATCGAGGAAGTGCTTGAGGCCGCGGAGAAACTGAAGGCGAGCGTGTAGGAACAGGGTTCAGGGATCAGGTTTCAGGGGTCAGTTGGTTGAGCATCGCCGCAGCAAGAATTTTGACTGATCCCTGATCCCTGAACCCTGGCGACTGAAAGGAGCCCATGGCAGAACCAGCATCCGATCAACTCCGCATCCGGCTCGTCACTCCCGAGCGCACGCTTATCGAGTGCGACGCCGCGTCAGTCGAGCTGCCTTCGAAATCCGGCTACATGGAAGTGCTCTACGGCCACGCGCCGCTCATGGCCGAGCTGGGCGCGGGTGACGTGACCCTGCGCGGCTGCGCCGATGGCGCCGGCGAAGACACGCGCTACAATGTGAGCTGGGGATTCGTAGAGGTTCTGCCGGGCCGCGTAACGATTCTCGCCTCCGACGCGCTCAAGCCCGAGGAGATCGACGTGAAGCGCGCCGAGCAGCAGCTTGACCGCGGGCTGAAGATGTGGAAGGAAGCCGGCGAAAGCGAGGAAGCCTACGACGAGGCCCTCCGCGTCATCTCCGAAGCGGAAGCAAAGATCGCCTCGTCCGGCGAGTCGATCAAGACACACTAGGCCGGAATCGCGAAGTCCACATTCGCGCTGAGCAGAAATATGGTATGCTATACATGTATAGCGGAGATTCGCCATGCTTGCCATCCGGCTGCCTGCAACCATCGAAAAGCGTCTTGATCGTCTTGCCAAGCGCACTGGCCGCACCAAGACCTACTACGCTCGTGAAGCAATCCTGAAGCACCTCGAAGACCTCGAAGACATCCATATCGCCGAAAAGCGGCTTGAGGATCTTCGCGCCGGCCGCAGCCATACCGTTCCCCTCGAGGTCGTGATGAGGAAGCATGGGAACCTGGAAGATTGAGCTGGATAAAGCCGCAGAGCGCGATCTCGACAAACTCGATCCTCAAGTTACAAGGCGCCTCGAACGATTTCTCTACGAACGTGTAGCCAAACTGGACAATCCTCGCACTATCGGCGAAGCTTTGCGCGGCCCGAAATTCGGTGAGTTTTGGAAATACCGCATCGGCAATTACCGCATCATTTGCAAGATTGAAGACAACATTCTGCGCGTCCTGGTGGTAAGGGTCGGCCACCTCCGCGAGGTCTACGAGCACTGAGAGTGTCCCTCCGCGTCATCTCCGAAGCGGAAGCAAAGATCGCCTAGGCCGGCGAGGTCATCAAGACGCGCTAAACCGCGACCGCTCGATCCACTTCAACAAAAAGCCCTGCTCGCGAGCAGGGCTTTCCCATTCACGAGCAACAATCGCGCCAAGCCGGGGGCGATTCTGGTCCACAGCTCCAGCGCATAGCTAATCCTTGAGGTGCTGAAGGGCCAGCGGCAGCACAGTGCCCATTTGCGTGAATGTGCCGTCGATCGAACCCTGCCCCTCGGCGATTTTGCCCTCGAATGTCGCCCCAATGCCCTTGATCTCGATGGTCAACGACGAGCCGTCGCGCTTAACCAGCGTTGCAGGCACCCAGACAGGGCTTTGATCGGGACTCTGCATCTTTGCCGTCAACCCGTCCTGCGTGTTGACGATCTTGAAAAGGATGCGCAGCTTGGTGGCGCCTGCATCGAGCATGCCTGTCCAGGTTCCATCGATATCCGTTGGCGGCGCCGGCTTGGGAGTCGGAGGTGGCGCAGCTTCTGCAGCGGTGGCGCGCCGAAAGTTGAGCGCAAGCGGCTGGCCCTGGCTCCACGTGCCGTCGATTTCCGACGTGTCCTTGTTCACCGTGCCTTCATAAGTTCCGTGCACCGCATCGACGACAAGGTCGAATTTGGAATCCTTGAGCGTCACCGAAGTTACCGGAATACCGTAGGTGCCCTGGTCCACGCTGTCGAGCGTTGCCGTGAGCGCTCCGTCCTTGGCCGCGGTTACGTGCAGGACGAGGCGAAGTTCAACGCCCCCGGCGCTCAGCGTGCCCTTCCAATCCCCGGCTACTTGCGATTGTGCGCGGCACGCGGGAGCAAGCATCGAAGCCAGACCTGTCAGCAAAGCCAAATTACGAATCATGAGTCCCTTCATCGTTTTGTCCCTCATGAGCGCAACATCCTAGCAGAGTTCCGTCAAGGCCGCGCTGCGCGGCATCACTTGCCTCTCCCCCGTCCAGCCCGATAAAGTTTGAGCCGAGGCTTCTGCCGCGTGTGCGCCCTCTCCAAGGCCCCTGCGGATCGTAGCGAACCGCTTCCCTAAAGGACCCTGCATGTCTTCCTTGCCTGTTTCCGTTGCCAATCGGGATATCGATTCCACGCTTCGCGAAAACCGCGTCTTTCCCCCGCCGCCGGAGTTCAGCGCCAAGGCGCACATCAAGAGCCTCGCCGAATATGAGGTGCTTTACCAGGAGTCCATCCAAAACCCCGAAAAATTCTGGGCCGGCGTGGCAAAGGAGCTGCACTGGTTCAAGCCCTGGGACAAGGTGCTCGAGTGGGATTTGCCCTGGGCCAAATGGTTTGTCGGCGGCCAGCTCAACCTGAGCTACAACTGTCTCGACTATCAAATCCAGGGCGGGCGCGCCAGCAAAACCGCGATCATTTGGGAGGGCGAGCCGGGCGAGATTCGCCGGCTCACCTACGCGGAATTGCACGCTGAAGTGCAGCGCTTCGCAAACGCGCTCAAGTCACTCGGCATCAAGAAGGGCGATCGTGTCGCCATCTATATGGGCATGACGCCGGAGCTTGCCATCGCACTGCTGGCCTGCGCGCACATTGGCGCCGTCCACTCCGTCATCTTCGGCGGATTCGCCGCGAACGCCATCGCCGACCGCGTCGGCGACTGCGGCTGCGTCGCCATCATCACGCAGGACACGAGCTACCGCCGCGGCAACGAAATCAAGCTCAAGGCCACGGTCGACGAAGCCATGCCCGCCTGCCCCACGGTCAAGCATGTCGTGGTCTACAAGCGCACCGGCTCGCCGGTCGACATGGTTGAGGGCCGCGACCATTGGTGGCACGATCTGGTGGCGAAGGCCGCGCCCACGTGCCCCGCCGAGCCGATGGATTCCGAAGATCCGCTCTACATCCTTTACACCTCGGGCTCGACCGGCAAGCCGAAGGGCCTGCTGCACACCACCGGTGGCTACGCTGTGCAAACCTATCTCACCAGCAAGTACGTCTTCGACCTGCATGACGACGACATCTACTGGTGCACGGCCGACGTCGGCTGGGTCACAGGCCACTCGTATGTCGTCTACGGGCCGCTCCAAAACGGAGCCACGGTGCTGATGTACGAGGGTGCGCCGAACTTTCCCGACTTTTCGCGCTTCTGGAAGATCGTCGACGACCATCGCGTCACCGTCTTCTACACGGCGCCCACCGCCATCCGCGCGTTCATGAAGTGGGGCAGTGAATTCGTCGACAAATACAAACTCGACTCGCTGCGCCTGCTCGGCACCGTGGGCGAGCCCATCAATCCCGAGGCGTGGATGTGGTATCGCGAGAAGATCGGTCGCAACCGCTGCCCCATCGTCGACACCTGGTGGCAGACCGAAACCGGCGCCATCATGATCACGCCACTCCCCGGCGCCATTCCCACCAAACCCGGCTCGGCCACGCGGCCCTTCTTCGGCATCCAGGCTGAGGTGGTCACGCGCCCCGACGCCCAGGGAAACTACCACGCCGTCCCTGCCGGCAGCGGCGGCCTGCTCGTTGTCCGCAAGCCGTGGCCCTCGATGGCGCGCACGATTTACGGCGATCCCGAACGCTTCAAAAAAACGTATTGGTCCGACGTACCCGGCTGCTACTTCACCGGCGACGGCGCGCGCCAGGATGCCGACGGCTACTTCTGGCTCATGGGCCGCGTGGACGACGTGATCAACGTGAGCGGCCACCGCCTCGGCACCATGGAAGTCGAGTCCGCGCTTGTCGCGCATCCCAAAGTTGCCGAAGCCGCGGTGGTTGGCCGGCCCGACGATCTAAAGGGCCAGGCCATCGCCGCGTTCGTCACGCTCGAAAGCGGCAATCAGCCGTCGAGCGACCTCAAGGACGAGCTGCGCAAATGGGTTTCGAAAGAGATCGGCGCGCTGGCGCGACCCGACGATATTCGCTTCACTGAGGCGCTGCCCAAAACGCGCAGCGGCAAAATCATGCGCCGCCTGCTGCGCGAGTTGGCCACGCACGGTGAAGTCAAGGGCGACGTCACCACGCTCGAGGATTTCACAGTCATCGCCAAGTTGCGCGAAGCGGAAGAAGGGTAGACCGCCGCAAAGGTACCTCTGCGGGCAGCGTGACCTCCGAATAGGCGACGATTGGGGCGTACTGCCGCACATTGGAACATCGTCGAGTGGCAACAATGCTAACTTGAACGGGGCACCCGCCAACCAGCCGCCACTCTCCACCCGAATTGAAGCGCTTTCCAAACGAGAAGCCCGAACCACCACAACCAGGCGCAACCGGCCATGGTCGCAGGAACTACGGACAAGTAAGCGACATGAGGGATTGTAGCCAGAGCGGCCCCAGCCAACGTGCAGGCCGTGATGAGTGCTCCCGGCTCCACCCACCAAAAGCGGGACTGCATCAATGGGAACCCACCGACAAACAGCCACTCCGCCGCAACAAGCGCGCAGAGAACGATAAGAATCAAGATCTCAGAGCTTCTTGTTCTGTGGAACCGCGTTCTATCTATCGAGCTCAATAAGCTCTCAACCATTGAGTCCAGGAGCCTCGGGGATTTGCACGGTTCATGCCATCCAGTCAGTAAAGCGATCGGCAAATTCGCCATCCCGCTGACTCTTTCCTGCGGCGGCATTTCGCCATCGATGAAGCCTTCATCGGCGCATGGGTTGAAAGTGATCGTCTCCCCTTCTTCTTGAAATGCGGCCAACTCCAGGCGCGCCGGTGACGGTTCAGGCTGCTTGCTTTTTAGGTAGCGCCAGGATTCCGACTCCTCCCAGGTAAGCAGCGAGCCGGCCACTACAAGATGGATCGCAGCCAACAGAATTCCTCGCCGCCAGTTCATGGCTACAAGGCTATCAGAAGGGAATCCGGATTACCTGCACGGAGCCCGCATCTTCGCGCCTTGAGTTGAGGCACCATCCGCCTACTTATAATGGAAAGGGAGAGTCGGTGTGCAATGTGCCCATCGATCTTTCTATTTTGGGGACCTCATGGCCGCACTGATTGAAGCAATCACCGTAAAACGCAAGATGGTTTTTGAGTTTGAAGGCACCCCGTATTACTGCCTTGAAGCCGAAGTTTCAACACCCACGGCCCGCGGCGGCCAGACCCTGGTCCGCCTGAAGATGCGAAACCTTCTTACGCGCGCGGTCTTCGACAAGACTTTCAAAGCCGGCGAAAAGTTCAAGGAGCCGGACCTGGAGCTTGTCGAGGCCTCCTATCTCTACAGCGACGGAGAGGGTTCATATTTTCTGGATCAGGAGAGCTTCGACACGCACACGCTCTCCCCGAGCATGCTCGGCGACGCAAAGGAATTCCTGGTCGAGGGCGCGCTGATTCGGTTGCACAAGTTCAACGGCAACCCCATCGGCCTGGAGTTGCCTGCCCAGGTTGAGCTGAAAGTTGCGTACACCGAGCCCGGAGCGCGCGGCAACACATCAGGCGATGTCACCAAACTCGCCCGGTTGGAGACTGGACTGGAGATCAAGGTTCCTCTGTTCATCCAGGAGGGCGAGAAGGTCAAGGTCTACACCGAAACCAGGGAGTTTGCCGGCCGGGCTTGAAGGTCCTTTTCTTGAGCACAGGCAACCGAACTCATTGAGCCGTCATCCGTTTCCCCAAACACCGCTTTTGCGGAAGAAAGGATACGCGTTCATGCCGATCCCCCAGCGGGCTTTGCCAATCTGTCTTGCACTCGCTATCGCTTCCATCCTGCTTGGTGTGGCGCCGACGGCGCACGCGGCCAACAAAGGCGACATCTCACTCGGCTACAGCAGAACCGGAAACGATACCTTCTATTCCGGCGTCGGCGGCCTCAACGGCTGGGATCTGGATGGCCAGGTCAGTTGGAAGCCGTTCATCGGCATCGAGGGCGACGTGGCCCACTATGGGCTCGGCGCCGGTTCCGGCGTTCCGCGCACAACGACATTTCTCTTCGGTCCTAAAATCTCGGTCGGCGCGGCCGGCTTCAAATTCTTCGGCCACTTCCTGGTGGGTGGCGAGCACTCCGCCAACAGCAGCACCGTGATCCCCATCTCCGGCAACGCGCTCACCTACGCGGCAGGCGCGGGCCTGGATGCTCCCATTGCGCCGTTCTTTGCCTGGCGCGTCCAGTTGGACCGCATCAGCGCCATCAACCAGTCGCCGGCCAACGGCACGCATGGCCGTTTCACCACCGGCATCGTCTTCCGGTTCTGAAGGACGGAAGCATGTTCGCGGCCCCGTAAACCGCCGGCCGGCTTTCCTCGTCAATCCTGACGGGGTACAGCTTTGAACGCTCGCTATCGCTGTCCATGCTGCGGATACAAGACTCTTGAAGCGCCCGGAGCCCTCAAGCTCTGCCCGGTCTGCTGGTGGGAAGACGACGGACAGGAAGACTCCGATGCCGCCGAAGTTCGCCTCACTGTCAACGGCCAGTTGAGTCTGAACACTGCGCGAGCGAACTACGCAAAGTTCGGTGCTTCCCATCCGCGCTTTCTGCAGTACGTTCGTAAGCCTGAAGTCGCGGAGCGCTGAGGCCATTCGCCCCAAGCATTCCCTTGATCCGTCGGCGCCTTAGTCCCTCCGTCTCTGGTCTTCTATTCCCTTTTCCCTAATCCCTATTCCCTGGTTTCTCCGGTTTGACCCCACCCCCGGAACCCCCGTACGATGAAGATAGATATCCCCGGCCAAAACGGCGCTGTATTGCCTTCAGCGTTAGCCCGTGGCCGAAGTCAGATCGGCGCACGCGCCCGGAAGGTAAAACGTTGAGTCCCAGCAGCACCCTCGAAAGCAAACCCGAACCGGCCGATTCCGAGCACGAACACAATCACGCCGGGGAAACCCACGAGCACACCCACGGCCCGGTTCTCAATCCCGAATGTACCCGTGAATTGGTGATCGATGTCTCTGCCGACGACGTTGCCAAAGCATGGGGCCGAGTCACCGCCAGCTATCGCAAATACGCCAAGATTCCTGGCTTCCGTCCCGGCAAGGTTCCGGAGAACGTCATCCGCCGCCGCTTCGGAGCTGAGATTCGCAAAGAAGTCATCGATACCCTGCTCCCGGAGCGCTTCAACAAGGCAGTGAACGAGCAGAACCTCCGCCCCGTAGGCCAGCCGCAGGTCACCGACCTCACACTCGACGAAGGCGGCCCGCTGCATGCCAAGGCGGTCTTTGAGTTTATTCCCGCCTTCTCCATCGACGGCTACAAGGACGTCACGGTCCCCAAGCCGTCGGGTGAAGTCACCGAGGAAGAATTCCAGTACGAGCTCGAGCACCTGCGCGAGTCGCGCGCCACTGTCGAGCCGGTCGAGGAAGACCGCGCGCTCAAGGACGGCGACTGGGCGCAGATCAGCTACAAGGGGCAGATCGAGAAGAGCCAGACCGAGGGCGAACCGGCCGCAGCCGAGGGCGAAGCGCCTGCTGCCGAGCGGCGGCCCGCCGAAACTCAACCGATCACCGGCGAAGACACGCTGGTCGAAATCGGCGGCAAAGACACCGTCGAAGCGTTCACCAATGCATTGCGCGGCGCAAAGCCCGGCCAGGAGCTCAAGGTCGAGGTTATTTATCCCGCCGACTATGCGCAGACCAGCCTCGCCGGCAAGACAGTCGCCTACGACGTCGAAGTCAAGGCCATCAAGAAACGCACGCTGCCGGAGTTGAACGACGACTTCGCCAAGGAGCTCGGCCATTACGAAAGTTACGCCGCGCTCGAGACGAGCGTTCGCGAGTACCTCTCCAATCGCAAGCGCCGCAATGTGGAGGCTGAAACCAAGGACAAGCTCTTTGCCGCGCTCGCCGAAAAGTTTACTTTCCCGGTTCCCGAGTCGCTGGTGCAGGACCAGGTGGACACGCGCCTTGAACGCGGCCTGCGGGCACTGGCAGCGCAGGGAATGCAGCCCGACCAGATGCGCAAGCTCGACTTTGCGCGCCTGCGCACAGCACAGCGGGACAGCGCACTGGCCGAAGTGAAGACACATCTTATCCTCGACCGCATCGCCGGCGAAGAGAACATCACTGTCACCGACGAGGAGCTGGACAACGAACTGCAGATCGTTGCAATCCAGACTCGCGAACCTCTGGATGCACTAAAAGTAAGGTTGACCAAAGATGGTGGGCTGGCTAGGATCAGGGAGCAGATTAAACGGGACAAGACGGCCGGCATTTTGTACGAACGCCTGCCCGCATAACGGCGGAACGTCCGGGACGTGAGCAGAACGCCACGGAAAACAAGGCCCATTTAACACGAACAAGCTGAAAGCTAAGAGCTGGAGGCTAGGAGCTGGTAGTTCATGGCATTGGTTCCCATGGTGGTCGAGCAGACGAGCCGGGGCGAGCGCGCCTACGACATTTACTCCCGTCTGCTGCGCGACAACATTATCTTTCTTGGTACCCCCATTGACGACCAAGTGGCCAACCTCATCGTCGCCCAGATGCTCTTTTTGCAGGGCGAGGACCCGGAAAAGGACGTCTCGCTTTACATCAATTCGCCGGGCGGGTCCATCACCGCCGGACTCGCCATCTACGACACCATGCAGTTCATCAAGAACAATGTCGTCACCTATTGCATCGGGCAGGCCGCCAGCATGGGCGCGTTTCTGCTCCTTGCCGGAAACAAGGGAAAACGGTTCGCCCTGCCCAATTCGCGTATTTTGATTCATCAGCCCTCGATGGGCGGGTTGAGCGGGCAGGCTACCGACATCGATATTCATGCGCGCGAAATCCTGCGCATTCGCGAGATCACCAACAACCTCATCGCCCGCCACACCGGGCAGCCCCTCGAACGCATCGAGCGCGACGTCGAGCGGGACTTCATTATGAACGCGGAGCAAGCCAAGGATTACGGGATCGTAGACGAAATTATTGACCGGCCTCGAACATAGCCGGGAAACAGGAATTGGACTAAACTCTTTCAGGGGGAGCCACTATTATGAAGACGCGCACGGGGCCGGAGGAGGCGTTACGCTGCTCGTTCTGCCATAAATCGCAGGATGCAGTCGCCAAGTTGATCTCGTCGCCCAGCGACTATCCGCGCGCTTATATTTGCGACGAGTGCGTTGCGGTCTGCAACTCGATCCTTGACGACGATCGCAGCGGCGACGCTCCCGCCACCACCGCGGGCCATCTCCCCAAGCCTACTGAGGTCAAAAGCTTCCTCGACGATTACGTGATCGGCCAGGACCAGACCAAGAAGAAGCTCGCCGTCGCGGTTTACAACCACTACAAGCGCATCCAGATGAATCGCACGCGCGCGGGCGAAGTTGAGCTGGCAAAGTCCAACATCCTGCTGATCGGCCCCACGGGCTCCGGTAAAACTCTGCTTGCGCACACGCTGGCCAAGATGCTCGAAGTGCCCTTCGCCATTGTCGACGCTACCACGCTCACTGAGGCCGGTTACGTCGGCGAAGATGTCGAGAATATCATTCTCAAGCTTCTGCAGGCCGCCGACGGCGACGTGACCCGCGCCCAGCAGGGTATCATCTATATCGACGAGATCGACAAGATCGGCCGCAAAGACGAGAACCCCTCCATCACCCGCGACGTCAGCGGCGAGGGCGTGCAGCAGGCACTGCTTAAAATTCTCGAGGGCACTGTGGCCAATGTGCCTCCGCAGGGCGGCCGCAAGCATCCGCACCAGGAATTCACAGCCGTCGACACCACCAACATCCTCTTCATCTGCGGCGGCGCCTTTGTGGGCCTCGAGCGCATCGTCGGCCGCCGCATCGGCAAAAAGGCCCTCGGCTTCCGCACCATCGACGCCGAGGCCGATCAGGCCACCACGCGCACCCATCGCGATACCGAGTTGCTGCGCAAAACCGAGCCGCAGGATCTCATCAAGTACGGCCTCATTCCCGAGTTTGTCGGCCGCCTGCCCGTCGTTGGCGTTCTCGACGAGCTCGACGAAGCCGCGCTCATCGAAATCCTCACCAAGCCGCGCAACGCTATCCTCAAGCAGTACCAGCGCCTCTTTGAGTTCGAAAACGTCCGCCTGCACTTTACGCAGGAGGCGGCTTGCGCCGTGGCCCGCGAAGCCATGGCCCGCAAAGTGGGCGCGCGCGGCCTGCGCATGATTCTCGAGGAGCTGATGCTCGACCTGATGTACCACCTGCCCTCGAACAAGCGCGTCCGCGATCTGGAGATCACCAAGGATATGGTCGAGCGCCGCGATTTGTCTCCCTGCCTGCTTGAGAAGGCGGGCTGATTCTACAATCAGATTCTGTCGCACTCAGCGAAAAAGCCGCGCACTGCGCAGCTTTTTCAGTCGAGGCCCAATTTCGCGCGCAAAAGACGGCGGCGCTTTAGACGTACAGACTCCGCGCGTAGACGCATAATTCTTCCGCTGTATTTCAGCCTCTTCAACCCTTCGATTGACCTCGTCGCGCATTGCACGCTCCCCGCGCAACTCCCGTACCCTCCCTGTGTCTACACACCTAACGGCCGGTCAGAAACACGACAGCCAAAGGGAGAAACGGAGAAATGAATCCAACCAAAGCAACTATCATTCTGGGCGCGCTGCTTTCCGCGAGCGTAGTGTTCGCACAGGCGCCGGATACCAATCAAGCTCCCGCTGCCAATGCGCCGCAAGCCACGCAACAGCAGCCGGGCAATCAGCACCGCAACTTCTCGCCCCAACAGTTTGCCGCGCATCTGGGAAAGCGGCTGAACCTGACGAGCGACCAGGTGGCGCAAATTACGCCCATCCTCGCGGCTCGCCAACAGCAAATGCAAACCCTGCGCGCCGATGCTTCGCTCAGCCAGCAGGATCGCCACACCAAGGTGCGGGCCATCATGCAGGATACGAACAGCAAGATCGAAGCGGTCCTGAATGACACGCAGAAGCAGCAGTTCGAGCAGATGCTTGCCGAGCGCCGCGCGCACCGGCACAACCGCCAGCCGCAGTCATCGCAGCCCCAGGCATGAGTGCTGCTACCCCGATCTGGCTTTTCAGATAAGGGAAACTGAACCCAGGTCTCGAAACCGAGGCCTGGGAAAGCGGTCTTTGCCTCACTCTCGCTGGCTCACCTTAACGGCGAGCGCCGCAAGGTCTGCCACTTCGTCTTCGACTTTCTTGTTCGGCCGATTCGCGCCGGACAGCCCATCCCTCAAACGTTCATTCTGCGCGAACCCTGTTTCCTATTCCCGGCGCTCGGGAATTATCATGTCTCCATCGGATTCAACAGGGAGAAGACGATGAGCGATCGTAAAGAAGTTTCCGCCCGCACGCAAGGACGCCGTGAGTTCCTGAAGGCCGGTGGCGCCGTAACCGCCGCATTGTTGGCGCAGACCGCGATGGCAGAGACGCCGAAAACTCTCCCCGGTCTTCCGTCGAATCCCGTCACGCCCAACGCCATGCCCACGCGCAACCTGGGCAAGACTGGCTACAAGGTGGGAATCTTTTCGCTCGGTGGCCAGGCTGCCATCGAACAGGCGAACAACTTCGACGTCGCCGTGCCCATCATCGAGCGCGCCCTCGACCTGGGCGTCAATTACATCGACACCTCGTCCATCTACGGCGGTCCGGAGCGCTGGAGCGAGCAGTACGTGGGCAAGGTAATGGCTCATCGGCGCGACCTGGCCTTCCTGGCGACCAAAACCAGGGAGCGCACGCGCGACGGCTCAATGCGCATGATTGAGAAATCGCTCCAGTTGCTCCATACCGATCATGTCGATCTGTGGCAGTTGCACGACATCGGCACCCTGACCGACGTGAACGAGGTCTTCGCCAAGGGCGGCGCCATGGAGGCGCTGCTGGAGATGAAGGAGCAGAAAGTCGTGCGCTTCCTGGGCCTCACCGGCCATTACCGCCCCGACGCGCTCGTTGAAGGCATCCAGCGCTATCCGTTCGATACGATCCTGATGGCCATGAACGCTGCCGACCCGCACCATTACAGCTTTAACTCGGCGCTCTTGCCGCTGGCCGTCGAGCGCCAGATGGGCATCATCGGCATGAAGGTGCCGGCGCGCGGCCGTCTACTCTCGACCTGGACACCGCAACCGCTATCTGTGCAGGCGCACATGTGGGAAGGAATGGTTCCGGCGCCCACCTCCGGCACGCTGACTATGCGGGAGGCCATGTATTACACGCTCTCGCGCCCCGTGAGCACCGTCATCGTCGGCTGCGACTCCATCGCGCAGCTCGAAGAGAACGTAAAGCTGGCGCGCGAGTTTACGCCTCTGAGCGATTCGCAGGCTGCTGCTGTTGTGGCCAGGGCTGAGCCGGTGGCCAAGCCGTCGCTGTTCTTCCGCTTTTACGACCGGCCATGAGAGCGGAGCGCTCGTTCATCTACACCAGCCGGCTCACCTTTACATTCAGCGACGCGTAATCCACTGTGCCCAGGCCGCGCCCGGCAGCCATGGCGAGGTACGGGAGCTGCGCGGGGTCCAGATCCCAGTAAGCCTTCGCGACGTATGCGTCAATCGCCACGGGATCGGTTCCCGCGACAAGAGTTTTCTTCAGCTCGACATCTTCGGGATTGCCGCCCGTCGGCCCGTTGCGCACCAGCACGCGGTAGCAGTCGAGCAGCGTGAGCGTCGGCAGCATGAAGCTCGCCAGATCGGCAAGGCTCTGGTGAATCTGCTGGTGCAGCCGGTTGCGCTCTCCGCCGAGGATGCCGTACCAATTCTTCATTCCGAGCGTAGCCCCGGTCAGCATATGGTGCTTGGCGATGGGCAGATTGATCACCTTGTCGGCTTCGAGAAACGGAGTGAAGACGGGCCAGTTCTTGAGCACCACCCCGCCCATATCGACTTCGCGGAAATGGTCGGCATCGGGCAAAATCACCTCCGCGCCCGCGGCCCGCGCCGCCGCTTCAATGCCTGAACGCCTGAAGCAGCGCCGCGGCTCATTGCAGCTCACGTCGGTCACAATCACGCGCCTGGCGCCGGCCTGCAGGCACTGCCGCACTACCTCCGCCACCAGCTCGGGATTCGTATTCGCCGCCTGCTCCGGGGTGCGATCCCAGGCGATGTTTGGCTTGAGCGCCACCACATCCTGCTTGCTCACGAAGCGCCCGATCCCGCCCAGGTTTTCGAGTGCCGTCGCGACTAGCGCGGCGGGCTCCCCGTTCTGAACGACGGTGATTTGCGGCCATTGCGGATTGGCGGCCACGCGATGATCGCGCCGCGCTTCTTCAGCCCGCCCCGCAACGGGATGCCGGCTGCGCTCGCTGAGCCAGAGCCCCAGGCCCCCCGCGCCGGCAGCCACGCCGCCCGCGCGCAAAAGCTGCAGCATGGCTTCGCGCCGCGTCATGCCGCTCGCAGGCGGGGCCTTTTGCGCCTTCACCTCAACGGGCTCTCCGGTTTCTTTTGCCATCGCCACTCCCCGTTACACTTCCACCAGACGGATGCGTTGCGGATCGCAGGCGCCAAGGCGGTGCGCGGCGTCGGCGGTCGTCGCAATATACTTCGGCGGACGACCCACGGCCTCGAGCGTGGGCATTCCCGCCTCCGCGCGTTTGTGCTCGATGATCTGCCACGCCGTCTGGTCGATCGCCACGCGGTCTTCGGCCACGACGAGCGCGTTCGGATACCACAGCCGCTCGGGACGGAAGCCTGGGCCCCCATCGTACACCGAGGAGATCGCATCGCCGACAGTGAACCAGACTTTGTCGCGCACCGCCGGAATGCAATTCAGGTCGGCCACACCGGGATCGCAGTGGTTCGCGTGTAGCGTCCACGGCTGATCGACCACTCCAAACATGTTCTTCATCGCGAACGTGATTCCCGCACCTCCGTGATCTTTCAGGATCGGCAGGTTGATCACCATCGCGCACTCGCGGGCCAGGATTTTTGCCAAACGAATCTTCGCCGTTCCCCACGAGGCCGGCTCGTCTTCGAATCCGGCTGCATCGCTGCCATAACAGCGCACGCGGGCTGGATCGGTGTTGATCGTCATGCCGCATGCCGCAAGATCGCGAGCGCTACGGTCCCAGACAAGAATGTTGCCGGCCTTGACTCCCGCCTGCTGCAGGCGCTCGGCAATGGCCATGGTCAGCGCCGCATGCGTTGAGATTCCACGGCCGCCCAATCCGTTCACCTTCAGGCCGATCACTCCGCCCGCAAGAATCTTCGCCGGGATCAGGCTCTTCCACGCTTCCGCCGCCTTCTCGCGCCCGGTGTAGGCGGCCATCGCCTTGTCGAGCAGATCGAGCACTCGCTGCTCGTCTGGCTGCGCGCTCGCCCCATGCAGCGATGCATCGCGCGCGATCACCACCTTCGATTTGCCCGCCGCGTGCGGATTCGCGTGCTGGTCCAGGACGCCCGCCAGCGTCAGCTTTTCCGCTGCCGCCGCCGATCCCAGCAACACGGCGCCCGTCACGGCCTCTTTCAAAAACTCTCTGCGATTCTTCATGGTCTTGCCGTTTCTCTCCCGCGATCTTTTTTGCGGCCGCGTTGTTCAAAGTCTTGTTTCCACGCCGTGCGCCAGCGCGATAAGCGCCTGCTGTGTGCCGGGCGCGTCGTCATAGGCGACGATCCGCACCAGGTACGGGCCCTTGCGAAAGGTCACGCTTTGCTCATACGCGATGGCCGCGTCGCCCACTTGGATGTGTTTCGCATCTTTGGTCTGTCCTGACTCCAGGATCTTGCGCGCGCCGCCGGAGTCGCCCATCGTGAACACATCGACCGTCGCCTCCAGTTGGCCCTGGTACTTGTAATCGGAAGTCGACGCGGAAACCACTCCGGCCTGCAGAAACTGTTCGGAGTCGCCGTCGATGTACTGCCAAAGATTCTTGGCTGCGAAGACGCGGGTGTCGCTGGTCTTCTCCCATCCTGCCACGGCGCCTGAAGCGGGCAACGGATCGGCGTTCTTCTTCCTGCATCCGGCGCCTGCGCCCAATGCCACAATCGCAAACGCCACGACTGCTGCTTTCCAACTTGTCGGCCCAAACATTCTCAACGAATTCTCCTTTATTTCCTGATTAGCAGGATCTGGCTTGAGGGGGAGCGGCTTTCGCCAATGCTTGTGACATAAACCGCGGGTCGATCCTGCAACGGGCATGCATACTCGCATGCGCCGCAGCCCACGCAGCGGCTGGGATCGACACGCGGCTGCTTCAACGTCTTTGTCTTGCCGGCCGAATCCACCACTTGCGCCTCTTCAACGTAGATTGCCTTCGGCGACACCGGGCACCACTCCTCGCACACGATGCACTCGGTGGCCAGCGCCCACGGAAGGCAGCGCCCGCGGTCGTAGAATGCGGTGCCCAACCGCACCGGCTGGCTCGCCGCGGCGGACTGCCCGTCCACACCCACCACCCAACCTTTTTCCTTCGGCGTGATTTGCCAGATCGCGCCCGTCGGGCAAACCTCCGAGCAAAGCACGCAACTCGGCTCGCAGTATCCGATGCGCGGCACCAATGTCGGCGACCACAACCCTTCGATCCCGGCCTCCTCAAGCGTGGGGTGCAGCGCATTGTTGGGGCACACCTTCATGCACTCGCCGCAGCGGATGCATCGCGCCAAAAAGTCAGGCTCGTCAAGCGCGCCCGGCGGACGCAGCAACCGTTCGTTGCGGCTCTTGCCCAGGCCCGTATTGGCGCGCAAGATCGGCACCACGGCTACTCCTGCTGCGAGGCCAGTGATTGTCCTGCGCCTGCCCAGGTCGGGCGAAGCAACCTCACCCTCCTTGCGGAAGAAGCGGAAGTTCAATGCATGTTCGGGGCAACTGCCCACGCAGTTCATGCACATCAGGCACTCCGCTTTGCGCCATGGCACGCCGCCGATGGGATCGTCGCCGCCCTGGCAATGGAGCAGGCAGCGATTGCAGTTGTTGCACTTCTCCGCATCTTTGTGCAGGCCCAGCACGCTCCAGCGCGACACCACACCCAGCAGCGCGCCCAGCGGGCAAATGGCGCGGCACCACAGCCGCGTCACGCGCAGGCTCGCCGCTAGAATCGCCAAAAACAGAATCCCCAGCACCAGCCCCTGCCCGAAGTGCGCCTGCCGCGCATCAAGCACCAGAGCGCTGAGGATCATGTGAATCGTTTCGCCCGTCGCTTTGATCGCGCCCACCCGGCTCTGTTCGAGCGGAACCAGCACGGCGCGGGCGGCGATGTTGAACGCCGGCAGGATCGACATTCCAATCGAGCGCACCAGCAGACTGAAAGGATCGAGCCAGCCAAGCACCATCGATCCGAACGCCGCGGCCACCAATCCCGCTGTCAGCACCACGTATTTGATCGTCTGCCACCGCTTGTAGCGATTCGACTCGATGAGCTGTTTCCCGCGCTTCGCCTCCGACGGCATGTTTCCCGCAAAGTGCTGAAGCGTACCCAGCGGGCAAATCCACCCGCAAAAAAACCGGCCCAGAAACAGCGTTGGCAGCAAGATGACCAGGCTCCACAACAGACCGCGGTAGAGCGCGTGAGTTGCGATCGCGTTGGCCACTGCAACCAACGGATCCCACTCGAAGAACAGGCGAACCGGCGCGCCTAGGTGGATGTTGCTCGTCGCTCCGGGTACTCCGCGCAGCGACGTGAATGCCAGCAGCACAAGGAACAGCAGCAGAAAGAAGATCTGCGACACCCTCCGCCACATCGGCAATCGGGAACCGGTCACACATTCCTCCACACGCCACGCCGGCGCGAACCATATAAATAACCATGATCGGGATTTAAAGAAGGGTCGAACAGTGACCGGGATCACGGGTTCCGGGCAACCGGGCCTGATTGCGGTACTCGGGCCTCAACGCGAAGCGCGCGTGGCGAATCGCGAAATCCGAGTATGTATCTATAAGTGATTGATGAGCGACGCGATGCACGCCGCGCCGAACCCGTTGTCGATGTTCACCACGGAGACATTCGGCGCGCAGGTATTCAGCATGCCCAGCAGCGCCGCCACGCCGCCCAGCGACGCGCCATAGCCCACGCTCGTGGGCACGGCGATCACCGGCGCCTGCACCAGCCCGCCCACAACCGTGGGCAGCGCGCCTTCCATTCCGGCGCACACAATCAGCACGCGCGCCGATTTGAGCGTGTTCTGTGCAGCCAGCAGGCGATGAATGCCGGCCACGCCCACGTCGGCAACCAATTCCACCGTGTTGCCCATCAGCCGTGCGGTCACTGCAGCCTCTTCGGCTACCGGCAGGTCGCTTGTTCCAGCGCAGACCACGCCTACGGTTCCTTTGCCGGCGGCAGGCTCGGTTTGTTTCAGCGTGATCGCCCGCGCCGTCTCGTGAAACTCCGCCCGAGGTTCCGCCTCGCGCACCGCCTCAAACACCTCGCGCGACGCGCGCGTAGCCAACACGTTTCCGCCCGCGCTGGCCATCCGCGCAAAGATCGCCGCCACTTGCGCCGGCGCTTTGCTCTCGGCAAAGATCACTTCCGGCATCCCGGTGCGCAGCGCGCGGTGATGATCCACCTTGGCAAAGCCCAAATCCTCGAAGGGCAGATTACGCAGCCGTTCCAGCGCTTCGGCAACGCTCGTCGATCCCGCGTGTACTTCGGTCAACAACGATTCAATCTGCGCGCGATCCATCAGCGTCCCTTCTCCTGCACGTTCCCATGCGCAATGTTTGCGTCCGCGCGCTGCGTCTCAGCATACGCGCGCATCGCTTCCTGCATCACGCGCTTCAACGGAACGCTGTTTTGGTGCGCGATGCTCCGGCACACTTCAAACTCCGGCGACGCATTGGCCACATCTCCCGAGGGCCAGCGCGCCACCTTGATCCGCGCCTTGCCCCACTGCGTCTCGACTTCAACAAATTCGCGGGCCAACGTCAGCTTGTTCTCAAGCCGCCACCGCAGGCCGATCGTCGTCGTTTCGCGCAGAAGCATCTCGCGGAGCGTGGGCATGAGTTCGGGGCTCGAGAGCACGGTCATCTGCACTCCTGTGCGCCCCTTCTTCATCTGCACTGGCGTTCGGTAAACGTCCCAGGCACCCGCCTCCATCAGCAGATCGCTCACATACGCGAGCAATTGCGGGGTTGCATCGTCGATTACGGTTTCAATCACTGCAATCGGCTCGGCGGCGGCCGCGTCCTCCTGTGCCTCGCCTACCAGCATCCGTAGCAGGTTCGGCTCGCCCGGCGTATCGCGCCCGCCCGCTCCATACCCGCGCGCATGCACGCGCATCGCCGGCAGCGCCGCGTATTCCGCGTCCAGCATGCGTAACAACGCTGCCCCTGTTGGCGTCACGCGCTCCATGGGCGGTCCTGCGGAGTACACCGGCGCATCGCCCACGAGCGCCAATGTCGCCGGCGCCGGCACAGGCAGTGTTCCATGCGCGCACTTCACGGTGCCGCTTCCCACGTTCAGCGCTGAGGCCATCCATCGATCCACTCCCAGCGCCTCGCATCCGGCCGCCGCGCACACAATGTCCACAATCGTGTCCACCGCGCCCACCTCGTGGAAGTGCACCTGCTCAACGGGAATGGAATGGATCGCGGCCTCTGCTTCGCCCAGCAGTTGGAAGGCGTGCGCCGCGCGCTGCTTCACCGCGTCGTTGAGCGCCGCCGCGTCAATGATCCCCAGGATCGTAGACAGCGACCGATGCGGCGCATGCGAATGCCCCTGCTCATGCTCCGATCCCTGATCCCTGACCCCTGATCCCTGCCCGCGGTGGTCGTGCGCGTGATGGCTCCGCTCGCTCGTTCCCTCGTTCCCTTGGTCCCCGGGTCCCTGTCTTTCTGATCCCTGACCCCTGACCCCTGACCCCTCGTCACAGATCACGTCCACCTTCACCGCCGCCAGCCCGCCCCGGCTCACCTTGCGCATTTCCAGGCGCGCGCCTACGTTCAACGCAGCCGCGGCGTCGGCGAGCACGTTGAAGGGAACGCCAGCATCCACCAGCGCGCCCAGCAGCATGTCACCGCTGATCCCGGAAAAGCACTCCAGATAGCCGATTCGCATCGCCTTGTGATTCTAAATTGTCTGAGGGCGGGGCAGGGAAGAGATCGCGTTCTATGCCCCGCGTCGCGCCAGCACATCCGCCGGCAGAACAGCGTTCATCGACCCCGACCGAAACCCCGAGCAATCGAGCGTCACATACTTGAATCCCGCCTGCTTCAGCGCCGCCGTGATCGCATCCAGCATCTCCATCGTCAGCGCGCGCGGCAACTCGTCGCGGGCGATCTCAACGCGCGCCAGTTCGCCGTGGTGGCGCACGCGCAGCTCGCGAAATCCCAGCCGCCGCAGGCCTTCTTCGCCGCGCTCCACCTGCTCAAGAACCTCACGCGTCACGGCACGGCCATATTCCACGCGCGAGCTCAGGCACGGCGCTGCGGGCCGGTCCCACACCGGGTAGCCGCGAGCCTTGGCCAGCCCTCGAACATCGAGCTTGGTCAGTCCTGCCTCGGCCAGCGGAGCCAACACTTCGTGCTGCTCGGCGGCGCGTTGCCCGGGGCGATAGTCTCTCGTGTCGTCGGCATTCATGCCGTAGGCGATCTGCGCAAATCCCAGCTTCGCGCCCAGCTCGCTCATCACGCTGAACAACTCATCCTTGCAGTGGAAGCATCGATTCGCGTCGTTGCGCTGGTATTCCGGCCGGTCCAGCTCCTCTGTGGTCACCACCTGCAGCGGCATTCCCAGCGAGCGGGCAAAGGCCACGGCCTGTTCCAAGTCGCGCCGGGCGAGGGAAGGGGAGTCGGCCAGCACCGCCAGCATCTGCGAGCCCAGCACGCGATGCGCCGTGGCCGCCAGGAACGCCGAGTCCACGCCGCCGGAGTAGGCCACCATCAGGCTTCCCAGCTCTTTGAGCCGCGCCTCCAGCTGGCCGAGCTTTTCAGCTGCTTCCGGCGCAGCTCGATCCATGCCCCACGCCGGTTCGGCAGCCGCGATCCCGGGTTGCGCGCTCGACGCCATACCCCCGATTATAGCGTCGCCCGTTCTTGCCTATAGCGTCGGCCGTTCTTGCTGCGGCGCGGCTCCTCTCTGGGCCTGCTCTCGCCAGGCCAATTCGGCTCTGCGCGCCCGCTCTAAACCTCCGCTGTATCGCGCGTCCCTTCACCGTCCGATAGCGCCGTTCAGCACGTGCGACTCTGAGCGGAACAGATGGTAATGAGTAAATGAAACATCGTTGATTGTCACCTTGAACGGAATGGGCGGGGGTTGCGCGTTCTCATCCGCATATTGATCCAGAAGGCTCACCATCGCGACGCCGTGAACCGGGCAGATATAGGGGACGCCGCCGATCGTCACGTGCTCGTATTCGACCATGAGGTGAACCTGGCGCAGAGTGTCGGGATCATGCATGTTGGCCACGATCGTGATGCGAAAGATTGCTCCGCTTGCCGGGTCGATGGCGATCTCGCCATGATATGCGGGAAAATCCGGTGGCTCGTTCAAATTGAATTCAACCGCAAAATGAGATCGAGCCCTTGGCACGGCATAGTCGAAGACCGCGAGAGGGCCGGCCGGGCCTTGCTCCCAGCGGTTCCACGCCATCTGGTCCGGCAAGGCCTCAAGCGTGATGACCGAAAGGATCGGTCCGAACTCGCCGATTGTTACCATGTTGAGGGATCCCTGGTCGCCCTGGCTGGCGGTCGCGCCCGGCGATTCCGTCACCTCGAAACCTTCGCGATTCGTCACCAGCTTGGAGTTCGATCCCGTCCAGAAAATCTGCGCGTCGCGCATTCCTGTTGATTCAGCCGGACCCAGCGATTGATAGCTGGGCTTCGCCTTGTGGCTCTGTTGAACCAGATTGCCCATAAGCTTCTGCGAATCCAGTTGCGCCTGCGTGGCGATTTCAAACGAGGTGGTGGCGCGCAGCGCCGAGAAGTTGGGCAACTTCGGCATCACCTGCTTCACGTAATCGACGGCCTTGGCGACGATCTGCTGCGCGGCGGCAGGGTCAGGCTGAGAATTGTGGAGAATCTCAGCCGCAGGAGGATTCTGAAATGCCGAGGCATCCGTCACGGCGAGCAGGGCCTCGCGAGCCCGGCTGCCTTGGAAATCCGCTTCCCATCGGGCGACCTGGTCCGCGCCGGCTCGTTCTTTGAGCGTCACTCGCGCAAGCCCGCGCGCCGCCTTTCCATCGCTCTGTTGGCGCAGTGAAGCCACCAGCGTATCGAACTCCGCGACGGTCAGGTTGGCCGGGGCCTTAGGAGGCGCCGCAAACGCGGCCTGCGCCAGGCAGACGAACAGGATCGGGTTCGCCCATCGATGCGCCGATGGATGCATCGCGTCTCCTCTGGCTAGTTGCGGACTCATTATAACGAGGTAGCAAATTGCGCGGCGCTGCCGTGGGCAAATTCCAGGCAGTCGGGCGCCGTCTCCGGGCCGGGCCGATAAACCGTTTGCGTTTGACGCCCCCGGCTGCGGGCAATAGCTTGGTAGAGAGCGTCAATTTAAGAGAGCGGGTCGATCGGTTTCCCTCATTGAAGGAGGTTGGATGCGCAACAGGGTTTCCCTTGGTTTTTTCGCGAGCATGCTGGCGGTAGCGCTGGCTTTGGCCGCTTCGAGCGGCGCACGAGCTCAGGACCTGAAGAGCTTTGAAAGACGGATCACCGTCAAGGTGCTTCCCAATGGGCTCACTTTGATCCTGTGTGAGCGTCACGACGCGCCCGTTTTCAGCTACACCACGTTCATCGATGCCGGCGATGTGGACGACCCCTCCGGCGAGAGCGGCCTGGCGCACATGTTCGAGCATCTGGCTTTCAAGGGCACCAGCCAGATCGGCACCTCAAATTACGCGGCGGAAAAAGTCGCACTCGCCAAGGTGGAGGCAGCCAATAATGCCTACGAGGCCGAATACCTGAAGCCCGTCGGCCGCGACGAGGCGAAGCTCAAGATCCTCGAAAAGGCTTTTGTTGATGCCCAAGCCGAAGCCGAGAAATACGTCATCCCCAACCAGTTCACTGAGGTTGCCGACGCCAATGGCGCGCACGATCTGAACGCCCAGACCGGGCTTGACGACACGCAATATTTCTGGTCGATGCCGGAAAACCGCCTCGAGTTGTGGGCCTGGATGGAGTCGAGCCGCCTGGCGGATACGGTCCCGCGCGAGTTTTACAAGGAGCGCGACGTGGTGATGGAAGAGCGGCGCATGCGCGTCGACTCCAACCCCATCGGGCGGCTCGAAGAGCAGTTTCTTGCCACCGCCTATGTGGCGCACAACTACGGTCGCAGCGATATCGGCTGGCCCACTGAGGTCGGCCAGATCACGGCCACTGAGGCCATGGCCTTCCATAAGAAGTATTACGCGGGCGGCAACATCGTCATCGCCATCGTTGGCGACGTCGATCCCAAAACCGATCTGCCCATGCTCGAAAAGTACTTCGACCGTGCTCCTGCCGGCCCTAAGCCCGAGGACATGACCACCGACGAGCCCGCGCAGTTTGCCGAGAAGTCGGTCGTCATTCGCGAGCAGACCCAGCCGATTTACCTCGAGGGCTATCATCGGCCCAGCTATCACGATCCCGACAATGCTGTTTACGACGCCATCAGCGACATCATGTCGAACGGCCGCGTTTCGCGCCTTTACCGCAGCCTGGTGGAGCAGCAGCAGATCGCGGCTGAGGCCGTCGGCGAAAGTCCCTTTCCCGGCGAAAAATATCCGAGCCTGTTCTTCTTCGGCGCCGTCCCGCTCCCCGGCCACACCCCGGCGGAGATGCGCGACGCCATTCACAAGGAGATTGAAAGACTCAAGACCGCGGACGTGACCGACGCCGAGCTCCAGATGTACAAGACCCGGGCGCGCGCCGACATCCTTCGCGGCCTCGCCGACAACCAGGGCCTGGCCAGCTCCCTCGCTGACTACCAGACGCGCTACGGCGACTGGCGCGAGCTGTTTCTGCAGCTCGACCGGATCGATAAAGTGACCAAGGCCGACATTCGCCGCGTAGCTAACAAGATCTTTGTCGCCTCAAACCGCACCAGCGCGGAGATCGAAACGGCGCCGCCGCCCGCCGAACCGAAGAAAGACGGAGGTGCGCAATGAAAACACAGAGTGAACAGTGGTCAGTGAACAGTGGTCAGTCCACCCCTCAAGCTTGTCATCCTGAGCGAGTCTGCGCAGCAGACGAGTCGAAGGATCTGCGGTTGCCTTTCGCCTGCCATTCCACCAAACCAGCGGTTGCCTCACACTTTTCTGTCATCCTGAGCGAAGGTCGCCATGGCGACCGGAGTCGAAGGACCTGCTTCTTGAAAACTTGGCGAAAGGGTGGAAAAGCACGAACTCTGTTATGTGGACGGTTGACCGTGCTCGCGGTTTTGTTAGCGCCTTTCGCAATTCCGGCGACGTCTCCTGCTCAACAATCCAAGCCCTGGGAACAAATCCCCATCCCCAAACTCCACGAGTTTCATCCCCAGCAGCCCAAACGCATCGAGCTCAAAAACGGCATTGTCATCTTCCTCCAGGAAGATCACGAGCTCCCGTTCATCTACGGTTCGGTGCTCATTCCGGGCGGTTCGCGCGATGAAGATCCCGCCAAGACAGGCCTGGTCGGCCTCTACGGCGACAGCTGGCGAACCAGCGGCACCGCAGCCATGAACGGCGACGCCATGGACGACCTGCTCGAAGCCAAAGCCGCGCACATCGAGACCGCGGGCGACGACGATTCCACTCAGCTCTCCTGGGATTCGCTGAAAGGCGACAGCGATCAGGTCTTTTCGCTCGCCATGGACCTGTTCTTTCATCCCAAATTCAATGCGGAAAAACTCGAGCTGTCAAAAGAACAGGCAGCCACCTCCATCGTTCGCCGCAATGACGATGAAGCAGGGATCGCCGATCGCGAGTCGGGCAAGCTGGTCTATGGAGTCAACAGCCCTTACACGCGCCAGCCCGAACTGGCCACCATCGGCGCCATCACGCTCTCTGACCTCCAGGCCTGGCACGACCGCACCATCAAGGGCAAGCTCATCATCGGCGTTTTTGGCGACTTCGACGCCGCTGCAATGGAGACCAGGATTCGCGCCGTCTTCGAGGGCCTGCCGCCGGTCACTCCCGAGCCGCCTCGCCACGACGATTTCCCCGGCCCCAAACCCGGCCTCTACTTCATCAATAAATCCGACGTCGACCAGTCGAACGTGCAGATCGTCGAGCTCGGCATCGACCGCCGCAATCCCGATGTCCCCACGCTTGCGGTCATGTCCGAGATCCTCGGCGGCGGCTTCGGCAGCCGGCTCTTCCAAAGGATTCGCACCCGCGAGGCATATGCCTATGCTGTCGGCGGCGGCTTCTCGCTCCCCTACGACCACCCCGGACCGTTTCGCGTTGAGGTTCTGACCAGAAGCGAGAAAACCGTGGACGCGACCAAGTCCGCGCTCGAGGAAATCGCCAACCTCGACACAAAGCCCTTCACCCAGGACGAGCTTGAGCGCGCCAAAGACGACATCCTCAATTCCTTCCTGTTCAAATACGACACCAGGGAAAAAGTTCTCGACGAGCGCCTGAAGCTTGAGTTCTACGATTATCCGGCCGACTATCTTGAGACCTACCGCGCGGCGATCGAGAAAGTCACGCTCGTCGATCTCTCTGCGGCCGCCAAAAAGTACGTTTATCCCGGCAAGCTCGCCGTGCTGGTCGTGGGCAACGAGTCTGAGATCAAGCCGGGCCTCGACGCGCTTGGCATGGGCACGCCCGCGCCGATCGACATCACGATTCCGCAGCCTTCGGGCCCGCCCGGCGCGCAGGGCGCAGCGCAACAATAATTCATTGTTTGCGATGCACTCCGCGACATTGCACATTCGGCGACGGCCGCGACGGCCCAGACGTCAGGAGAAAGTCACATGACGACAAACGCGAGAAGAAGATCGAAGGCGCAGACCGCCGCAACAGCAAGGAAACGTATGTCCCGGTCCGACGCGCCCCGGCGGCCGGCGGCCACGCGCCTCATGATTGGTGTCACTATCGATCGTCCTGATACCAACGTCATCGATCCCGAGGTCCAGGTCGGTCCCAATACCGTCATCGAGCCCTTCGCTCAGCTGCTCGGCCGCACGCGCGTCGGCCGCGATTGCCGCATCCGCTCCTTCTCCGTTATCGAAAACTGCACCCTCGGCAACGGCGTGCTGGTCCTGCAAAGCTGCGTCCTCGAGGACTCCACCATCGCCGACGGCGCCCGCATCGGCCCCTTCGCCCACCTCCGGCCCGGTAGCGAAATCGGCGAAAACGCCCACGTCGGCAACTTCGTTGAGACAAAGAAAACTCGCCTCGGCAAGGGCGCCAAGGCCAACCATCTCACCTACCTCGGCGACGCGGAGATCGGCGAAGGCTCGAACATAGGCGCCGGCACCATCACCTGCAACTACGACGGCGTCTCGAAGCACCTCACTCGCATTGGCAAAGGCGCTTTCATCGGCAGTGACTCCACGCTTGTCGCGCCCGTCGCCATTGGCGACGGCGCCTACGTCGGCGCCGGCTCCTGCATCACCAAAGACGTGCCCGCCGACGCGCTCGCCGTCGGCCGCGCCCACCAATTCACCAAGGAAGGCTGGGCCGCGGCGCGCCGCGCCAAGCGCGCAACAAAGTCTTCATAACCGCTCCGCGCTGCGGGTTGCCGTTGGCCGTTTGCCCTGCTTCCACTGTCGACGCCGTCACCGCTGATGTCTTGATCGCCTACGCGGAAATCGCCGAAAAAAAGCCTTCCGCAGACATGCCACATCCATGGAAGTGAAGCTGCAGGTTCGTCTCAGCACTTTGCCACGTTCGGGTGATTGAGGAGGGGGACCCCGGATGATACTCTTTCCAAAAGAGTTTCCTCTGTCCGCTCCCTATGTCATCAGGCGGCCGAGGGGCTCGGTCGATATCTCGTTAATTCTGTGGGTCTTTCAGCGGGCGGCGCCGTCCAATACTCTGGGGTGACGCTTCGCGTAGAGCCAGGGCCTTGGTGGGTTTGCCGGGATCGAGCATCGCCGGAACCCAGGGTGCGCGCAACGAAGACACGGGGAATCACCGGGCTTCGTGGGCCATACCGGATCCTGACGGCGGAGGCACCACTTTGGCGTTGAACTTAGCAGACTTGAAGGCGATGAGCGCTGCGGGAAGTACGCGAAACGACAGTGACACGCGTGCGCGCAAGCCGGCGCGCGTTCTCGTCGTTGACGACGAGCCGCCCGTGCGCACCATGATCGCCGCCGCCCTCGAACGCCGGGGTTACACGGTCGAGCAGGCCTCCGACGGGCGCTACGCCCTCGAAGCCCTCGAAATGAACACCTTCAACCTGGTGCTTACTGACATCGTCATGAACGATGTCAACGGCATCGCCCTGCTCGAGCGCATTCACGCCCTGCAGCCCAATCTTCCCGTTGTCATGGTCACCGCAGTGCACGACATCAGCGTGGCCATCGACTCCATGCGCCGCGGCGCCTACGACTACCTCCTCAAGCCCTTCGAGCGTGAGCAGCTCCTGTCCACCGTCGAACGCGCCCTCAGCCACCGCCAGGCACTTGAAGAAACCCAGAACTACCACCAGAGCCTCGAGGAAATGGTGCGCGCTCGCACTGAGATGCTGCGCCACGCCATGGAAGACCTTGAGCACTCGTACGACGTCACGCTCGAGGCGCTCGGCGACGCACTCGATCTCAAGGACTCTGAGACTGAGGGCCACTCCAAGCGCGTCACCGCCTACGCCATCGCCCTGGCGCGCGCTATGGGCATTCCGCCCGAAGAGATCAAGATCATCGCCCGAGGCGCCTTCCTGCACGACATCGGCAAGATGGCCATCCCCGACGAAATCCTCCGCAAGCCCGGCAGGCTGAGCGTGGAGGAGCAGGCCCTGATGCGCGAGCACTGCTCCCGCGGCTACAACATGCTGCGTAAGATTCCGTTCCTTGCCGGCGCCGCTGAAATCGTCTTCTGCCATCAGGAGCACTACGACGGCAATGGCTATCCCAATCACCTCGCCGGCCGTGAAATCCCCATTGGGGCCCGCATCTTTGCCGTGGCCGACACCCTCGACGCCATCACCAGCGACCGGCCCTACCGAAAGGCCCGCGGCTTCGATGCCGCGCGCGAAGAGATCCTGCGCTGCTCCGGAACCCAGTTCGATCCCGCCGTTGTCGAGGTCTTCCTCAAGATCCCCAACGAGCTCTGGCAGGAGCTCCGCTCCGAAATCAGCGGCCAGCACACCCGCTTCTCCACATTCGATATCAGCCGCTCCCAGGCCGCCTCCTAGCCGCGGAGCCGCCTACCCTGCTCTCGACTTTCCTGATTCCTGACTCCTGATCCCTGACCCCTGTTCCCTCGGTCCCTGCTTTTCTGATCCCTGACCCCTGGCCCCTGATCCCTGTTCTTAATGAACTTCTTCGTCCAGGCTCTCGTATCCACATCCATGACTTCCAAACAGCCTCATGATCCGATTCTGTGGAGTACTGTCGCCGTCGCACTCCTGGCCGCCCTCACGGCCGTAGCGGGAATCTGGTGGCCGGCAACCTATGCGCGCGAAACGCTCTATACACGCGCCGGTGCCATCGCCAGCGACATCGTCGACCTGTTCCTGGTGGTGCCAGTCCTGCTCATCAGCGGATTCATGGCCTGGCGAGGATCGGTCGCCGCCCGTCTGGTCTGGCTGGGCGCGCAAGGCTACCTCTTCTATAACTTCGTCATCTACGCGTTCGGGGTGCACTTCAACGCGATGATGTTTGTCTATTGCGCCACTTTGAGTCTGTGTTTCTACGCTGCGATATTCAGCGTGCCGTTTATCCGTCTCGAGCAAGTCGCCCAGGCCTATGCTCCCCGTGCGCCGCGAAAGACCATCGCCATTGCCTTCCTCGCGCTTTCCCTGCCAACCGCCCTCTTCGATTTGCGCGAGGACGTTGCCGCGCTCCTGGCGGGGACCATCCCTCAAAGCGTCATCGCCACCAACGAGCCTGTAAATTTCGTCCATATTCTGGACCTCGCGTTCCTCTTGCCCGCCCTGTGCATCACCGCAATTCTTCTCTTCCGCAGGAAACCGGCCGGCTACGCGCTGGCGCCGGCACTTTTGGCCCTGTTGGCGATCATGAGCGTGGAACTCGCGAGCCTGATGGCAGTCATGGGCCGCATGGGCTGTTTCCCGATCTTTTACCCGATGATCGTCTCGTTCGTGGTGCTGGCCGTGGGCTTCACGATCCTGCTGGGTTTCTACTTTTCATCGGCAAAGAGAGCAGTCTGAAATTGAACCGCTTGTAGCGCCGGCCTCCTGGCCGGCTGTCGTGCGGGCGTCCACACCCGCACCGCGTCCTCGTGCCTCAACCTGAAGCGCCGGCCTCCTGGCCGGCTGTCCACTGTTCACTGTCCATCGTTCCCTATTCCCTATTCCCTATTCGCTGTTCCCCTCGCCTCCCGCCACGTACAATCTCCTCCATCGGAGGTTTCCATGCCCGTCCTTTCCCCACAGGCCGCCCAAGCACGTCTCTCCCAATTGCCCGGCTGGCAAATCGAATCCGGCGAGCTCGTCCGCACCTTTGAGTTCAAGGACTTCGTTGCCGCGCTCGCCTTCGTCAATCGCGTCGGCAAGGCCGCTGAGGCCGCTGCCCACCACCCCGACATCGATATCCGCTACAACCGCGTCAAGCTCGCCCTCGTCACGCACTCGGCCGGCGGCATTACCGAGAAGGACTTCGACCTTGCTGCCCAGGCACAGAATCTGGCCGCGTAACGAGCGAACAACCGCAAAGGCCCCGGCGAAGTTGCGCAGGCGGTCTCAGTCCCCGTTATGGGATACCCGAAGTACAAGCAGTTTTGCACCTCTCACGTCGAGCGCCAGAATCTCAGCATCCACATGGGAATGCGCCGCATGACTTGACTAACGAATGCGTTTTCAAAGAAATGGGAGAATCTTGAAGCTGCGTATGCTCTCTGGTTTGCGTACTACAACTGGCGCCGGGTTCATTCCAGCTTAAAGGTCACACCCTGCATGGAGGCTGGAATTGAGAACCACGTCTGGACGATTGCGGAGTTGATTGCCAAATGAAGCTAGTTGAAGTGCCCGTGCTGGAATACAAGAAACTCACTGCCGCCGCATAAAGTCGTGTTCACTGGAACTGCGTTATTTGTTTTCGCCGCGAAAGAGGATAATCAATCGGAAGGGTAAAAGTCTTCTTCTCCATTTCTTTCAACTCTTGGTCAGTCAATTTGACATACCATCCCCCAGTGCCAAAAACTATATCGACGTATATCCATTCATTCCGCTTACATTTCGGGCATGAGGCCCCGATGAACCCAGAGATGTGATCGCCCTTCTTGACGTTCTGAAATATTTCCATTGGCCCAGCACTTTCCTTGGCGCGAATCCAATCGCCCTTAGCAGCAGGGATGGGCAACACTATCGCGTGTCCATTCTGGATTACACTTAAGTCCCACAGTTCATACCAATACAAGAAATCTCGCACGATTGCAGAGGATGTATCGTTCAGAATTAAGGCTGGATCGTCGGGATGCACCAGGGCTAAAGAGATATTTGGTAACTCTTCGCGATGGACAACAGTCGGAGTATTTGCGCTTGCTAATTGCGCAAGCTCGTCTTTGACCGCCTTTTTCATTTCCTCGTATGCAACCTGGTCAGACGACGTTTCTGCTGGATGGATGTCCTTCTTCTTTTGAGACTCCGCGTAACTTGTCAAGCACCAAGTGATGTACCAATGTGCAAATAAGGCCATAATCGCCGCCGAGCAAAACACAAGCAAAATTCTGCGCACAATTCTCTGCTCGTTGACCCACCGCACTTTGGCAATAGAAACCGTCGCCACAATCCACGCGGATGCAACTGAGAACCAGACGATAAATGGAATCTTGTCGGAGATCACAAGGCCAACCAATAGGAGAGCCAGAATGACAGCGAACGCAGGCGCAACAAAGAGTGCGTAGACCCCTCGCAATAGGGCACCTGCGAGACGCATGGGCACAGGCCATCGTTGGAAAAGGCGATCATGGAATCGCGATTCCATGGCCGATACCTTCTCCCACGTAGACACGACCAGCGTTCTAATTTGTGTCCAAGCGTTACGCACTTCGGTCTCTATGCCCCTAATCCTCCCACCGGGGCATACCTCGCGTCGATAAATTCTTGGAGGAAGAAGAGTAGGAGAATTTGGGGCTCAACGCACTAAACAGCCACTACCCAAACATGACCCGGCGAATTCGCTCCGGAATTCTGTATTTCTGGATGTTTTCCCATATTGCGGTATTGTAACGTGCGTTTTTCACACGCCTCTTCTGCCTTCTGAGCCTCGGCGGCGCGGCCGGGGCAGGCAAGCGGCCTCGGCTCCGCCTTCACCGCCGAACACGCCCTCTCGCCCTCATGGAATAAGTAAACATATTATTTTGAATGGGTTATCGTCATTCAGAAGGCGCGGCCTGGGGCTGGAATTCGGCTTCCCGCTCCCCAAAAACTCCGGCGATCAGCCTCTTCATCGGCGCTCCTTAGATGAATTCTCATTCGAAAGGTTGACCCTGCAATCATCAAAAAGATTTTGAATTTTGTATTTGCATTTTTCGCAATCTATGCTAAGGTGTATTTATTCCGGTTGTGGAGGTCATCGATTCATGCCTCCGAGCCGGAAGTAGTTTGCGTCACTGGCCTCCCGGCACGAACAGCTATACCGTTCGTGCCGTTTTTTTTTGCGCACAAATCCTCCGTCACGCGAACCCTGCCTCCGTCCCAGCGCCCTCGCTTCCGTGTCGCTTCTTTCCCTGCGGAGCTCCCGGCGGGCAAACGCGAACTGTCAAAATCAAAACTGTCTCAGTGAGGGGTCCACCCCACTCGCCGTCAAGCCCTTCGCCTCCCAAGCCGCCTGGCCCACACAGGTCTAAGTCTTTGTTTTTCTGATCCCTGACCCCTGATCCCTGTTCCCTGTCAAGTTTGCAGTTTATTTCGCGCAACTCGCTACACTTGTCTTAGGTGCGGCAAACTTGCCCACCCACCGGCCTCTTTGTAGCGCCGGTCTCCAGACCGGCTGTAGTGCGGGACTCCAGTCCCGCACCAACCCGCCAACTTGCCAACGTCCGCCGGAGCGGACGCGAACTGTGAACTGTGAACCACGAACTGCGAACCACGAACTGCGAACTGTGAACTGTGAACCACGAACTGCGAACGACGAACTGCGAACCACAAACCCCCTCCAGGAGGACCGGAAAATAAAAAGAAAAAGGGGCTGTCCTAGATAACGAGCGAAGAACTAGGGTTTCTAGGATGGCGCAGATGCACAAGAGCCGTCTGCTCTGGAGCCAACAGCAACGGCTGATGGAGCACTTTGTTGCGGG